>JBBRCV010000252.1:0-7926 GCA_038204505.1 Elainellales cyanobacterium
GATACGGGACAACGCACTCAACACCAACTGATCTACACCTTGCAGTCCCGGATTGAGCGATTGGGATATCAGGTTCACTTGACTCCCATTGCCACTGCTCATCCACCAAGCTAGTCCTCTATTTTCAAAGCAGGTCTAATAAATCGCTGGGGAATTTGAAGGAAAGCCTCTCAAGGTTCACGAGGTTCGGAAGGCTCAGGAGTCACCCTAGGTTCAGGAGGCACAGTAGGTTCAGCCAACCCATGATTACTCGCTAGCCTTGGGGTCGCGGCATTTTGCACGATCGCCTTAAGCTTTGCGTAAAACTCTGAGGGTTCTAAGGTCGGCACAAACTGATGAATCGGTGGACTGCCTAAATCTTTTGTCTGATGAACAACTTCTAGCGAACCTACTAACATTTCTTGAGCAGAGGGCTTAAATGGCTGAATGGGTAATCCCCTGATTGTTGGGTCTGCCACTGACTTAAATTCAGCCTTAAATTCAGCGATCGCCTCCTCTGGAGAAGATATTGGTTCGCTATCGAGTGGAGATAGCGCAATTTCTTCGAGCTGCTCGTCAGGGCTTGTCCCGATTGGTTCAGCATCCGTAAGTCTTTGCAAGTCTCCAGATGCCAACAACTGCACATAGAATTTCTGAAACATCGTATCTTTAGGCAAAAGGATATCCAGTACAGAAAACGGTTGAATTGCTCCCAGGGGGCGAGGCACCCTCAAGGACTGGGGTAGTTTCAGATTCTTCAATTTGTCTAGTTCTAGCAGGTCTAGCTCTAATGTACTGAGTTCTAAATCTAAGGAGGACGGCACGTAGGGGGGCGGCACGATTACTTCTGGCTGTACGGTGCGCCCCTTAGCAAATGGTGGAGCAATAATTCGCTCAAAATCACGATTGAAGTGATATAAGGGCTTGTCGCGTCGTCGCCATAAGTTCAAAATTTGCTCGACTGAAACCGCCTTATAGCGTCCCTGGTAAAGGGCTTCAATTACCGCAAGGCGAATCCAATCCGAAGGGTAGCGTTGGAGCCAGTATTCAGCCAAGCGATCGACTGTGTACCCGCTTAGGTCAAAGCTATAGCGAGTCAACAAATCGGTAACGCTGGCAGCATCTCTGGCTGGGTCGGTCATTAGGGGATACAAGGAGAATTGACTTTTAGAGAGATCTCAAAAATTGATGGATTTCAGGAATTCGTTTAAATGTTTCCCAAATCCTACCTCAGCACTGGGGAGACAACATCGAGTTGAGGGGAAACCCCCAATTCATGATGAAGCATGAAGGAGAGATTAGGCGATCGCAAGTGAGTAACCCATAACTGAGTATAGAACCCTATCTTGTTGCGAAAACAAGCCAGATACAGCGATTTAGTGGTCTGTTAGCGAGGAGCACATAAACTCAGACATAACAAGGTGATGACTCAGACATCACCACAAAGACATCACCACAAAGACATCACAGCAAAGGGAAATAGAATCCGTTAGTTTAAAATAAACCTACCTACATCCTGCTCAGGATATTTAGAAAATTTACAAAATAAATTCACCCCATGGTTTCCACCTCTCTTCCTTTCATTTCCACTGATGTCTCCCGAATCCGTCTAGGAATTCGTACCTTGCAGCCGCAGTTGGTAGAATGGCGGAGAATTTTACATCAGCACCCTGAACTGGGTTTTAAAGAACATCTTACCGCCGAGCTAATTACCCAAAAGCTAACCCAGTGGAGCATCCCTCATCAAACTGGAGTCGCTCAGACGGGCATTGTTGCCACAGTCACAGGCAATCAACCAGGGCGTACCCTTGCTATTCGGGCAGATATGGACGCGCTGCCCATTCAAGAAGAAAACCAGGTATCCTATCGTTCGCAACACGATGGCAAAATGCACGCCTGTGGACATGATGGACATACGGCGATCGCCCTGGGCACTGCTTACTATCTTTCCCAACACCCCGAAATTTTTACTGGCACTGTCAAATTCATCTTCCAACCTGCCGAAGAAGGTCCGGGTGGTGCAAAGCCCATGATTGAAGCAGGCGTGCTCAAGAGCCCCGATGTCGATGCCGTGATTGGGCTACATCTCTGGAATAACTTACCCTTGGGAACCGTTGGAGTCCGGGAAGGAGCATTGATGGCGGCGGTAGAATTATTTCACTGCACCATCCAGGGCAAAGGCGGACATGGTGCGATGCCGCATCAGACTGTCGATTCGATCGTGGTGGGTGCACAGGTGGTAACAGCGCTACAAACGATCATGTCTCGGAATGTTGATCCGCTGAAGGCGGGCGTGGTGACGGTGGGCGAATTCCATGCAGGACATGCCCATAACGTGATTGCAGATACTGCCGAAATGAGTGGGACAGTGCGGTATTTTGATCCAGGCTTAGATGGGTTCTTTAAAGAGCGCGTCGAACAGATTATTGCTGGGGTTTGTCAGAGTCAGGGAGCGAGCTATAGCCTGGAGTATTGGTCGCTGTATCCGCCTGTGTTGAACGATCGGGCGATCGCTCAACTCGTCCGTTCGGTTGCCGAAACCGTCGTTGAAACCCCAGCAGGCGTAGTTCCAGATTGCCAAACGATGGGCGGCGAAGATATGTCTTTCTTCTTGCAAGAAGTCCCTGGCTGCTACTTCTTCTTAGGTTCGGCAAATCCCGATCGAGGGCTGGCATTTCCTCACCATCATCCCCGCTTTGACTTCGATGAAGCAGCGCTGGGCATGGGCGTAGAGATTTTTGTGCGATGTGTAGAAAAGTATTGTAATGGAGCAATGTGATGCAGGCAGAACAACTCTACTACTCTCCTGAAGAATATCTGGAGTTGGAAGTGGCTTCAGAGGAACGCCATGAATACATTAATGGACAAATTATCCTTATGCCAGGTGGGTTCCCTAATCACAATCGAATTTCAGTTAACTTTTCTGCTCACCTTAAGTTTGCTCTGAAGGGTAAACCCTACGATGTGTTTGGTTCTGACCAACGCCTATGGATTCCTAAAAAGCAAATTTATACCTATCCTGATGTAACAGTTGTGGCTGGACAACTAGAGCTTCAAGAAGGACGAAAAGATACGATTACCAATCCTCTCCTAGTCGCTGAAGTTCTTTCTAAGTCAACTCAAAGCTATGACCGAGCGGGTAAGTTTGCGGCTTATCGAACCATTCCCAGTTTCCAAGAATATATTCTGATTGATCAATACTCGTTTCAGGTGGAGCAATACATTAAAACTGACGGAAACAAGTGGATTTTTGCCGTGTACGAATCGGAAAATGAGATGTTGTCTTTGGCATCGGTTCCTTGTGAGCTTTCGCTGGCTGACCTATACGACAAAGTCGAATTTAACGATGGTGATGCATCAGAACCCTAAGTTCGTTCCGTGACCCATCCCGATCGCCTCCTCAGATCCGATTCATCTAGTTAGAGAGCAACCAAGAAAGCGATCGCCCACAATCACAATAGGAGCGTCCACATTGATAGTGCGACCCTTCACAGTGCTAGTGCGATGCCTCACATTAACGATGCGATCGCCCACACTGCTTTTGTAATCTGTTACAGAGGGCGTAGCATTGGGCACATTAAGCTTGTCCGTTTACCCATTAGGAATACGTATGCCTCTGCAAGACACCAACCGCCGCTTAGGTCGTTCGACGATTGATCAAGACATTGACTCACTCAACGGTTTAAACACCGTGGTGAATTATGCCCCAACCCGCGCTGATGCAGCTCTAGGGCGGCTGCAACAAACCCATCAAACCATGATGGATAAGCAGCAGTTTGAAACCGAAGCCCTTGCCCATTATCGGGCGGCTTCTGATGCAGCTCGGTTATCTGAGTGGGAGTTTCATAACAGCGTGCTGGCGATGAAGGAATCGGTGCGCGGGCAGTTTGGCTCGGATAGCGATGAGTCGCAGGCGATCGGGTATAAGAAAAAGTCGAGTCGGAAGCGTCCGGTGCGGCAGAAGGTGACGGCGATCGCGTAGAGGATGGGCAACTATTCTCTGTTTTGACAAATGCTGGGGGCGATGATGCCATAATCAAAGGAAAAATCGCCCCGCTCATCTGTATGGTTGCCCTTTCTAAATCTGATGCGCTCCAACCGTTTGATGTGTTCCTCTGTCATAACAGCAAAGACAAGGAGCAGATGAGAGCGATCGCCCAACATTTGCACGCTCAAAGCCTTACGTCTTGGCTAGATGAGCAAGAGCTAGCGCCAGGGCGAGCCTGGATTGAGATTTTAGAACAACACTTACCGCGCATCAAAACGGTGGCAATCTTTATCGGCGCACAGGGGTTAGGACGCTGGCAAGAGCAAGAGATTTACGCATTTCTGACCCGTTTTGTAGAACAGGGTAGCCCGCAGATTTTGCCTGTGTTTTTGGCAGATGCTCCGCAGCATTGTGATCTGCCCTTTTTCTTGAAAAACTTTGGCTGGGTTGATTTTCGTCTGCTAGATGCCATGCCCAAGCTGATTTGGGGCATTACGGGCATTAAGCCGGATGGCATTCCAGAAGAAGAAGCGATTCCAGGGAGCTTATTGACCCAGATCCGCGGTGTTCATTCTCTGCCTCGCCGCAATGCGACGCTGTTTGTGGGGCGTGATGAGGAACTGAATCAGCTTCAAGACCAGTTGCAGCACCATGCTTCGGTGGCGATTACGGCGATCGCGGGGATGGGTGGCATTGGCAAAACTGAGCTGGCTTTGCACTATGGTTGGCTCTCTTGGGCAACGGGGGCGTATCCGGGTGGAGTGTGTTGGGTGCGATCGCAGCAAGAACTTTCAGATTTGCTGCTGTTTGCCCGCACAAAGCTTGACCTGGCTCCACCAGAAGGGTTGGAAGCCCCGGCGCAACTGGCATGGTGTTGGCAGCATTGGCGGCAGGGTAATACCCTGATTGTGTTTGACAATGTGGAGGCATACGCCGACATTGAACCTTTTTTGCCGCCTAATGAACCTCGGTTTCAGGTGTTGCTGACGACTCGCCGCGATTTGAGAAGGTCGGTGCAGAAGTTGCGGTTGCCTGTGCTGAGTGAAGAGGCGGCGTTGGCGTTGTTGAAGGCGCTGGTGGGGACTCGCATTGAGGAACAGGAAGAGACTGCAAAAGCCCTCTGCCAACAGTTAGGATATTTGCCTCTGGCGCTGGAGTTGGTGGGGCGATATTTAGCCCGCAAGCAAGATTTGTCGGTGGCGGAACTGCAACAGCGATTGCAAGCGAAGGGATTGGATGCGCCAGCCTTGACTAAACGGGAAGCGGGCATGACGGCAACGAAGGGCGTGAAAGCGGCGTTTGAGTTGAGTTGGGAGGCTTTAAGCGCTGAAGCTCAGGGGTTAGCGGCTTGCCTGAGTGTGTTTGCGGCGGCTCCGCTAGAGTGGCAGTGGGTGGAGGATTGCTTTACTGAAGCGGATGCAGAGACGATGGAAGAGCTGCGGGATGATGAGTTGTTGGGGCTGCATTTGCTGCAACGGCTGGCACCCAATGTTTATCAACTGCATCCTTTGATTCGGGAGTTTTTTGTTGAGAAGCTGACCCACCAGCCTAATAGCCAGGAATGGAAGCAACGGTTTTGTCAGAGGATGGTAAAAGAAGCCCAACAAATTCCCCAAACGCTAACGCTCAAAATGATTGCCCAATTTACTTCAGTGATTCCTCACCTGAAACAAGCCGCCACTGCACTGACCGATTGGCTGAGCGATGATGATGTGATTACGCCTGCAAACCGGGTTGCTCGGTTTTACGAAGAACAGGTAGATTACACTGCCGCAGAATTTTGGTATACCTCTGGTTTCAAAGTTGCGACAGCCCGTTTGGGCAACAACCATGCCGCTACGGCAACCAGTCTCAATAATTTGGCAGGGTTATATAACTCACAAGGACGCTACAGCGAGGCAGAACCCTTGTATGTGCGATCGCTCCACACCCGTAAGACCCAGTTAGGGGCAGACCATCCTGCTACGGCATCCAGTCTCAATAACTTAGCATTGTTATATGACTTGCAAGGACGCTACAGCGAGGCGGAACCCTTGTATGGGCGAGCACTCCACATCTATGAGACCCAGTTAGGAGTAGACCATCCCGATACGGCATTAGGTCTCAATAATCTGGCAGAATTATATCGATCACAAGGACGCTACAGCGAGGCGGAACCCTTGTATGGGCGAGCGCTCCACATTTGTCAGACTCAGTTAGGGGCAGACCATCCCAATACGGCATCCAGCCTCAATAATTTGGCAGCGTTATATCGATCGCAAGGACGCTACAGCGAGGCAGAACCCTTGTATGGGCGAGCGCTCTACATTCGTGAAACCCAGTTAGGGGCAGACCATCCCGCTACGGCAACCAGTCTCAATAATTTGGCAGGGTTATATGACTCGCAAGGGCGCTACAGCGAGGCGGAACCCTTATATGTGCGATCGCTCCACATTTATGAGACCCAGTTTGGGGCAGACCATCCCGCTACGACAACCAGTCTCAATAATTTGGCAGAGTTATATCGATCGCAAGGACGCTACAGCGAGGCAGAACCCTTGTTGGTGCGATCGCTCCACATCCGTGAAACTCAGCTAGGGGAAGACCATCCCGATACAGCATTCAGTCTCAATAATTTGGCAGCGTTATATCGATCACAAGGACGCTATGACGAAGCGGAACCCTTGTATGTGCAAGCAATTATCATCTTCTTGCAGCGCTTAGGCGAGGATCATCCCAACACAAAAACTGTTCTCAATAACTTTTATAATTGCCTCCAGGAGGCGATCGAAGCGGGACAGAGCGATCAACTCTCCGACCATCCCTTCATCCAATCCCTGCTCCAGCAATTGCAAGCACCGTAAAATTATGAACTGGCGATCGTAAGTCTTCCCTCTCCTGCCATCATCAAAGGAATTCCCAGGTACAGCAAAAGTGCAAGGAAACTTGGAACAGTTGCGATCGCAAATCGCCTTGCAACCCAAAAATCAGGCAAGCGATCGCTCTTCAGAAGCAGATTCCAAGAACCCCGGTTAGAGCGATCGCCCCTATCTTGAATACAAAGCGCGATCGTAGCGGGACAGGGTGATCAACTTAGAACAAAGGCAACTGATATTAACTTGCCTCAACCGTAGATACCTCGGCTCGCCCCCAAACCTCAGGCAAGAGAAGCACCCAAGATATCGGTACAGAGACAATATCAATCGTTTCTCCCTGCCGAAAAACTTCTAAAGTGTATCCTGGCTCTGACTGTTTAACAGTCGGCGGCAAACAATCGACAATCACCGCGCGATCGCCTGCCCTCACTCGACTCTCAGGCACATCCCGTTGTACAACAACCCAATGAAACAAAACATCAGCCGTCATTTGTGTCATCCTCCTGTGCAACGGTTGTACCCTTCGACTTATCTGGATACAAAGTCACAAATCGAATTACGTCAGAACCTTCGTCTTGCTGCCAAATCGTCAGGGTTCTCAGGAGTTGACCATTCAATCCTTGCCATTGACTCTTGACCTTAAAGCGGGCTCCCCAATCTGTTTGTATGACCTCTGCTACTTCAGCATTGGTCACAGCTTTGAGTATATCCTGTCTAAGCAATTGCCAGTTTTGTAACGTATAACCTGCACGCCTCAAAAACTCAGATTTATCATCTTCAACCTGATACACAAGAAGGTATTGAGTCAGTTTGCGATCTTGAATGATCAAACCTAAGGGCATCTTCATCCGTTCGTATCCAAATGAAACCTAGCAACGTATCGTAGTTTACTGGCAGCAAGGAAATTTTCTGATGAAGATGCCTGATATTGAGACTGCGATCGCCCTCTAGAAGCAGATTCCCAGAACCCAGGTTAGAGCGATCGCCCCTATCTTGAATACAAAGGGCGATCGTAGATTCATGGATATGAATAAGATTGGGCGATCGCTTTATGTAGAATAACTGGTCTAACCTAGCCCTCAAAGCTACTTCGCCCCATCCGTC
>JBBRCV010000253.1:0-7902 GCA_038204505.1 Elainellales cyanobacterium
GCATCTATAAAACGGGGCGTAAAGTTACAGAGGAGTATAAACAGAACATGGAAATTGTATTTGACGAGTATTTACCAAAGTGGAATTACACAGCCGTACCACAGATGCAATAATTATGGATCTTATTAAATCCTTATTCCTTACTTGAAATCCTTCACTACAACACAAGTCAACTCACAATGGGATCACTGGTTTATGCCGACTTCAGCAGGCTGCACACTCGCTATCCCTACATCACAGCCATTCCACAGGTATACTTTCTGGAACTAATTGTTTCTGAAGCCAAACACTATCCTAAGTTTCAGGTATTGATGAGCACAAATGTTCAGGAATTAATTCAGGAAGGAGAGACGGTTTGTGGCGGTTGGTGAACTTTTTCAGATAAAGTCGAGCTTCGTGCATTACTTTGCAGAAAATCAACGTAAGTTGAAGCTGCGGCATCGGCATTCTCCACTAATAGCAAATGTCCTGCTTTGGGGAGCTTGAGTAGTTTGCTATTGGGAATACAGCTTTGTAGTTTACTAGCTCCGATAATGTCATAAACTCTATCGTCTTCACCCCAAATAATTAGAGTCGGAGCTTGAATTGACGAGCTTTGACAGAGCACATCATCGTAAAGATTAACAATATCCCAGATCTGTTGATAGTGACGGTTACGAGTCATATAATCTTTGACTTTCTCCACTTTTACAGAGTCTGGAATTTGGGGAGGGTTCACGAACAGCAACCTAATTTCACGATCAAACTGTTTGGTTGTAATGGGAATAAAGGGATTGATGCCTTGATAAATAGCATTTCTCACACTGTTAGCCCAACCAATCACACCCAAAGGCGATCCAATGAATGCAAGACTACGCACCTGTTGCGGATACTGGTGTTTATATAGGAACGCGATCGCTCCTCCCATTGAACTACCTGCTAGATCAAAAGTGTCAATTTTCAGGGTATTGATCCATTCGTGGATGAGTTCCACTTGACGCTCAAGGGCATACTGCTCTACCGTAAATCCAGTGCTGCTTCCATAACCCGGTAAATCTGGAGCGATCGCCCGATAGCCAGCTTTAGAGATCTGACACATAAGACCATTCCACTGTTCCTTGTCTGCAAATAGACCATGTAGCAGGATGATGGTTGGACCTTTACCAACGGTGTTGTAAGTCAGGGTGCCACCGTTAATGCTGATGGTGGAGGTTACGCTGTTACAGGTTAAAACGTTGTCTGAGCGTTCAGCAAGGCTATAGCTAGTTAGCCCAATCAGCAGCATGACTACCAACATAACTTGAATAATTCGCTTTCTCATGATTCGCTTCTTTAGGGATACGGCGGGGTTCTCAATCAGGTGAAAGCCTTGCCAGGCAATGGGTTCGGCACTCTAAACTGCCAAGCGCAGTGCCGAACGCTTCGACGGTATCCAGGCTTTGTACTGCACATGAAGAGAGGGACTACAACCAGCAAGGCGAACAAAGCACTAAATAGGATGCTTCCAAATCTGATCAACCGATTTCGCGTGCGTTTTGCACATAATGCAAGGGCAGCAAAAATCGCTGCACCAAGGAACAAAGGGTCAATCAAAACTCTCATAGCAGTTCGCAGCTCAAATTTGTGGACGAAGCAGTGACGAGCGTGAGCTTTGCTTCAGCGCTTTCGATGTTTCTAAGGTTGGCGGCGGTAGTTTTGAATATGAGCAGGCAGCTCAATATCTGGAGCTAAACGCGGATCAGCAACTGGCTGCAAAGTGGTCAATCGTAGAGGCAACTCACCTGCCCAAACAGGCAACTCATAATCTGCTTCGTCATCTATTGGAGCGCCCGATCGCATTTTGGCAGAGGCTTCGGTCAAGGGCAGCGCCAAAACTAAAGTTCCAGCTAGCTCTTGGCGATTAGGCAGACGCACTTCTGCCCAGCGATCGCGCATGACATGTTCGGTAAATGCTTTGAGTGCCTCCAGCTTTTCATCGGTATTCTCCACCAGCTTTGCCTGACCAAACACCACAACTGAACGATAATTCATGGAATGGTGAAAAGCAGAACGGGCAAGTACCAAGCCGTCGAGCAACGTCACCGTGACACAAACGTTGACACCTTCCTTAAGGGTGCGGAGCATTCGACTAGCAGGAGAACCGTGGATATAGAGGCGATCGCCCACTCGTCCATAAGCCGTAGGAATCACGATGGGCTGCGCCTCAATCACAAACCCAACCTGACAAATTAACCCTTCATCCAGAATTTCATAAATGGTCTGGCGATCGTAGTCTCCGCGTTGTGGGAGGCGTTTGATTTGAGTGCGCTGAGTTGGCAAAAACGCTGCATCGGTGGATTCTGAATGGGTCATAAATTTCCTTTTCAATTCTCTGAAAAACTATATCAACGATCGCCGCATCACTTTACTGTTTGATCATTCACCTCAGCGACAAACGCTTGATAGCCCAGCGATCGCCGAGCCTCATTCAGGTATTGCTGAATCTGAGATTGCCAGTCGGGGGCGATCGCTCCGATAGGAACACTGTTGTCTCGCCACATTTGATAAAAGTGTGCGGCAATTACAGCATCTTCTGCGGGAGTTGCTACTCGAATATCGACAGCGAATTGCGTTGGCATCTGGAACAGCCGTGAGTTTAATAGCAGTCAGCTTAACGCCATCAGTGGACTGATAAAAGTGCCAGTTTCATGTTTTACTATAAGTCCACTTGGCAAAGATCAGACGAGATGGATATTGCAATTGTCCTAAATCATCATGCTGAGACATCGCTGCACCAGCAGCTTTACCTCGAACTACGTCAAGCCATCTTGAACAGGCGACTGCTGCCACGCCAGAAACTGCCCTCAACCCGATCGATCGCCCAATCGCTTGGCATTTCTCGCACTACTGCTACACAGAGCTACGATCGCTTGCAAAGTGAAGGCTACCTTGACACAATTGCTGGATCAGGCACCTACGTCTGTGCCCAACTACCCGACGATTGGATGCAGTCCATGTCCATCCCAGCGCCTTCGCAATCACTGCCGTTGAGTGTTCCCCTCTCTCGGTACGGCAAAACTTTGGCTCAAACGCCCCTCACGTTGCAACCTGAGCCAGTCTTTCCCATTAGCTTTCGCTACGGACGACCTGCGCTCACAGAATTTCCACTTAAGCTCTGGCGCAAATTGCTGTCGCGTCGCTGTTGCAGCGAACCCAACTGGCTAGATTACGCCACTGATTTTCAAGGCTATTTACCACTGCGACAAGCGATCGCGCAGTATCTTTGTCGTTACCGTGCAGTGCAATGCCAGCCAGAACAAGTTGTGATCACCAATGGAACACAGCAAGGACTTGATTTGATCATGCGTCTGTTCATAGAAACCGATGACATGATGGCGATCGAAGATCCTGGCTATTTGAGCGCTCGACGAATCTTTCAGAGTCACGGTGCCAAGTTGATTCCGATTCAGGTAGACGCATCTGGGTTAATTGTTGAACAACTACTAAAGGTTCCTTCCATTCGCCTAGTTTATGTCACGCCATCTCACCAGTTTCCGACTGGAGCCACTCTATCTTTACCACGCCGATTAGAACTCCTGACTTGGGCGCAACAGACAGGGGCATTAATTTTAGAAGATGACTACGATAGTGAGTATCGCTATGGCGATCGTCCGATTCCAGCTTTGCAAGGACTTGATCAAACTCACTCAGTGATTTACCTCGGCACGTTCTCTAAAGTGTTATTTCCGGCTCTGCGGATTGGTTATCTGGTGCTACCTCCTCAGTTGGTCACTTTATTTGCTCAAGCTAAATGGTTAAATGATCGCCAGTTGCCTATGCTCGAACAACAGGTTCTCACTGACTTTATTGCTGAAGGATATTTGGAAAGTCACATTCGTAAAATGCGATTGCGCTACGATCGCTGCCGCCAAGTGTTAGTGCAAGAACTGATTGCTCAGTTTGGCGATCGGGTTGACATTTTTGGAGAGAAGGCAGGCATTCATCTAATGGTGCGTCTGCACACTCAATTCAGCGATGAGGAGATCATCACACGAGCAGCTCAAGTTGGGGTAGGTCTGATGTCAGCGCGATCGCAATATCTCAATCAGGGCGGTAAGAGTGAGTTCATTTTTGGCTATGGCGAATTAAGTGAAACCCAGATCCAGATAGGAGTGCAGAGATTAGCTGAGGCGATAGAGACAAGGGAGTTTTAGAAAATAAGCTAAATTCTAGCAAGTCCTAGCTCAAGAGATTTTGCGATTCTAAGCTGCATGAAATCTTGAATTCATCCGTATATATCAACAGAAGCGAATTGAATACTTAACTCGCTTCGCTACTGTCGAATCGGAGAATTCTTTATGTTGCGCTCTACTAATCATCCCTTGGTCGCTCGTCTACTGCATTCCGCCTCTGAGAAGTTAGAGGCGATCGAGATTCGCAATTCTAAGAGGGCAAGGTTGTTTTACCAGTTCATTCCGTCGCACTGCCCCTTTGAACGTAATGTTCGTTGCTTTGGTCAGACTCTCTTTCACATTCCACCGCTTTGTCAGCTAAATCCTTTGTATGACCCATTGATGGGACTTCGGTTCAAAGCTCTGTCTTATTTAGCTGACATCTGCGGTGAAGATGTCACTCCTTTTTGCCAGTAATTAAAAGCTCCGATGCAAGCAGATGGAGTAGAAGTTAAGTTAAACTCAGTTAGAAATTACTGACAAACCAGCGACCCGCTCCCGATGAATTTTCCTATTTTGCTAGTTCTAAACTAGATATCCCCTGCATGAATAACATTGCCTTATTCACCAACTCAGCCCCCGCTTTTTCAGGCGAACCGACATCAAATGGCGGGGCAGGATTGTACTCCATCAATAGTTGAATAATCTTGGCGGTTTCCTCACCACAAAGGATATTGGCGATCGTCAGACCAAAATCAATGCCTGCGGTCACACCTCCACCTGTAATCCGATTGCGATCTATGACTACCCGCTTGGTGCCAACCTCAACGCCCAACTTGGCGAGTTGTTCGCGTGCTGCCCAGTGAGTCGCCGCTCGATAGCCTTGGAGCAGTCCTGCCTTCGCCAGAAACTCCGAGCCGCCGCATACCGAAGTAATAAACTTAGCAGTGCTGCCTTGTCTGCGGAAAAATTCCAATACCTCTGGATCGTTTACCACTGCCATCTGCTTTAAGCCGCCGCCGACACAAATCACATCCAACAGCGGGCAATTTTCAAAGGTAGTGTCGGGCATAACCAGCATTCCATCATCAGTTAGGACTGGAGCTAACGTTTTCCAGATGCGATGAATCTTGACACCAGGCAGCGCAGAAAAAACTTGCTGTGGTCCCACAATGTCCAGCGATGTCATGCCGGGATAAAATACCAATCCAATGATGTGCTTTTGTGAATCGGTCATGAATTCATTTCCTTGATGGCGATTGCGATTAAATCTATCCCTACAATAGAAGTGGCAACCGACCTCGCCTAGTCCTCGATCGAGGACTCTTTTTGACACTATGATGATTTCCTTGCCGCTTTTATTTGAAGCAATTAACTCGATAAAAGATGAGCAAGAACTGCGATCGCACATCGCACCCAAGATTGGTGAGTATTTTGCAGCCAAGCGATCGGGCATCTTCTTTTTTGACCAGATAAAAGCTAGTCGAAAACTTCAGAAGGTGCTAAAAGTCGCATTGTCTGTCGAACATAACCCTGTTGCCCGTTACTTAGCAGAGCGCCATACGCCTGTGCATGAAGGATTGGTCACATCACCCAAGGCGTGGGCAATCATTTGTCCTCGTCCCGATCATTGGCATGTGATGGCAGGACCAATCGTGAGTCACGGTCAATTAGTCGGTGTCGTAGGCTGCACTCGCGAGCAGTCAATGCCTGCATTTAATACGCAAAATCTAGCTGATTTGAGCGCGATCTGTTTGCACTTGTCTGTTTGGACGGCAATAGGGCGTTCACGAAGTGTTTCCGAAGGAAAGTCGCAACACCAACCTTTTAAGAGCGATCGCTTAACATCTCGTGAACTGCAAATTGCTGAATTGGTGGCTTTGGGACGAACAAACGCAGAAATTGGGAAAGAAATTTGGATTACTGAGAGTTCTGTGAAGCAAGCCTTGAAGCGAATGTTTCGTAAGCTTGAGGTTTCGTCTCGTGCAGAAATGGTAGCACAGCTTTGCACGAAAAAGCCTCAGTTGCTAAGTGTAAAGCTATCTTCGTTAGTCTGACTAGGTGCTGAACACCTACCAATAATCTTCTAGTTGCTTCTGTCCGGTGTAGCACCTAGTTAGCCGCTGTAAATTGTGATCATCCGAGTTCAAATGTCGTGATGCCGAACAGTCGGTCTAGGGGCAAATCAGGGCTTTTTCCTTTGTACATGCGGGCCGTCTCAAACGCGACGGTCATCTTGTGCTGCCTCACTAAATCGACTGCCGCTACATTGACTGCTGGGATGTCCAAAAAAATTGCGGCACCTTCTGGGGCATACGCCTTCAAAGCTGAAAATAACTGGTCGGCAAACTCCTGACTATCCGCAAACAACGGACCGACTTTGTATCCAGAGCGACAAAGGCGCATGACCCCATAACCGACCAGTTGGCGGTTTCGCAGAATGCCCAGTGCCGTACTTTGGGGTTGATTAATCCAACACCTCAAAAATTGCAGGCGATTGTCGGGGAAAAACGGTTTGTCGTAGGCGCTGATCTCATCAAAAGCGATCGTCGACAACTCGACGATATCTGAATTAGTCGGTAAAGACCCGCCACCGCTGCCCTGATACCGGATGTTTTGATAGGCTAAGGTAAAACCAGATTGCTGGTAGTTACTCTGTTGAGCGACCACTCCATCAAGACCGACTGTACGACCTTTAAGGGACTCCAGACCAAAATTCCAGATCTGAAGACCATAGCCCCTGCCACGATACTCCGGTTTGACAATGTAAAAACCGAGGAACCCAAAGGAATCCCCATATTTTATGGCTGAAAGCGTCGCTATAGGCTCACTCCCCATCAATCCAATGAGGAACCCGTTTGGATCAGCAGCGTAGAAGCAATCCGCATCGAACAAACCTGGATTCCAAGCTTCTGCCGCCGCCCAGTCGATGGCGATATTGACTTCTTGCCGGGTCATCATTCTGATGGTGTAGCTACTCTTCTCCATGACTCATTTCCGATTCGTAGAGGTTACGGATTCATAAAGCTTTCAGCCGTTCGCGTCTTATGTTTAATTCAGCCCACCTACTTAGTATAGGCTTGGACTATTTTAGGACTAGCTTGAACTCAATAGTGATGGCGGAATGGAAGACCCAGCAGATTGCCGATCGCCCAGCCAGTAGGTGATCATTTCGCCCTGACCCTTGATGTAGATGCAGCTGCGTTTCTCAAATATAAAGCGATCGCGTAAGCACTGGTAGATGGCTTCTGTTACTTGAATTCGCCCTGGCGTGCCGTGCGATTCCATCCGGCTAGCAATGTTGACCGTTTCGCCCCACAGGTCGTAAGCAAACTTTTTCAGACCAATCACTCCAGCAACAACGGGACCTGTATGGATGCCAATCCGCATTGAGAGAGACTGACGGTGAATGGTATTGAGACAAGCCAGTTCAGCCTGCATTTCTAACGCCATTGCGGCGATCGCTTCGGCATGGTCATCTCGACGCTGCGGTAGCCCCCCTACCACCATGTCAGGGCTGATTCATTGAAAGAAGGAAAATAGCTTCCTGACATCATGCGCCAAGAATCGCAGTCCTTTAGTGATGGAATCAAACCCATTCAGCCGAAAAAGATTGAGTCCAAAAGTGCGGACAATGCCAAAATTGACCGGGGCATTGCCATCACATAGGGGCGATTCATCCTCTTTCAACACCATATCTTTGACCCAGTGAAGCCGATTCTCAATGTGCCAGTGTGCTCGAATCTGTTGGGCAAAGCCAACTGCATCTAAC
>JBBRCV010000254.1:0-7840 GCA_038204505.1 Elainellales cyanobacterium
ATCCTACTCTCTCCTCCCCTACGAGGTTGACCCCGAAGACCTGGCAGCCGAACGTACTGCCTTCAAGGTCGGCTTACCACCGGAGCAGCTTTTCAAGACATTGGTGGTGCGGGGCGACCCCTTGCGGGTATCTCAAAGAGCACGCATGGGAGTCTCCCTTGCCGTCATTCCCAGCCATTATCAGCTTGATTTGAAGGGGCTGGCTAAGCTGACGGGCGATCGCAAAGTAGACCCCGTTCCGCTGAAAGAGGTGCAGCCGCTAACGGGCTATATTCGAGGCGGAGTAACTGCTTTAGCCTGTAAACGCGACTATCCCGTTTACGTGGAAGAAGTGATTGAAGTATTTGATCAAATTGCGGTTTCGGCTGGAGTTCGAGGGCTACTGGTGCAGTTAACTCCGTCTGATTATTTGCGATCGGTTAATGGCATATTGGGCGCGATTTCTGTAGAAAAACCCTAAGAGAAATCTTAGTTGCGGCTAACGCAGCGGCGAGGAGCAAAGAAGACCCGACCCGATAGGCTTTGAAAATAGATAGAGCCAATGGTGAAAAGGAACAGGAGATAGGCGATCGCTTGCACCAAATAAAGTCGTTCAGCATAGCCAAACAGCGCACTTAGCAGAATTCCTGGAAACCGATCTTCTGGCAAAACCTTAGATAAATCCCAAACCGATGCCCCTAATACGCAAGAGGGATTCCGAGCAAAACGCTCATAGTAAAAGCACATAGATTCTGATGCTCGGCTCTGACCTGCCAGCGTCTGCATCACCACGTCAAATTTCCCTAATGCCGTCACCACCAACCCTGCCACTAGCAGCAGCAGCAAAATCCCCATGACTTTGAAAAAAAGCTGTAGATTCAACCGCACGCCCCACTTAAACATCAGCAGTCCAATTCCTGCCGCCACGCCTATTCCTGCCAACGCGCCCAACGCTGGCAACGTGCCTTGCTGAAACTTAGCGGCAATGAACACAACCGTTTCAAACCCTTCCCGAAGCACCGCAATAAAAACGATGCTAAACACTGCCCACGCCGAGCTATTGCCTCCTTTCAGCGCCGAAGATACGCCTTCCTCAACCTGAACTTTTAGGTAACGCGCCTGCCCTGTCATCCAAATCAACATCCAACTGAGCAGCACCACCGCCACCAAGCTAAAAACGCCTTCTAGCAAAGGTTCAGCGATCGGGCTAGCAGTCCCCAGTGCCTGAATCGCCCAGCCAAACAGCCCTCCCATCAACGCACTAACCACCAATCCACCCAAAATTCCTAAATAAACCCAAATCTTCAGATGCTTCTGCTTTGCCTTGGTCAGGCAAGCCAACACGATCCCAGAAACCAGGGCAGCTTCAACGCCCTCGCGGAGGGTAATGACGAATGTAGGAATAACGGTGCTGAAGTCCATGGATGATGAGTAGTAAGTAGTGAGTAGGCGGACATATATTTTGTTCTCATTCCCAGCCTCTGCTAGAAACGAGAACAAATTAAGGGAACGGAAATCTTTAGGCTAGGAACGGGCAGCGATCGAAGCTTGTTCGATGCTCTTAACTTGGGCAACGACTTTATCGACACTTACCACCGGAGCCTTGGGAGGAACTGCTTCGGGCCATGCTTTGTAGAGTTGCGCCATCTTAGGGGTCAGTTGGCTGGCGGCTGGAGCGCTTTTCTGGGCAAGCTGCGGCTCAATGCCTTTGAGCAAAGTATCTTTTGCATATTGCACAAACCCGCGTGAATCTTGGTATTCGATCGCCGCTGAAATCTTCCCATCGCTAATAGCAGCGGTGTATTCGGCAGCGGCAGTATCCAACATTTCATTGATTACTTGCAGCGCAAAAGCAGGATCTTTCCGTTGCGTTTCAGAGAGAGCGGCGATCGCTTTATCGATCGCCCCCATCGCCTTATCATAAGCCGCCTTCACCTGCGGATCATTGGGCTTTGATTTCACTAAATCCTGCACCTTAGTCAACACCTCACTAAATTCTGCGACCTTGCGTTCTGGCAACTGCTCTTGCAAATCTACATAAATTTCTTCAACTGGGTGACCCAAGTGAGGCTCTGCTTGCTCAGGCAAATTAAGCGCCAGCAGCTCTCCTGCCACCAGCATGTGTCCCTTCATCAACCCCAGCTTCGTCATATAGTCCACATCTTTCGCTTCACCCGTCAGCACAATGTCTTCGATCGTCACCTGATCTTTAATCTGATCGAGCTGCGCTTGGGTAATCACCTGCTTAGACACTAAATCCTCAACGCTGCCATAGGGACGACTCGCCTGAATTCTATTAGAGAGTGCCGGAACGCCCAGCTTTGCTTCTAGCTTGTCTAACTCTGACAAAATTGCTGAGTTGATGTTGATTTTAGGATCGTTGCTAGAGCTGGTTTTAGATGCAGGAGAACTGATCTCAGCGGGCGAAGCCGTAGTATTGACGGGGGCAGAACTGGTGCAATTATTTAACCCAACGACCAGGCAGACAACGGTCAGAGCCGTCAGAAAAAAGCGGAGCAGGAGACGAGGAATAGCCATAGATGAAGAATCAATGCAACGAATAGGATCAATAGAAAATTAGAGTGATAAGTACCTTGCAGTTGGGGGCATTAACACTCAGGTGCTTCGATTAGTGTGGCAGTAGTTGGGAATAAATGTCAACTAACTGAATGCTTTTCCACTGAACAAACTAGCTATTGACTAGCCTGGTTTAGAGATCACGTTGAACAATCCCATACAACCCGCTTCGGCAATAGGATCTTGATGAGGATGAAACATATATTTGCCAGGATATGGGTAAGCAAATTCTAAAATGTGGCGCTCTGCCGTCCCCATCGTGATTACATCACTGGTATGGCTTGGCGTTAAGGTCATACCCGTGGGGTAAACCTGAAAAAAGTTAGCGTGGAGATGAAAAGTCACCGCCGCCTCAAATTCGATGACATTGAGCAAATATAGCCGCACTAACTGATTTTGGTAAATAGGCAGGGGATTAGTTCTGAAATAGTCAGGAATAGCGTTGAATGCGTAGAGATCATTGCGCTGCCGATCCTTCAAGTCGTACCCCGCCATTACCAATACAATTTCATCAGCAGGTGGGCGACCACCAGGGGGATCAATAATAAACATGCCATGCAGTCCCTTGCCCAAATGCCGGGCTACAGGCGCAATGTGGCAATGGTAGAGATGAACGCCGTAGGGCTTAGCATCAAATTCATAAATGGCTGCGGTATTATTGCGGACAGGCTTAATCCCATCGACTTCAGCCGGATGCACCCCATGAAAATGCATGGTATGGGCGTGTCCACCGTGATTCAAAAACACAATTCGCACCCGATCGCCCTCAGTTGCTCTCAGCGTGGGTCCTGGCACGCGCCCGTTATAGTCCCAAGCTGCAAACGACACGGTATCAGTCAACTGTAGAGTTGTCGATTGTGCAATGATTTGGAACTCACGGATCGTTCGTCCGTTTTCTTGTTTTAGCGTTCCATAGTTAAACTCGCGGCACATTGCCAATGGGCTAATGCCATTACCGTGTGTGGGCAATCCTTCAGGAATTGGGGGAATGGCGATCGCCGCACCAGAGCGCTGTTGTTGCAGGGCGATTGCCCCACCCGCAACACCTAGTCCTGCCAAGCCCAATTTCAACAGTTGACGGCGGTTCAAGGCGAACTTACCGGCTTTCGGGTTACTCGCTTTCTGAGGCTCTGGCATAGGACTTAAGGAGACAATCTAAATTCTGCATTGTCAGCTTAACATTGCTATTGAAAAAAGATTGCAGTAGTGATTAGGGCGACAGCTTTGCCTTCTTGAGGCGATTTGATTCATACCAGGTGGCGATCGCTGGAACCCATGCTTTAAAAGGCTCCCACATCAACTCACACAACTGTTGCGCCTCTAGTTGAGCATCTAGCTTCCAGCGCAAATCCAGCAAATGCAGCATCGATCGCACATTTGCCGACATCACCCAATGCTGCCGGACATCAAACGCAATCAATCCGCGCGCGTGTTCTTCTGAAAAGCCCTGGTTAATCCTTTGCTGGTAAAGCTTACAGCCTGCCAGACACCACTCCAAATCTTGTTGCCGCAGTGCTTCAGTGTATTCATAACGTTTGCCCTGGCGATCGCTGTAAGCTCCTAAAGGTCGGAGGTAAAACACCTCTTCAATGTCTCGTTTGCCGTCTGCAACTTCAACAATCCGGTTTCCGGTATAACGGAAAGAGTTATGAACCACCACGCCATTTGCTACAAAATTGTGCCAATTTCCAGCTACTTCTAAGTCATAGGTTCTTTGCTTCCCAAGATACCGAACTTGAACAACCCGCATCGGGTGGGCTTTTAATTTATGTCCTTTGGGCTTAGGCTTTTCAGGAAGCGACTGGATCGGCAAAAACTTTTGAGCGAATGCTAATTCTAGATTTTGGCTATGAATCGAGCGATGACAATCCTCACAAACCGACACAAGATTATCGAGGTCATAAGCCTTTTCGGGGTGTGCATAGACTGGTAGCAAGTGATGTGCATGGAGCTGTCCTCCGCGCACACCACATTCTTGGCAAACATAGTTAAATTTTTCGTGGACTTGAGGGGCGATCGTTCTTGTCCATGCGCCAATGGCAACGCGTTCTTCTGTCACTCCTCCTTTCCAGAAGTTGCTTGCTGAGCCTCGACGAGTTATCTGTCTACTTCGTTCGCGCCTGTCTTGTCGCTTCTCAGGTGTCAAATTCAAGCGATAAGCACCTTTCAAGCCTCGATTCCAGGGGTTAAGAGATCCTGTTTTTGCTTTGTTGAGGCTCAGCTTGTGAATATAAATCCACTTTTTAACAGCTTCAACAGAGCATTCTGCTAACTGAGCTATTTCTTTAGCAGTTAACCCTATTTGCAGGTGTTGTTGCAGCCAAGCTTTTTCTCTATACAATCCTTCACCCACAACAACGCCATTTGTCATGAGGAAACAGTCTTGGCGGTGGCTAATGACTTCACCGTCGCTGTCAATCATCAGAGTCATGGCTGCTTTCATGGTCTGCCAACCCTCATGAGTAAATAGGCGATGATTTTCGGTACAATCCACTGCTCGTCCGTCTTCTAGGATGAGGCGATAAACGGGCTGGATTCCTTGATCAAATACGTCTTGAATATGTCCTGTCTCGAAGACGCTAGTCTCTTCGTTGAGAACCCTGAGATTCATTTTTCTAAGGCGAGTTTTGCAGTCTCGTCGATAGGTTCCAGGCGCTTCGCCCTTGCGACCTCGAATTTTACGATTTCGGATTGCCGTTTCGCCATTTGCCCAAAGGTCGTGAAGCTGCGAGATTTTGTATTTCCGCAGGCTTCCAGAAGCGTGCAGAAATGTAACTTCTGTATCTCCAGCCAGACATTGGACATCAAAAGAAATTCCGACGCGATGAGTTCGCATCTGTTGCATGGTCGAGTGGGGAAAGAAACCGCAGTTTAAGGTAATTTGCGGGTGCTCCAACGGTCCATAGTGCCCTCGATTTCCTGCTAAAAGCTGTTTAACTACAACTTCGCCACTTTTGTCTTCAGGTGGAAAGCGATCGCGCTCTGCCCAAACAAACCCTTCCGCATAATCTTGATGCATTGCGGCATAGATAGTTTGCTGAGGGTTAACAGTTTGGGAAATAACCTCGACAGTAAAAAAACGATCCATACAATCAACCCTTACAAACCAACTCTTACAAAACCTCTACTCCTCTATCTTCTGCCGCATCGCTGCCACAGAAACCGCTTGCCGAGTCGCAGCATTCAACTGTCGTCCCTGCCCCAAACTCTGCAACCCATCCAGCAGCGCACTACAAACGCTCGGCTCAGTCTCCCGATTCAACATCAATCGAAAACAATCTGCTATGTAAGCGGACGGCGAACTTAAAACAGTTGGAGCTTCTACCAAGGCTTCTGCCTGAAGCTGCTGAGTAATTTGCCGAACCGCAATTAAACGCTTCAGCGGGTCAGCATCTGATAAACGATCTAGTAGATTATCCAGCCGCTGATCTGCTCTAGAACCTGCTGTTTCAAACTGCCGATTTAAAGTTTGCCAGGTCAGCAGTAGTAAAATTGCCAACGTTCCAAAGCCTTGCAAAATTATGCCCAGAGCCAGCCAAGATTGCTCTGCTTCAAACCAAATTTCTGTGGTGATGTAAGCACTGAAAGCCGCAACGCTGCCACTGGCGATCGCCAACGTCAACGAACGATTAGTCCCTGTCCACATCCACCGCCAATCAACGTGAGGAATTTTCCATTGCCCCTGCTGCGCCAGATAGATAGATACCAACACCACTGCTCCAATAGCCAGCGCCAGCACCAACTGCCAGTTCCAAATCAGCAGCGCCACCACAATCGCAGTGCCCCAGAGCTGTGCTGGAGAAAACCAGCCTTGTCTTAGAAAGCGACTAAGCTGCCGAAACTCTCTGGAATCAACGATTTGGAGAGATGCGGATTCCAGCCAATGAACGAATTGTTGCAATTGCGAAGAAACCTGTGCCACGATGCCAACTAACCAAGAAGGAACTGCCTTTAGAGCATACCAGAGGAATCTCGTGTCGAGCTACACCGCTATCTACAAAGTCGTTCGCCAAATCCCCTATGGCAAAGTGGCGACCTACGGGCAAGTTGCAGAACTAGCAGACTTACCTCGCAGAGCTAGATTGGTGGGCTATGCGTTGTTTCGCGTCGATATTAACTCTGATGTGCCTTGGCATCGGGTCATCAATGCTAAGGGTGAAATTTCAGAATCACCGTTTCGCCAAGGTGGAGACTACTTGCAGCGATCGCGCCTAGAAGCCGAAGGCATTGAATTTAGCCCTCAAGGAAAAATCAATCTACACAAACATCAGTGGCGATCGCCCTAACTGCAAAAATGGTTCAGGCCACGTAGGGCACGTAATAGACAACTGTTCAAGATGCGATTCCTACGTTCAGTAGAGGTATCAACTAGAAAGAATTGCTTAGGAAAAACCTGCAATCAGATGGACTTTGAATGATAAACTCACTGCAACGCTTTGTTAAAGTTTGTAATGAGTTGTATACAAAAAATTCAAAACAAGACCAAAGTACTCCCTTGGCACGTCTGCACTGACGGTTTTTCTAAGACACCTGTTTTTAAGATACCTATAGAGAGTCGCATCCACAGCCCCAGCTTAATAATAAATTTGACCTTCCAGTTGAGGTGTATCCTCACTAAAATCAAAGAGATTATCATCTGGGATGTGATCTTAGATGCATTTTGTCGGCTTACACTAATGCGAATTGCCTCGGAAAATCTTCTGGGAAACTTTAACGCGCTTCCTTGCTCATTCAATAACTCGTTTAGATAGGTAATTCTCATGACCATGACCGTCACTCCAGAACAGATCGAACGGATTGTTTGGAACCAGCACCATGACCCGTTTGAAGTCCTGGGTCCTCACCTCATTGAGCAAGAGGGTAAATCAGTCTGGGTAATCAGAGCTTACTTACCTCGAGCCGATGAAGTTTGGGTCGTTCGCCCAGAGACACGAGAAGAATTTCCAATGCACAAGGTGCATGACCCTCACTTCTTTGAATGCGTTCTAGAAGTCGAAACGCCTAGCAACTATCAGTTCCGCGTCAAAGAAGGCGACCATGAGCGGGTCATGTATGACCCCTATGCTTTCCGATCGCCCCTCATGACCGATTTTGATGTTCACTTATTTGCTGAAGGTAACCACCACCGCATCTACGAAAAATTAGGCGCACACGCTACCGAGCAAGAAGGCATCAAAGGCGTTTACTTTGCCGTTTGGGCACCTAATGCCCGCAACGTTTCCCTCCTCGGCGACTTCAACAACTGGGATGGTCGTCAACACCAAATGCGCCTGCGCGATGGCGG
>JBBRCV010000255.1:0-7795 GCA_038204505.1 Elainellales cyanobacterium
CTGTACATGGCCCTGCTTGAACAACGGTGACAGGAATTGCGAGTCCTGCCTCATTGAATATCTGGGTCATGCCAAGTTTTGTGCCTAGAATACCAACGGACACAGTACGTCTCCCCTGTTTTACACGGTGCATTGGAGCAGGTTGACGCTTATGCTCTCTTCAGAGCGCGTCGATCTGTTGATCTCCGGTTGGGTTAAAGCAGAGGCTCAACACAGAATTTCCTGCCTTACGGCAGGAGGGTTGCGTCAAGCCTTTGCAATAGCTCAAGCAGGCTTGAAGAGTTTCAAAAAAATCTCATTCGCTTCAGCCTGATAGTGCCAGGACTTGAACAGTGGACTGTTCAGTATCCTCATGGCGCGGACTAAGTTCAAGCACTTTACCAATGTTTGACGCTGGATAGTCCGATCGCTTTATTTTGGCAACAGCTACCAATTATAAGTAATAAATGTGCAATTGTCTACTACATTCTTTAAATAGGTCTTGGGAAGGTGAAGCTCTGCTGATCTCAAGGTGATAGAGCTTGATAGAACCATAGGGTAGAAGCTCCACTGATAAGAGGAGTCTATAGATTAACTATGAAAAGAGCGATAGAAGTAGCTTGAAGTGCGATCGCCACCTCACTATAATCAGCTTAAGGCTGACGTGAACCCACAGGGAAGGACACAGGACTTATGGCGCTGATCACTACTGGTAAACCGTTCATTAAAGCGATAGAAGCCTCCGGCGCAGTTGGCATCACGATTCCCCTTGAAGGCGGCGCTGAGGGGCGTTATCAACGTCGGGTGCGGGCTGCAGGTTATGGCATGATGCACATTAGCGCGCGCGGATTGGGTGATTTAGGGGCTTATTTACTAGGAGTGCATGGGGTTCGTCCTCCTCACCTGGGCAAAAAGAATACAGGAAAAGAAGGCGCAGTTGGGTATACCTACTTCTTGCCACCTGCTGCTAAGTATCAGTTGGAAACGTTGCCGCCCAAGTCTAAAGGATTAGTGATTTGGTTGTTAGAGGGGGGAGTGCTCTCGCAGCAAGAGCTTCAGTTTTTGATTGCGCTGCCGACAATGGAGCCGAGAATTAAGGTAGTGGTAGAAATGGGGGGCGATCGCAGTTTTAACTGGAAGCCTTTAAGTGAGTTTTTGAGGGCGGCGTAGAGATATAGATCAATGACTTCTTAGAAAACGGCGCGCTTTCTCTGCCTATTCAGAATTCTATCGGGGATCAAAGCTATCACTTATATTGCGCTTTTTAACGAAGTGTAATGTAGGGCATCGTCTTTTTTAAAAGAACCCCTTAGTATAAAAGGGTGACTAATCTACTTCATCCCCTGCAATCTTTAAGGAAGGGTGACTGGTTCAAGCTCATTTGCGGCGCCAGCTTTCAAAACCTCCCTGCAATCCGAAGTTTGACCCTGTCCTATGCTCTGGCAGGTGCTGACTGTATTGATGTCGCTGCTGATCCCGCAGTAATTTTTGCCGCCCGTGAAGCGCTACAAGTGGCTGGTAATTTTGCTGACGAAGCCAGATCCCGTGGCTTTCGCCCTAGCTCTCCTTGGTTGATGGTGAGCCTTAATGATGGCGAAGACCCTCATTTTCGGAAAGCTGAATTTGATCCATCCTTTTGCCCTTCAGACTGTCTGCGTCCCTGTGAATCGATTTGTCCGGCTCAGGCGATCGCCTTCAACCCCGATGGATTTTCGGGCGTGATTAACAGTCGTTGTTATGGCTGCGGACGCTGTTTGCCAATTTGTCCCCTTGAGCTAATCAGCACGCGATCGCACCGCTTGACACCAGCGGTGGTTGCTCCCCTCGTCTTGACTGGGGTTGATGCTGTGGAAATTCATACTCAAGTGGGACGGTTGGAGGACTTTGCAAAACTCTGGGAGGCGATCGCGCCCCAAGTGTCTAACCTTAAACTTATTGCCATTAGCTGCCCTGATGGAGAAAGCTTAATCGATTATCTCAGGGCGCTTTATGATCTAATCTCTCCTCTTCCCTGTGCGCTGATTTGGCAAACCGATGGTAGACCGATGAGCGGCGACATTGGCGATGGTGCGACTCGTGCAGCCGTAAAACTGGGGCAAAAAGTCCTGGCTGCTGAGTTGCCAGGATATGTCCAGCTTGCCGGGGGAACAAATAGTCACACTGTTGAAAAGCTGAAGAGGCAGGGATTGTTGGGTGGGATGAGGAACGGTAGAGCGATCGCTGGGATTGCCTACGGCAGCTATGCACGGGCGTTACTGTCTCCAGTTCTAGATCGGCTGGAAGATAAATCAAGGCATCCACCCACGCATCTACCAACTCAGTCACCGATTTATTCATCGACCCGTCTTGAAGATTTTCCGGATCTTCTCTGGGAATGTGTTCACCTAGCCCACACCCTAATTTCACCGTTGAAAACCATGCCCTTAAAACCCGTCATTCCAAAAGTTTTGCCCCTGGTTGGAATCACTCAATAAACTAAGATTCCGCTCTCATTCAGAAGACTGACTACCGCTCCACTGCTATCAGGAACCTGACATTATTCCACATGACACTCAACGCTGCTAATTCTTTCGACGAACTTGATGAGGCTTCTGAGTCTGAACTAACAACGATTCAGGAAGAAGATATCACTACAGACTTTCTGGTTACAGATGATTTAGATGAGCTTTTAGAAATATTGCCTGACGAACTTTGTCACCAGCTTAAGCAGCATCCTAAACGCCTCAAGCTGGTAGAGATTGTGTTGGATTTAGGACGCTTGCCTGAAGCCCGATTTCCTGGTGAAACTGAATATTTGGCAACTACGCCTGTAACTCGTGCCGAATTAGATCACTGTATTGAGCGAGTTGGCATGTTCAGCGGCGACAACCGTGCTGGCATTGAGCGGACTTTGCACCGAATTAGCGCTATGCGGAACCGTGCTGGCGAGGTCATTGGTTTAACCTGCCGAGTCGGTCGCGCCATTTTTGGCACTATCAGCATGATTAGGGACTTAGTAGAAACGGGGCGATCGATCCTGATGTTAGGTCGTCCGGGTGTGGGCAAGACGACGGCGCTTCGAGAAATCGCCAGAGTTTTAGCAGATGATTTGGGCAAGCGCGTCGTGATTATTGACACGTCTAACGAAATTGCCGGAGATGGTGACATTCCTCATCCGGCGATCGGGCGGGCTCGGCGAATGCAGGTGGCAAGACCCGAACTTCAACATCAGGTGATGATTGAAGCGGTCGAAAACCATATGCCAGAGGTGATCGTTATTGACGAAATTGGTACAGAGCTGGAGGCTTTGGCAGCCAGAACGATCGCTGAACGTGGTGTCCAACTGGTCGGCACTGCCCATGGCAACCGAATCGAAAACCTGATCAAAAACCCAACGCTCTCCGATCTCGTGGGTGGCATTCAATCGGTCACACTAGGCGATGATGAAGCCCGACGGCGGGGTAGCCAAAAGAGCGTCTTAGAGCGTAAAGCTCCACCTACATTTGACATTGCTGTAGAAATGCTAGAGCAACAAAAATGGGTGATTCACGAGGACGTTTCAGAAACGGTCGATAGTCTGCTGCGGGGACGGCAACCTAACCCTCAAGTGAGGACGGTCAATGAGAAGGGTAAAACGATCATTACCCACGAGTTTCCTGATGCTCCTCATCCACCTAATAGACCTTCATCAACGGGCGCTGCGGCTTTACAGCCCGGTAGTCGCAATCGCAACGGGGGCTGGCGCACTTCAGGACAAATGACACCGCTCTCTTCTTATCGTCGTAACGATTTAGGAACGGACTCCAGTGCCTCTCAGTCCTTCTTAGAACGTCAGCCCGATCGCTCTTTCGATCGCCAACCGGAGCTACAGCAGTTTGATCAACTTCTCAGCGACTCTCTAAACTTCACCCCTCAGTTTGATGAAGTAGGCGTTACCCGTGGAGCCAACGGCGAGGATTTGCCGTTAAATGTCTATCCCTATGCCGTTAGTCGTCATCAGTTAGATCAGGTCATTCGGGCGTTAAATCTTCCGGTTACGCTAACGAAAGATATTGATGATGCTGATGCGGTTTTGGCGTTGCGATCGCATCTCAAAAATCATTCCAAGCTGCGTCATTTAGCGCAGAATCGTCAAGTTCCAATCCACGCGGTCAAGTCCAACAGCGTGCCTCAGATCATCCGCGCACTCCAACGAATGCTGCACATGGATGTGGCGGGTGAGGATGAACCGATCAACATCAGTCTGTTTTCTCGCAATGGCGATGACAACGAGATTGAGGCGCTGGAAGAAGCACGGTTGGCAGTTGAGCAGATTGTCATTCCCAAGGGGCAGCCTGTGGAGTTGTTGCCGCGATCGCCCCAAGTTCGCAAAATGCAGCATGAGTTGGTGGAGCATTATCGATTGAAATCGTCAAGTTTTGGGGAGGAACCCAATCGGCGATTAAGGATTTATCCAGCGTAAACCCGAATTTGGATTAGCTCCTAAATAGATTCTGTTAACGAGTGGTGATTTCTTCGATCGCCACTCGTTAACTATTTATTAACTCATCGATTAATTCGTCAGGCTCCTAGGCTAACAACGAAGTATAAAAAACGACTTAGTACTGGTAATTTCAAAGAATGTTCGTTGCTATACTCAGTCATTATTTCTACTTATAAGCGACTGGATTATCACTATCTCAATCCCTTTGTCGATATAAAAATCAATAAATTCTAAGAAAACATCCAAAACCTTCAAAAGTCTGATACCAATATAAGGTGGTATTTGGTACTTAAGATTTTCAAACACAAGATCGAACCCTGGAGGTCAGGCTAAATGAATATCATTGATCCACTTCTTAGAGAAGCCACAGAAAGGTTCAACTTGGGTAATGGTGCATCCCCTCTATTCTCAAGTCTTCTATCGCTAATTGTTAATCCACAGAATGGCGGCATTGCAGGATTTTTTAGCCGCTTTCAACAAGCAGGTTTAGGAAATTTAGTTAGCTCCTGGATAGGGAATGGCGATAACGAGCCAATTTCACCCGATCAACTCGAACAAGGTTTAGGCGGAGAAACACTAGGTCGGTTAGCTGCTTCTGCCGGATTACCTGTGGCAGCGGCAGCTCCTGCTATGGCGTTTATGCTGCCCAAGATCATTGACCTGCTAACGCCTGATGGTACAGTCCCTAGCGCAATTCCTGCTTGGGCAAGCGCTTATCTGCCCGCTGGTTTGTCGGGTCTGGCAGCTACCACCCCAAGCAACTTCACTGACCGCGATACCGATCGCAGTCTTACCGCAAACTATCCTGACCCTGGGGCAGAAGTGTCTCGGCGATCGGGTGCAGCAGTGATCGATCGCCCACCTGTTGAGCCAGTTCGTACCGAGGGCGGCGCTTGGTGGAAGTGGTTGTTGCCTCTGGTTCTACTAGGACTCTTAGGTTGGTTATTTTCTCAGTTCTTAGGTCGTAAGCCTGTTGAACAAACGGCTGTTGCACCCGCAGCTACGACTCCTGCTGTTCCTGCATCGCCTACTGTTTCTGTGTCACCTACTGTTACAGCACCTACTGTTACGGCACCGTCTGCTGCGACAGAAGCGTTGAGGTCGCTGAACTTAAGCAGCATCAACTTTGAAACGGGAAGCGCTAACATTACAGCCGATAGCCAAAGTGTGATGGATAAAGATGCTGAAGCGATCAAAGCGATGCCTGCTGACACGAAAATCGAAATTGGCGGACATACTGACAACACGGGCGATCCTAATTTCAACACAACTCTGTCACAAGACCGGGCGGATGCGGTTAAGGCTCAGTTGGTTAAGTTAGGTGTAAACGCAGATATGCTGACGACGAAGGGCTATGGCAGCACGAAGGCGATCGCCGATAACAGCACGCCTGAAGGTCAGTTAAAGAATCGCCGGATTGAGTTTGTAGTAATTCCTTAGCCAATAATCTAAGCCGTTTTAGATCTTAATTAAAGAAGTAAAAAGGCGCTGCTGAACTGTAAATAGGCTCAGTGGCGCTTTTTATTAGGCTTTTTATTGGGTTAGCCTTGCCGTTGTCACTGCATCGATCGATCGCAGCGCCCTAGTCCAAATAGCATAGCCTTGAGAACTTAAATGTAAGCCATCGGTTGTGAACTCGCGGCGCAGTGTCCCATCGCTGTCTGCAAAGGCAGAAGTTAGCGCCAAGTATCTAACTCCTTCTTGTTCGGCTAGTTGGGCGATTTGCTGATTGAGTGAGGTGGTGCGATCGCTAGGAATAGCTGCTAAACGAGTCGGTAACACTGAGTTGATAATGACTTGAGATTGGGGATGAGTTTGACGTAACCGCTGCATGATTTTTTGAAGATTTGCCAGAATTTCCTGATCCGTTTTACCGTTCCTCAAATCATTCACACCAGCCATGACGTAAATGGTATCGGGACGCACTTGATCAAGTGCAGGCAACCGCTGCAATACGCCGCCCGTGGTATCTCCAGAGATACCTTGATTGAGATAAAAGCGATCGCTCGACAGTTGCTCACTCGGCAACCACTGACTAATCGAATCACCGATAATCACGGTCAGTCGATTCTTACCTTGTCCTTTCGACATTGCTGCGGCTTCTCGTCTCAGGAGAGCCGTCCATTGTTCGTAAGTTACTGGCTGGGAGGCATTTGCCCACACATCCGAAAAGCTTTCAGTAGGCAGACGCGTGTAAGTTTCTCCTTGCCGCAACGCCTCTAGCCGCTGTTGGTAAAGTTGGCTGCTTGATCTAGGGCGAATATAGTTCATCCAATGGGTCTGTAGAGAATTGGGTTTGACTAAGGGCTGAGGCAGGTAGGGATTAGCGGCTAGATTGGCAGGAAGTAAGGCGGGAAGGGCGGATTCGATGACAGAAATGGGCGTGGCGACCTCTTGCGGGTGACTCGAAGAGATCGGTACGGCGGCAACGGAGACGGGAACTGAACTGAACTCAGGACAAGGGTTGCTGTTAGTCACAGTGCTTTCGGGAGGACTAGATGTTTTAGGAATTACCACACACGATAAGGGCACAGAGGGAGACACAGAGCTAGGAACAGATGGCGCAGGCTCTTGAACTCCTGGCTTGGTCAGACTGGCAATGAGAAGAGACAGATCGGGCATGGTGAAATAACCGATAAAATGACCCTGAGAGGTTATGCTTCTATCTTTCAAAGAGCTTCTCTGGCATTCAGGACATTCTTGGCGATAGTTCAACGTTTTGCCCCCAATTCATTAATATAGGGAGGTAGATTGCGATCGCCCCCATGCCCAACCCTGGAACTACCTCTGAAGAACTGCAAGCCCGTCTAGAAACCTTCAGGTTTGCAAATTACAACTTGCGCCTTCAGCCCTTGCAAACGGCTGAGGAATTGAATCGCTTTTGGGTAGAGCATGATCCAAACTTGCTAGACGAGTTAGAACAAGCGATTACGAGTTCTTTAGAAACCGAAAAACATCTTTTTACAGGACATACAGGCTGTGGTAAATCGACGCTGCTGGCGGAACTGCGCTATCGCCTAGATTCGAGTTACTTTGTGGTGTTGTTTTCTGTCGCAGATCTAGTTGAGATGGCAGATATAGCAATCCTAAATGATTCATGAGAAGTATCCATAGGAAAACAGTTTAGGGAAATTGAAGATTTGTTGATGCGTCACGAACTCAAATAAGAACTTCACGGCATTAAATGATTTACACAAATGGTAGTGCTCTCGTAGCAAGGTCTTAGATCGCAACCAAATATCCTCAATCGGATTCTGAGTGGGGTCGTTGGGCGCAAAGCGAATACAGGTGATTTTCCAATCCGATGGTTCTAGTCCCGCGTTCACCTCTGCCAGAAAGTCCTTGACCTCCGCA
>JBBRCV010000256.1:0-7778 GCA_038204505.1 Elainellales cyanobacterium
AAATCACCCAGAGGGGGTAATCCGGTTGAGTGCGATAATCCCGGACAGTTTGAAGATGCTGAATCAGGCTCATAAAGTTGAGAATCCAATCGAGGGGATTTCTCTAGTATCTATTTTCTTTGATTAATGGATCAGCCCTGAGCGCATAAGGGGGTCGCCGATCGAAGCTGAGCAATGTTTGTGGCGATCGTCGCAGCAGGGAGAGAAAAGTCTTCGACATCCACTGTTGTAACGCGGTTTGCTCCGCCGCTGATCTCAATTTCAGCGTAGTAAAGATGGTGCTCAGTAAGGAGTTTGAGATCCCGTTGACTGGTGCAGAGGGTAAAGTTGGGTTTAGATGTCGATGAGAGCATTGAAGGTTCCGCTTCAAGCAAACTCTGGGCTTTAGGCAGAGGTTGATTTAAGATGAACATACGCAAGCTCCAAAAGGTGTAGAGCTGCGGGGGAAAGCCTTGCTTAAACCAACACACCTGACATCTCACGTACTCGCTCTGCCCAAGATTGCGTGACCGTCGCAATTTCTAAACGACCTGCATCATTCGCCCAAGTTTCTGTCCAGTGCAAATGCCAGCGAGAAAGCTGCCTTTGGATTTGAGCAAGCTCAAAGGCACTCTCTACATCTAAGTCGATCGCAGTTAGCTCCAGAAACATTTTGTTCTCTCGTAAGACCTCCAGAACAGCATTAGCAGAATTCTCATCTTGACTCAGCGATGCCATGTTCAAAAAGTTCTCAGCCAAACGCTCAAGTCTGACAGAGAAGCGTTCACAACGAAAGGTTAATTCTGTGTCATTCCAGTTATTCATAGCTGCCCCAATAAACTGTAAGTTACTTGTTGAACTTGGTCACGAATTTCTGGCTTTAAGATTTGCATTGAGCGATTTTGGCTGGGACGGAGATTGATCATCGATTCAAAGAATATCTCCTGAGAAATTGGATTCCAGCTAGCTCCCCAAATATTCTGCTGCTGACTGCTGCTGTCAATCAATGCTTCTTCACAGTCTGAGTGCATAGCACCGCCACCTGCCAAAAGCTGAAGGCGAATGTCTACGGCTGTTTTAATATAAAAGCGATTGGCTTGAAGCATTTCTAGCATTTGCTGGCGCGTCGCTGGTTCGCGCAGAATATGGATAATCAACAGTACTCCCTTTTCCTAATCTAGCATTAACGCCCATACTCTTTCTCCTTACTGAGCCAGTTTTCAGGATCGACCTTAAGCTGTAGCCCTGATCATACCTGTCACAGGTCAATCTACAAAACTCTGCGATCGCCTCCTAGGAAGAGCGATTGCCCAAGGCTTAGTTGTGTTTGGAGTAGAGATGACCTGCAATGTTCACAGGCAGACGAACATCCGCGTCTAATCCTTGAAATGATGCGTTCCACCATTTTGAGGAGGGCGCAAACCATTGCTCCGTCACCACCAAACGACCACTTGGAGCAAGACGGAGGAAGGCAGAACGAATGTGTTTAACGGTGGCAAGCGGATAGCGTTTGTGAACGTTGGGACTGGCGCTGAACGGCGGATTCATCAACACAACAGTAGGAACAATTGCAGGCGGGAGATAATCATGAATCTGTTCGGCATCGAATGGATAGATTGATTTGCTGGGGAAGAGTTTTCGGAGAATAGTAAGACGGCGCGCTGCTTCGCAGATACTGCTAGGGTCGCTCCATTCATTGAGCACTAATTGGCATTTCTTGAGCTTCGTAGGCATCTTTCCACTGCCAAATACTATCTGCATCGGTGCCGTTGAATTCCTGGATGAACCAGGTACGCAGTGGGTAAGGATGAAGCTTTGGTCCTCTTAGGAGCTGGGCTGTAATCTGTCGAGCGACTTCAAGCAGGTTGATTTCGTAAGGGCGCGTCAAGGTTTCTTGCACATCAAAGATGGCAAGTTGTTGGGACTTGACCATAGGGATTTTTCGAATTCGGCTAGCCACTGCGAGGCGAAAGCGTCTTTAGCTTGGGTTCAGAGAACTAACAACTCACAAATTTCCATCAGAAGCGATCGCTGTTGTGAGTCATCCTGTTAAAGAAAGGGAAGGGTAGTGAGAAGGGAGTCTCTCAGCATAGCTTCCCTTAGAAAACGAACTCGACTCTAAACTACTAACCTGTCTCAGGGAACTCAACGACCATGAGATGAGAAACTCTGAACAGAGAACAGTGAAAAATATGAACCCTACAGGTTACTAAGCTTACGGTTACAAGGAAAGATATGAAATAGGTTCCGTAGCAAACTACTGTTTCTTGTGTCTAATCTAATTAGTTTAAGAAAATCATCTGAACATTGGTATTTCGAGAATGAAGCCAACCTTGAGATGTTTGTGCGTTCTCACTTACTAGCACTCTTTGGACTCTCCATCCTGAAGCAACAATATACGGTCGATGGACAAGTCTGTGACCTCCTAGCAGTCAACAAAAATCAACAGTTGACCATCCTAGAACTCAAAAATGTCGAAGACCGATACCTTGTGCAACAAATTACCCGATATTACGATGTGGTGCAACGGATTCAACCTTTCCCAGAGCAGGTTGATTACAGCCAATCTATTCGACTGATCGCGATCGCCCCCGCTTTTCATCGAGACAATCAGATCGATCGCCAGTACAACCATCTAGACATCGAATTTTGGCAGTTTAAAGTTCTGGAACAAACCAATCAGATCTACTTGCGACTGAGCAATCTAGACACACAACAACAGGTGCAAGTCAAAATTTCCTATGAAGAGAGGACTGAGGCGGTCAATATTCCTACCCCGCCGAAAAGTTTTCTCAATCTCATCGCTCCCTGTCGTACTTCAGAGCAACACAGTCTTCTGCAATTGCGCGATCGCTTTTTACGATTCGATGCCCGTATGCAGGAGACGGTGGGGGGCGGCAGTGTGATGTATGGCAAAAGTAAATCTAAACCCTGCGCCCAATTCCGTTGGGATCGTTCTCGCACTTGTGTAGTGCTGTACCTGTGGTTACCTCATGTACTACAGGGCTGCAAAACCCGGCAAGGCGTGGCTCGAATGCGGATTTGGACAGACTGGCAAACTGTTTCAGATCTGGGTCGTGTGCCTCAAGGCAATGGGAGAAAAATTTCAGTGAGTGAATGGCAAGCCGGAAAAATCCGTCCTCTTAATAAGTTACTTCCGTCTAAAGAAGAGAATCGCCAGCGTTTCTTTAACAATCCTCAGTATCGCCGAGAATACATTGCACAACACTACAACATTGGAACCAATCTTCATTATCGAGTAGGGCTGGCTCTACTATTTGAACATTATGCTAGATGGATTGACCAGCCCAAGCTACAGCCTTCTTTAGGATGCCTTCTTGATTTAGCACTGAAGACTTGGCTCAAACGGTTCTCAAAATAATTCAACAGATGACGTGCTGGTAGAATACAGAGTTCACTGTCATCCAGCGCAAGTCTAAAGCCTTCATAGAACTCCCTTGGAATCTTTCTTTAAAGTAGAAAGGATGCAGAAGCACTGTTTTGAGCGATCTAGCAACCAAGCAGCTGACAAATCATGGGGCAATGACTCCGAAAGTCTGAAACCCAGGTATACATTGAGCTTTTAGACAGGCAAAAGATATCAAATGGGTTGTATAAGCCGAGCGCTGGCCATCTAAGTTGAAGAGGTTACTTAGAGTTTTCATAGATAGTTGCTCCCACACTGCGGAGTTCATCCAGGAACCATTGGGTATCCGAGAGTAGTTCGGGCAGGTAAAGCCCAGGGCGGGCAGGAGAACGATCGTTCAGTCCCAATACTGACGAAAGGCAGAGAACGACGCTGAGACCCGTGAGTGAGGCTGTGCCATACTTGAACTCCAGCATCGATCGCGAACGCTTCGTTCGACTATCGGCCTCGCCCTCGATCTCGACGAGATCTCGGTCGCCGCCTCACCGCCCCGGCGGCGGCTGGACGATTCACCATTCACTGGGTCGAAGCGTACATCCGGTGCCCCAGTTGCGGCATGGAGACTTGCGGTATCAAACGTGGAAAATGTGGTGGCATCGAGCGATCGACCATCGACTGATTCGACCTTGCCCTTTGCAGCATCGCCGGACAGCCATACGCGTCGCCCACCCTCGAATACCAGTGCGGAGGGAGCAGCCCCATGTACCCGCTCCATGTCCTCGATCGCCGCTGGACTGACTGAATCCTGCTCGTCGACGATCGCGCCGAGCCTGATGGATTGGACGCTCTCGAAGCCTCTGGCACTCAACAGTGCCAGAAACGTAGCCGCACCAGCCATCCAGTGACTGGCGAGTATGAGGGGTACTGCGGTCGCACGATGCGCGAACATCGCCAACTCTGGACCGATTTCGGTGAAGGCAGCGTTGATGTTCAGGTAAGGGATGCCCAAGTCCTGCGCGTAGCTCAGACCTTTGAGTCCGGCTTCGGGAGCCAACATGACCACAGCAGCGACAGCAACGTCGTCACCGACTCCCAAGCGGGGCTTATCAATATCTATGACAACGGCTTTGGCAGCACCCAGATCCTAGGCGATTTCTTCTGCCGCTTGCAGGTTCCGTCCTCCGATGAGCACTCGAACGCTGGGGTGCCTCTTGCGGAACCACCTGACGGCAGTGCGCCCCACGAAGCCCGATCCTCCGGCGAAAAGTACCTGTCCTAAAGCCACCTTATTTTCAAGTATCATGATCTTTATCTCTTGTTATAAAACCAGTTGCATTTACCTGAGTGTAATGACTTTCAATACTCAATTTCTTTCAGATTCTTATGGTGCTTCTTTCAGCGATAGTGAACCTGTTTTGATGTCATTCCAGAAAATCGTTTAGAAACTACCTGTTCAGAACTGCGATCGCAAAAAGATATCTGCAAAGGCAGATCGCGGTTTAGGCTGCGGTGTATCCACCATCGACTAGCAGAGGCTGACCTGTGATGTAACTAGCAGCATCAGAACACAAGAACACCACTGCGGCAGCAACCTCATCAGGTGTACCCATCCGCCCCATTGGGACGATCGATGCTGCTGTTTGCTGGGGAGTGCTACCTGGCGGGGTCAGGCGATCCATCATCTCAGTCGCAATCAAGCCAGGATTGACAGCATTAATCCGAATACCTTGCTTGGCGTAGTCGAGAGCAGCAGAACAAGTCAAACCCATCACCGCATGTTTGCTAGCGATATAGGGACTTACCCCCGAAAATGCAATGATTCCTCCCATTGAAGAGTTGTTGATAATAACTCCAGAGCCTTGAGTGAGCATCTGTTGAATTTGATATTTCATACATAAAAACAGACCCCTGACGTTAATCGCCATCAGCTTGTCGAAGTCTTCAACCGACTGCTCGTGCAGTGGCTTCATCGGTGACTCAATGCCAGCGTTATTGAAGACAACATCTAGCCTGCCGTAACTAGCAACTGTTTTCTCAATAAGTGCTTTAACGTCTGCTTCACTCGATACATCCGAGCGGACAAACAAGCATTCGGCACCAGATTGCCGAATTAATTTGGCGGTATCTTCACCTTCATTCTCTCGTCTGCCCGAAAAAACCACCTTTGCGCCTGCTGCACCCATTGCCATAGCCGTTGCTTTGCCAATTCCCGAAGTTCCGCCTGTCACTAAAGCAACTTTGCTTTCAAGTGCTTTCATCGTTAGCCCTTATTTAGTGAGTACGCCATTGCCGCATCCATGCTACTAGTGTCAGTAAAACTGATATTCATCAAGAGACTCTCCAGGGAACTGAAATAATATGAACGAATCTGAAAACTAGCGATCGCTTCAAACCAGAGATAACTCGATCCAGGGCTGAATTGCGTCAAATGACAATCGCAATTTTGCCAAAATGTTTCCCTTGCTCCAACTCTGTAAATGCCAATTGCACCTCATCAAAGCTAAAAGTGCGATCGATAACTGGATGAATATCGTGCTGCTCGATCGCCTGATTCATCTGTTGAAAGTCCTGAGTGTTGCCAACTTCCATGCCACGAATCGTTGCATGTCGTTCCATCAGCGACAAGGCATCGATCGTCATTTCAGAGCCGCCAAGTAAACCCATAATCGAGATGTTTCCGCCCGTTCGCAACACGCTCAGCGATCGTGCCAGATTTTTGCCGCCGACGGTTTCGAGTACGGCATCAATACCAATACCATTAGTCAGTGAGAGCACCTGTTCTTCCCAGTTAGGTGTGGTGTGGTAGTTGATGAGATGGTCGGCTCCAAGATCCTGTGCCCGCTGGAGTTTGACATCGCTGCTCGACGTGATGATGACACGAGCACCGATCGCTTTGGCAAACTGAAGGGCAAAAATCGAAACGCCGCCCGTACCGTGCAATAACACGATGTCCCCTGACTTGACACTGGCGTATTGCAGTCCGTTCCACGCGGTCAACCCAGCCACGGGTAAAGTTGATGCTTCGACAGGCGAGAGATTGGTGGGTGCCTTTGTTAATCGATCGACTTCAAATACTTTGTATTCGCTCAATTGTCCGGGGGTGCCGATCCCTTGACGCGTCGCATAGTCTACGGCTTGCTTTGTCGGCTCGCCGCTAGTCCACTTCGGAATGAAGGTCGTGACTACTGCATCGCCAGGTTTGAAAGCAGTCACATTATTACCCACCTGTTCGACGGTGCCTGCCCCATCCGCCCCTGGAATAAATGGCAGCGGTAGGTTAGGATTCATCTTGCCTTCGACAACCATCGAATCGACGTAGTTGAGTGAAACGGCTTGGACTTTGACCAGGACTTCATCAGTAGCAGGTTGCGGCTTGGGCACTTCGATTGATTCGAGATGATCGATGCCGAAACCGTTTTTGATTGCGATCGCTTTCATAATTATTCTCTATTAGTTTAGGTCTTAGTTGTTCACCGTAGCTATCTAACGCTAGGTATCTTCACCTTCGCTCTCGCGTCTGCCTGAAAACACTACCTTTGCGCCTGCTGCACCCATTGCTATAGCCGTTGCTTTGCCAATTCCTGAAGTTCCACCTGTAACTAGAGCAACTTTACCTTTCAGTATCTTCATAGCTATCTTTTTTTAGAGTTGTGGATTAACTAAACTTGATCAGTGTAGCTCAGACATAAACTCGTCATTAGTCAAACATCAAGGCATAATCATGAGCGAATGTCTCAAGATTACGTGGCTCTTTACCGATTGCCGCTATTACTCCAGAATCGATTTCGGCAGCTTCATTACGTTGATAATGTGCGTCTTTGTGAGTCGTCATATTTAATCTTTAATCTCCTTGTAAAAGTTTCAATGGAATACGACACACATTAGAAGCAGCACACTTTCTTGCCCTCTCTCCAGAGAAGAGCCTGTGGATCAATCAATAGAGAGATGCTTAAAGCTCAAATTTCGCTTGTTCCGCCGCATTCATTGTCATCTAACAAGATAGCCAACTTGCACCGACTTCACGGAGTCAGCTTTTTCTCAATCCGGCGATCGGGTACGAACCACATTACTGCAACTAAAACGTATAACCTACAAGCAATCAACGGGTTCATCAAAGCAAACAGAATTGCGATCGTGCCGATCAAGACCGAGACTTTTCCCTTGAAATCTTGACCGACTGCGATCGCTAACGTTGAATTTTGACCGTGATCAGCAATCAGAACGCGAGTGAGGATGGAGTAGGTAATTGCATTCAATCAGAGAACTGCACCATAACAAGCACTTCCTCGACACTATAGCAATCCTAAGTCATATGTGAGATTATGGAGGAAGTAAGATGACTCCATAGAAAAACACAAAGTGACTAGCACTCTAAAATCTTTTATCGAGAGCAACCCTGACCCACGGGAGTTAAAACGAGCGGTTGCAGTTC
>JBBRCV010000257.1:0-7775 GCA_038204505.1 Elainellales cyanobacterium
CGAGCAGTGATGTAGTCCCCTAGAGCAAGCAGGGGCTGGGCTTTGCTGCCAAAGGGCTGTAGTTCTGCTTTGGCAGCGGCAATCAGTTGGTCGGCTTGGCGTTTCGACTCGTCGATGCCCCAGAAACTAGGGTAGGTAGCCTTTTGGGCTTGGAGGTCTTTGCCTGCGGTTTTGCCAAGTTCTGCTTGGGTGGCAGTGATGTCTAGCACGTCGTCGATGATTTGGAAGGCTAGACCGATATTTTGGGCATAGCGGGAGAGGCGTTCTAGGTCAGCCTCGGCAGCACCCGCTAAAATAGCGCCACACACGACAGAGGATTCGAGTAAGGCTCCAGTTTTGTGGCGGTGAATGTAGTTGAGGGTTTCGAGCGTGACACCGGGTTTTCCTTCAGATTCTAGATCTACTACTTGTCCGCCGACTAGTCCGGCTGCACTAGCGGCTTTGCTGAGATGGGCGATCGCCTTCAAAACGCGATCGGCGGGAGCCTGAGTTTGAGTCGCCATGTATTCAAAAGCGTAAGCCAGCAATCCATCGCCTGCCAAAATGGCGATATCTTCACCATAAACTTTGTGGTTGGTTAGCTTGCCCCGGCGATAGTCGTCGTTGTCCATCGCGGGGAGATCGTCGTGGATCAGCGACATGGTGTGGATCATTTCTAGCGCACAAGCGGTCGGCATTGCCAGGTCAGATGTGCCGTTCATTAGCTCGCAGGTAGCAAGGCAGAGGATAGGACGGAGGCGTTTGCCGCCTGCCATCAGGGAGTAGCGCATGGCTTCGTAGATGGTTTCGGGGTAACGCATGGCGATCGCCCCCTCCAGCGCCACTTCTACTGCTGCCTGCTGTCGCTTTAAGTAAGCTGCCAAATCAAATGGCAAAGGTTCTGGTGTTCGCATCCCCTGGTTCGTATTCGCTGAAATAATCATCATTTCGCTCCCAACCCCTTCATAGTCCTAAGCGTTGCCGATAACTCCATACTGTATTGTGCAACAGCATGGTCACAGTCATCGCGCCAACTCCACCCGGAACTGGCGTAATCCATGAGGCAATGTCTTGTAATGCCTCAAACTGCACGTCTCCGACCAGACGAGATTTTCCGGTGGTCTCATCCGTCATCCGGTTAATGCCCACATCAATGACCACTGCTCCGGGCTTAACCATAGCGGGAGTGACCAGCCCAATCCGTCCGACTGCTGCCACCAAAATATCGGCTGTACGGGCGATCGCCCCCAAGTCAGGGGTGCGGGAATGGGCGATCGTTACAGTGGCATCTTTCTCCAACAGCATCAGTGCTAAGGGCTTACCCACTAGAATGCTGCGTCCCAAAACTACTGCCTGTTTACCTTTAAGGCTAATTTTATATTCCTTCAACAAGCGCATGACTCCAGCAGGCGTACAGCTTCTTAACCCTGATTCCCCGCGTAGCAGTCGCCCCAGGTTAATGGGATGCAGACCATCTACGTCTTTGTCGGGATCAATCTGGTTCAGTAGCGCGACTGAATTCAGATGATCGGGCAGCGGCAACTGGACGAGAATACCGTCTACCTGCTCATCCTGGTTGAGGGCGTGGATAGTTTGCTCTAGCTCTGCTTGGGTCGCATCCGCCGCGAAATGCTTGCCAAAAGAGCTAATGCCCACGCGGATACAGGCTTTCTCTTTTTGCCCAACATAAGCCGCACTTGCGGGGTTATCGCCAACCATCAGCACTGCCAATCCAGGCGGTCTGCCTGCTTGGGTTTGAAGTCCTTTGACCTGTTCTGTTAATTCGGCTTGCATTTTAGCTGCAAGGGCTTTGCCGTCCAATAAACCAGCCATGTTGGGGGATGTGGAAATCGGGTAAATTTTGGAAATCGGGTAGATTAAGGGTCGAAACCGAGACAGAATCTTTCTGTTGCGATCGCAACTTTCTTAGTCTCGCAGATTTAGCACTCAGATTGAGTCTCTGTTATGGCGAATCATGGTTTTCCTGCAATATTTTTTCAACTCAGCTTTATTTCTCTGCTAGCAGGATTAACAAGTTGTAGCGGAGTCACCGCCGTTCAAGACGTGCAGGCACATCCTCAGCGTAACTGGCTGACTTCGACGGTTTATCTTAAAGGGCAAGTGAGCGATCGCGTTCCCTTAATCAATGCCCAGGTCTACCAACTCCAAGACAGCACCGGGAAAATTTGGGTACTGACTAACAAATCCACGCCGAAAATAGGCGATCGCGTTTACATCAAAGGGCAGGTGCGGTACGAAAAAATTCCCATTAGTGGGCAAGAATTTGGCGAAGCTTATATTGAAGAACAGCAACAGTTAGACCCCGACCCTAAAAAGAAATGACCCAGCCAATGATGACAGCGATGCCCCGTCCTGTGGTGGCGATCGCCATTCTCTACCAGGGCGATCGATTTCTGATGCAGCTCCGAGATAATATTCCAACGATCACCTATCCCGGACACTGGGCATTTTTTGGTGGACATTTAGATCCGGGTGAAAGCCATGAAGCCGCCGTCCACCGAGAGTTACTGGAAGAAATTGGCTACGATCCGCCCCATCTCGCCTACTTCCGCTGCTACAGCGATCCCCAAGTCATCCGTCATGTTTACCAGACTCCGCTGACAGTTGGCTTAGCCGATCTTCAACTTAATGAAGGTTGGGATATGGTTTTTTTGACGCTTGAAGAAATTCGTCAAGGGGGTTGTTATTCTGAAAAAGCGGGTTACGTTTGTCCTCTTGGAAAGCCACATCAACAGATTTTGTTGGACTTTTGCCAAGGGCATTTTGGGCTACCCACATTCGAGCGACTCACCGACGACAAGAACACAAGCAACCCAGTAAAGTAAGGATATGGCAAAGGCTAAATCCTCCAAAACCCAGTCTTATAACGTTCGAGTCAGCGATCGCGCTAAGCACGTCAGCATCAAGGTTTCTCACCTTGGTGAGGTCGAGATCGTTGTACCACGCGGCTTTGATACGCAGCAGATTCCAGAGATTCTGAAGAAGCGCCAGGAGTGGATTGCTAAGACAACTCAAAGAATTGCAGCAGAGCGGCGATCGCTCACCTTAGCCCAATCGCCCCAAATCTCTAGCCCCACTTTTCCAGAACAGTTAAGCTTGCGATCGCTCTTAGAAGAATGGAAGATTGACTATCAGCCCACCGAGAGAACTCAAATTTCTTTCAGTACTCCTGCCCCTCACCAACTTTTGATTCAGGGCAAGGTCGATCAAACCAACTGTTCTCTAGCCCTGCAATATTGGCTAAAACGCAAAGCCGAAGCTCATCTCAGTCCCTGGCTTCGCCTCGTCAGCCGAGAGATTGACTTACCCTGCAACCAAATTTCCGTCCGAGGTCAAAAAACCTTGTGGGCAAGCTGTTCTAGCAAAAAAAACATCAGCCTTAACTTCAAACTTCTATTTTTGCCCCCTCACTTAGTTCGCTACGTGCTCATTCATGAGCTGTGCCACACCATTCACCTCGACCACTCTCAGCACTTTTGGTCGTTGGTTGAAGAGAAAGAACCGAACTACCGTTTGATTGACTTAGAACTTAACAAAGCCTGGATCTACATTCCAGAATGGGTCGAACGAACGTCTAGCTGAAGCGGCTGATATTCCTAACCTTGTTCCATCCAAAGGCGCGATCGCCTGGAATCTCTCGATCCTCCCTGATTCACTCACCCTGACTCTGAAAAGATGACTTAGTAGGTCGGCTCCACCGATTCCTAGGTAAACTCAAGGCAGCTTCAAGGTTGTTCATTCCCCTAAATTTATGGTTCCTTTTTCTCCTGCGTCTCTTGTTACAAAACCTATTACCTTTGGCACCGATGGCTGGCGAGGTGTGATTGCGGCTGATTTTACCGTTGAACGGCTGATTAAAGTTGCACCTCTCGCGGCGCTGGCACTAGAGCAAACCTATGGCAGTCCTGACCGCGATCGCACCATTGTTGTGGGCTACGATCGCCGTTTCCTCTCGGAGGAATTTGCCAGCGCCACTGCTGAGGGGGTCAGAGCAGCAGGCTATAACGTGATGCTTTCTGAAAGCTACGCTCCCACGCCTGCCTTCAGTTGGGCAGCAAAGCAGCAAAACGCGCTGGGAGCTTTGGTAATCACAGCAAGCCATAATCCTGGAATTTACTCAGGACTTAAGGTGAAAAGCGCCTTTGGTGGGTCAGTATCGCCGGATGTGACGCAAAAGATTGAGGTGATGCTGAAGGACGGAACGCAACTTCCAGCAGCAGAGGCGGGATCGCTGCAAACGTTTAATCCCTGGCAGAGCTACTGTGAAGTTTTGCGTAGTAAGGTCAACATTGAGGCAATTCAAGAGGCGATCGTGCAGGGCAAGCTGATGGTGTTTGCCGATGTGATGCATGGGGCGGCGGCTGGAGGGTTGGCGCAGTTGTTGGGGGCTTCGATTCAGGAACTTAATAGCGATCGCGACCCATTGTTTGGCGGAGGCGCACCAGAGCCTTTGCCTCGCTATCTTTCAGGGTTATTTCGGGCAATGAAGGAGTATCGACAGCAGCCAGATGCAGCGTTATCAGTCGGTTTAGTCTTTGATGGCGACAGCGATCGCATTGCGGCAGTAGATGGACAAGGAGGCTTTCTCAGTTCTCAAGTGCTGATTCCGATTTTGATTGAACATTTGGCGGTAAATCGAGGATTTGAGGGCGAAATTGTCAAAACGATCAGTGGCTCTAACCTGATCCCCAAAGTTGCAGAGCTTCATAATCTTTCGGTTCATGAGACGGCGATCGGCTACAAGTACATTGCCGATCGCATGTTAGAAGCCAAAGTGCTGTTGGGGGGCGAAGAGTCGGGCGGCATTGGCTACGGCAATCACATTCCTGAGCGGGATGCGCTGCTGTCGGCGCTCTATGTGTTGGAGGCGATCGTGCAATCGGGGATGGATTTGAGCGATCGCTATCGTCAGCTTCAAGAGATCACGGGCTACAGCTCTACCTATGACCGTACCGATTTACCGCTGGCAAATATGGAAGTGCGATCGCGGTTGTTGAACGAGCTACAGACCAATTTGCCCAGGGCGATCGCGGGGCAGACTGTGACGGATTGCTTAACCGTGGATGGCTACAAGTTTCAGCTTGCTAATCAAAGCTGGCTGCTGATTCGATTTAGTGGGACTGAGCCTGTTTTACGGCTTTACTCTGAGGCTTTGACTGCGGCAGACGTGCGGCAGAATTTGGCTTGGGCGGAAGCTTGGGCGAAGGCAATTTGAGAATAGGAATAGTGGTGATGTAGGTTTGCTAAATCTCTTACCCTAGGCAGAGGGTGGTGGTCTAGACCTGTGGATCGAGATCTCAGAATGCAGCGATCGCCAACTTTAGAAAGCTCAGTATCCACAGATCCAGACCACCACCAACTCAGGGTTGCTACGCCAAGCAGAACCGTTGTATGGACGATCGCTCTCCATCTTAGAAAAATCTTTACCCGCAAATCATCCGAATTTGGCGATCGTGCGGAGGAACTTGGAAGGGTTGCGATCGCAGTTGGAATGAGAAGAGCGCGCTGCTTGGCAGATACCGCAAGGGTCGTCCTAGTCAAGCATCTGCTTTTCATCTCACCCGCGAATGCAGTCCCAATTCTGACATCCACTTTTGTGTTCCATAAATACCAGTCACGAGCTGTGGAACACTTAGATCTGCGTCTAGCGCCTCCCAGTGCAATCCATAGCCAGAAGACGTGATTTCTACCGCCATTAATTGTTCGGGTGTGGCTCCTCTCAGTCCTTGGAGTAGAGCAGGGGGAAAACCCATGACTACTTTATTCCTCAATTCAATAAAGACGCGACCGCCAATTTCGTCATACCACGCTTTAACAGCGCGGGGTTCCGTAGCATCGACTTCTGCACCTGCTTGTCGTGCGCCATCGATCTGGGCTTGTAGTTCTGCGTCAAGAACTGAATTTTGCTGATCCATGAATCTCTCTCCATGCAGTGAGCAGTTCTACTTGGTGAGCCTTGACGATATCAATGGCTCTGACCACATCTTTATCCCCAATATTGCCCACAATGCTCAAGATACGAGGGGCGGATGTTTCACTTAATTCAACTCGAACCTCACCGTCTTGTTTAAGAACATGAACGTGTGGAGGCAAGTGATCGTTAGGATAGATGACGACACGGAATCCATCTTTTCTAATAATTGTTGGCATGAAGTCTCCGCATCCGCCTATATTCTACTCCGCTCAGGAACTTCATAGCGATGCGGAACCCTTATATGAGCGACCCTTGCGGTATCTGCAAAGCAGCGCGCTCTCCATCTTGGAGAAAGTTTTACCCGCTAATCATCCCAATTTGGCGATCGTGCGGAGGAACTTGGAAGAGGTGCGATCGCAGTTAGAACAATCCGCAGAATAGGAAAACCGAAAGCTAAAATAAGAGCTAAATCGCCCCCATCAACTATGTCTCCTCTCACTGTCCAACTCCCAGACCATCTCATTGCCGCCCTCGCCACCCTCAACACTCCCCCCCAAGACATCATCATCCAAGCCCTCGAAACCTACCTCCAAACCCATCCCGCCCCAGAGCGCGCTGCTTTGCAGATACCGCAAGGGTCGCGCACCTGGGAACTTTGCGGCAAATATGACCTATCCCCGTCCGACTCCGATACCCCCCAGCCCACCAACTACGCCGAACAAATCGATACCGTTCTCTACGATCGCCTCATCGAGTCATGACCGCCCTCCTCTGGGACACAGCCGCCCTCATCGCCTTCTTCATCCGTTCCGAAAAGCATCATCGTGCGATCGTCCAATACGCCCAAACCCATCCACAACAGGAATGGATCATCCTCTCCACCGTCTTTGATAAAACCGTCACCTGGCTCAGAGCTAAAGTTTCCATCGCAGCCTTCATCGAAATTGGTCAACTCCTGCGTGAAGAGCATCGCTACATCCCGCTCAGCACAGAAGACGATCTAGCCACCTGGGAAGCCTTTACACGCTACAACGACAAAGCTTGGAGCTACACGGACTGTTCATTACTCGCAATGGCACAACGATTGAATGTTTATCAAATTGCGTCCTTTGATGAACACATTCGCCAAATGCAAGGGCTTGGAATCCTTTGCGTTCCTAAGCCTTAAACTTCTCTCGGCAGAACTCTATAACTCTCAGGGACGCTACAGCGAAGCGGAACCCTCACAAGAGCGACCATTGCGGTATCTGCAAAGCAGCGCGCTCTTCATCTTAGAGAAAGTTTTACCCGCCAATCATCCAAATTTGGCGATCGTGCGGGAGAACTTGGAAGGATTGCGATCGCAGATAGAACAACCCACAGAATAAGCTCCTCTCCAACACCGCCTGACCAGTATCATAGAAGTCAAATACCAGTTCACTGGATAGAGAATTATGACCCAACTCACATCTTCCCAAACCCTCGAAGAACTTCGAGCCGCCATCTTTCAACTCCCGCCCCAAGACCTCATCACCCTGCACGAAGAAATTGAAGAAAAACTGCAAACAGCAGGCATAATGCACCTGGCAGAGAGCGGTTTTCAAGAGTGGAACGACGAAGACGAAGACCTCTACAATGTCGAATCCTAACCCCGGAGAAATTTGGCTTGTTCGGTTTCCCTTCAGCGACCTAACCGCCACCAAAGTCAGACCCGCTTTAGTCTTAGCGACTCACAGGCAAGATGTCATTATTTTAGGCATTTTCTCAAAAATCCCAACGGGAAACCTATCCAGAAACTGGGTGCTAATGGCAGATGTCCACCCTCAATTTGACCAAACAGGTTTGAAAAAATCATCTGTCATTAGAGCAGATAAAGTTGCAA
>JBBRCV010000258.1:0-7752 GCA_038204505.1 Elainellales cyanobacterium
TAAGCAATTCATCAAGCAAGCACTTTATCAAGACACTTCCCGCTTTAACCTTGTAAGGAGAACACTCACCATGGCAACCCAAAAGAAGCCGGATCTAGCCGATCCAATTTTGCGTGAGAAGCTCATGAAAGGCATGGGTCACAACTACTATGGTGAACCCGCTTGGCCTAACGACCTTCTCTACATTTTCCCCGTTGTAATTTTAGGAACGATCGCCTGTTGCGTCGCCCTAGCTGTTCTTGACCCTGCATTGGTTGGAGAACCCGCTAATCCCTTCGCAACACCTCTAGAAATCCTTCCAGAGTGGTATTTGTACCCTGTCTTTCAACTTCTTCGCATTCTGCCTAACAAGCTTCTTGGCGTTGCTTGCATGGCTGCTGTGCCATTAGGCTTGTGCTTGATTCCCTTCATTGAGAACGTCAACAAGTTCCAGAATCCTTTCCGTCGTCCTCTTGCTACCACGCTCTTCCTATTTGGAACCGTCTTTACCCTATGGTTGGGCATTGGTGCAACTTTCCCCATCAGCGAGTCTTTGACTTTGGGCGTGTTCTAAGGAAAGGTTGGTTGAAGGTTTTCTTCTAAATCTAAATTTGGCATTCGCGTAGGCTCTTGAGGAATTTGAGAAATTCCTTTGAGCTTGGTGGACGCCAAATTTGTTTTGGGGCTTGACTGAGAGCTGGAAACTCAAGGATCTTGCGAAGAGAGTCACTGGGATGAGAGACTGCCTGCTTTGGGTGCAGGCGCACCCCGCAACATCCCTTCAGTACTTAGATCTTCGTCAAGTTCTTCCCAGTGAATGCCATAACCGCCGCCACAGATTTCCCATTGCAGCCGCTGCTGAGAGGTAGCATTTAACAGTCTTGGATACCAGACGAGCGGTACTGCAATAGTTCGACCATCCATGAGATCAACAGTGATTGAGTCTGTTGTAAAACGTACCTCTTTGACTCTTTCATCAGCTCGAATTGCCGAAATACCCATACCACGCCTCCAATAATATTTTCTGATGCTCTTTTACAAGAGAATGCAACGTTCGTAGTTCTCTAGCGCTAAAGCCAATATTGGTTGCCAAACTTACCTCTTCTAGCCAAAACCTAGCCGACAATGAATCACGGTCAAATCACGGTCAATGTGGGTATGAGGTGGCTCGTTCGGTTCATGGCTGTAAAAGTAAAAGCGGTAAGGTTCTACTCTAAGAACTGCTGGCATATCTTCAAATTATACGAAGGCTGACTGTATAACTGCTCCAGCCGTATCTAGCTGCAAAACCTGCGTCGTTAGACTAACCCCTTCCTCCGCCCAAGCGATCGCCATAGCCGCTTCAACCGCCACAGCCTGGTCTTGATGCGATAGCGCCAACAGCGTTGGTCCCGCCCCGCTAATCACCATGCCATAGGCTCCAGCCGCGATCGCCCCCTTTTGCACCGCCTCGTACCCCCGAATCAACTGCTGTCGATACGGCTGATGAATCCGGTCTTGCAGTGCTGCGCTGAGCCAGTCTGCCCGACCTGTTTCTAAACCCTGCAGCAATAGCCCTAAATGTGCCATGTTAAAGATGGCATCTGCCCGACTATAGCTTTGAGGCAACACCCGTCGAGCTTCAGCGGTCGAAAGTTCAAAGTTGGGGATAGCGACAATCGGCACAATATCGCTATGCCAGGGAACTTCGCAAATTGTCCAGGCAGATTCTTTGCCTGATGCCGAGCTTAATGTCGAGCCTGATGCTGATAGCCGACAGCCGCCGATTAGTGCCGGAACCACATTGTCGGGATGTCCTTCCAGAGCGATCGCCATTTCCATCACCTTCTCTTGCGATATAGGCGATCCCGCCAACTCACTGGCACCCAACAGTCCTCCTACGATCGCTGTAGCAGAACTGCCCAACCCTCGCGCCAAAGGAACCTCTAGAGCGATCGCCAAATGCACAGGCGGCGGCACTTGCCCAATCTGCTGATAAAAATAAGCAAACGCCCGATAAGCCAAGTTACTTTCATCCTTCCCCACTAAATCCGCCTCCAGCCCAGTTGCCTCAATGACCACAGCTTTTTCACCAGTCGGCAACAGCGAAAACTGAAAGCGATTGTAGAGACTCAGAGCTGCGCCCAAGCAATCAAACCCAGGTCCTAAATTAGCGGTAGTAGCTGGAACAGTAACGGTAACCATCAAAAAAATCCCGAAAAATCCCGAAAAATTAAATACAACCCATAGGGGTAGCGCCCCCGTGCCTACCCCGAATCCCCGCAGCGACCAGAAAAGATCCCAGCTCCAACTAGAAACCCAGAAACACAACCCCCATCACAAGACAAGATTACAGGAAAATAATTCATTTCCTTTTTTACAACCCGAATTCATACTAATTTGAAATCAAGTCCTCACATGTCACCTATCTCTCCATGAACGATAAAACCTGGCTCATTCTTAAACTCATTCTCATCTCTGCCGCACTTTCCGCCGCCATCAAATACCTTGCCCCTAGCCTTAACATCCCAGTCACATCAACCAATGCCCTGATCGCAATCATTCTCCCCAGTCTTGTTATGGCAATCCTGTTGCTTTGGCGCGGACAACAGCGACCCTTGCGGTATCTGCGTAGCAGCCCGCCCGCTGAAAAAGATATAAATTAAGGGCTATCCCACTTCCTCTTTCCCTATGCGAACGATTGACGAAATCAACGAAAAAATTCAACAGAAAAAGGCGATCGTTCTCACCGCTGAAGAGGTAAAGGCAAGGGTTCAAGACGTGGGCGTGGCGCAAACGGCAAAAGAGGTAGATGTCGTCACCACAGGCACCTTTGAGCCTATGGAATCTTCTGGCGCTATCCTCAACATTGGGCAAACCGATCCGCCCATTAAAATTCGGCAGTGCTGGCTCGATGGCGTATCGGCATACTCTGGATTTGGTGCAGTCGATTTGTACCTGGGCGCGACCCAAATGGCAGATTATGCAGGTATCAGTGAAGCTTCTGATCACGAAGAATTCCGAGAACGGGGCGGTGGTCACGTCATTGCCGATTTGATTGCCGGAAAACCTGTGCATTTGAAGGCGATCGGGCAGGTCACAGATTGCTATTCTCGTGCTTCTTTCGAAACGACCATTAGCCGCGATACCATCAACCAATTCTATTTATTCAACCCGCGTAATCTCTACCAGAATTTTATTGTGGGAGTCAATGGCGGCGATCGCCCCCTCTACACCTACCTCGGTTGCCTCCAGCCCGACTTAGGCAACGCCGTCTACTCCAACCCCGGCGCACTTTCGCCCTTAATGAATGATCCCGACTTGCAGCTAGTCGGCATAGGCACCAAGATTTTTCTGGGCGGCGGCGTGGGCTATGTGGCGTGGGAAGGTACTCAGCACTTCTCGCTACAAAAGCGGTTGCCCAACCATACACCCATTGGTCCGGCTGCAACGCTAGCTCTGATTGGCGATGCCAAGCAAATGCAGGCTCGTTGGGTGAGAGGCTGCTATTTCAGAAGCTATGGTTCGTCTCTGATGCTGGGTGTGGGTGTCCCTTTGCCTGTGCTGCATGAGGAAGCGATCGCCCACTGTGCCGTTCTCGATCAAGATTTAGTCGCCCCTGTGGTCGACTTTTCTATTCCTCGACGGATTCGCCCCACTTTTGGCTTAGTCAGCTATGCCCAACTTAAATCTGGACGAATTACAATCGATGGCAAATCCGTGCGAGTTGCGCCCCTTGCCAGCATTTTTCTATCGCGTCAGGTGGCGCTAGAACTAAAGCAGTGGATTGAAGCAGGAGAATTTACCCTCACAAAGCCAACCGCCCCAATTCCTATGGACAGAGCATTTCTGGCACAAGAACGATGGGGCGGTCAGATTAATCTAGATTAGCTTTCCAGCTCAATTAGCTTTCGGGTTGAGCAGACGAGTTTTCGGATTGGACTTCCTTCGATCGCTTAATGGGCTTAGAAAACTGAGGATTGGGTTGGCTGGAGGATTGGTTGATCGTCGGTTTGGGGCGATCGCCTGAATCTGAACGTTCTCCCGCTCGAATCGGACGCTGACTGCTACCCCCGCCTTCTCGTCGGGGAGGACTGAAGCTACCTCGACGAGGAGGACCACTCCGGCGAAAGCCGCCTCTTCCACTATCCGAAGCACTCCGCTTCTGGGGTGGGACGATGCCGATCCGAGTGCCTTCGCGCAGAACCAAATTATTATCTTGGCGTTCGACTTGCAAATCCCAGAAATACCCGACTACTTTGCCTTCTAAAACACCATGCACAGAAACTTTAAAGATTTTGGACTCGTCAGAACCTTGTTGGGGCGCTCGACGAATCTTCACCAGCAGCTTGCCATCATCGGGTGATTGGAACACGACTTCACCTCGAACCGAGAAGTACTTATCGTCCGGTTCGCCAAGCTCCTCAGTAGGAGGTTCTGTATGAGCTTCAGTAGGAGCTTCAGCAGCAACTTCAGTAGCCGTTTCTGCCCCTGTCTCTTCGTTCAAATCCTCAGTGTCTCCAGACAGTTCAGCGGATTCGGTGCGATTCAGCTTTTCAGGTTCCCAAACTCCCACAACTTGAACGTGAAGACCTTCCACATTTTCGCGGGTGCGGGGATAAACCACCCAAAGATGAGACTGTTCTAAATCGATATGTTTCTTAACCAAACTCATGACTCGACCGAGCAGGACAGCATCTACAGCAGCGCCATCATCGGTAATAATGTTGCCTTTAGTGAACTGATCTTCGGTGGCAACGTATTTGCCTCGCACCAGACCGATCGCCCGATACTGCATGGGTTCACTAGCTGGCGGAATAGGCTGTTGCCTGAGAATAGTGGGCTGGGGAGAATCTTCAGCGGCAGACTGGACTACGGGAGAGACAGGAGCGACAGCAGAATCTGTCGGGTCAGGGGCTGTAGATGACATGACTTCTGGGGGAGTTGGAGGGGCAGGTGGGGTGGCAACAGGCGGTGATTTGAGATGCTGATCCATGATGATTCCAGGTGACGCAGTAAATTTGGGGGGCGGGGCAGCCGAAGCATTTGCCTGTTTACTCTCAGATGAAGCCGCTTTCGGCGGCTGAGGGACGTTATTTTGAGATGAACTCATCTGTAAGACCTCCTTTCCAGCAGAACCCTAAGCCAAGACCCTTCACCATTAAAGCAGCAGTGTAAATCTTCAATGAAGACTCAAACTTTAGATTTTAATGCAGGCTTACCCACTAGGTTAGCATTCACGCCAAATTGACTCTGCTATCAACAACAGCTTAGGATCAGAGGATTTTCTGTAAAAGTCATCCAAATCAGGTCATTCAAGTTGTTTATACAGGTCGAGATTGCCCAAATCAGGGATTTCTAAAAAATCAAGGCATTTCTGTCATTGCGACAAACAAAGACTAAGATTGCAAACAGTAGAGTTTGGGCTGAATTGCTGTGTCTGAGAAACGTAACAACCGTTGGTTCATCATTATTGTCTCTGGAATTGCGGCGATCGCCCTTATTGGCGTGCCTCTAGCGGCTTCCTTGAGTGGGTTATCTCAGAGTAACTCACGGGCGGTAAGCTCACCGTCTGCCATGGCTAGTCCGGCTGAATCACAGAAACAATTAGAGGAAACGGCACGCGGCTATCAGGCAGTGCTCCAGCGGGAACCTGACAACCAGACGGCGCTTAAGGGTCTGGTGGATGTGCGGATTCAGCAAAGAGATATTAAGGGGGCGATCGCGCCTTTAGAAAAATTAGCAGAGCTTAATCCTACTGTGGTGGATTACGGCATTTTGCTAGCACAAGCTAAGCAGCAGATTCAGGATCGAGAAGGGGCGGCTGAAGCTTATCGTAAAATTTTGGCGGCTCAGCCTGGCAATCCCAAGGCCCTAAACGGGTTGGTTGCACTATTGCTAGAACAGCAGCGACCCGAGGCGGCGGTAGGCGTGTTGCAAGATACCCTCAAGACGGCTGAGGAAGCAAATAAGATTAAGCCGGATAGTGTAGATGTCATTGCGGTTCAGATGATTCTGGGGAATGTTTACGCGACTCAATCGCGGTTTGATGAGGCGATCGCCGTTTTTGATAAAGCGATGGAGAGCGATCGGCAAGATTATCGCCCGATTATAGGTAAAGCGCTCATCCTGCAAGACCAGGGCAAGGATGCCGAAGCAAAACCTCTCTTCGTTTCTGCTGAAGCTCTGGCTCCTGCTCAAATTAAAGATCGAATCAAGCAGCTTGCCGCTGGGAAGCCACCTACTCCTGCTGCACCGACTCCCTCTCCCGGAGCTTCTCCTTCTCCCGGAGCTTCTCCTGAATCGAGTCCATCTCCAAGCCCTACACCTGACGGTAGCCCTGCGCCGAAGGAGTAAGTCCTGCGCCTTAATTTGTGTTATTCCAGAAGTCCCACACATTGAGACAATCCGCGTTAACTTTCAGTAGTAGCGAGTTTTGAGGATAAGGCATGGAAGTTGCCATAGCTCGTTTTGAGCATTTTGAGGAAGTGTCGAAATTATTTGATAGATATCGCGTTTTCTATAACCAGTCCTCAAACCTCGAAGCTGCTAGGGAGTTTCTCCAAGAGCGGTTTCAAAAAAGTGACTCCACCATATTTGTGGTGAATGATGGCGAGCATATGGTTGGGTTTACTTAGCTTTACCCCAGCTTTTCTTCAGTATCGATGAAGCGTGTTTGGATTTTGAATGATTTGTTTGTCGAGGAAAACTGCCGCAAGAAGGGAGTTGCAAAGCTGCTGATGAATGCAGCGGCAAACTTTGCAAGGGAAACAGAAGCAGTCCGAATAATTTTATCGACGCAAATGTCCAATATTGCAGCTCAAGCTCTTTATGAGTCGCTTGGGTATAGCAAGAATGAGGAGTTTTACCACTACACGTTACGGCTGTAGCCATGCCACGACCTGTGTATGACCTAGCTCAGGGTAGAGTTAAGCTGTATGTTCCAGTTCTTGAAGAGAGGTATGTGACATGACTCTAGCTGAGGTTCTTCCTGCCGCACGTCGGCTCTCTACAACGGAAAAACTCAAACTGATTCGGATTCTGGCTGAGGATTTAGACATGGCTGAGGATATTGCGCCGTTAGAACCCTTCAAAACATATGACTTACCCACTCCTTACGATAACTTCGGGGCTGGTGAAATTTTGATGGAAGCTCTAAATCAATCAGGTGTGGCGCAGTCATAGTGTAAATGTATGCGATTTAACTACTCAACTAATAGCCCAGCCCAAAACGAGTTTGACAGTCTACCGAGGCTCCCATTGGTATTGCAGCGAGAAGGGCAGAGGGTTGAAGCTGTTGGCTTGGTAGATAGCGGGGCTACAGTAAATGTCTTATCTTACGAAGTCGGTCTTCAGTTAGGAGGCATTTGGGACGAGCGCAGAGCCATCATTCAGTTAGCGGGCAATCTCAGCAGTCAACCAGCGATGCCCTTCTCTGCAATCAGTCAAATCGGAGAGTTTACACCTACTGAATTGGTGTTTGCTTGGGTCAGGAGTCAGAATATACCGTTAATTCTGGGTCAGACTAACTTTTTTCTTGAATTTGATATTTGCTTCTACCGCTCTAGGTCAGAGTTTGAAGTAAAACCAAAATCGTAGATAGCCAGCTATCAAACTGCTTGAATCCGTCTGCCGAAGAACGATCGGCAAATGTCTGAGGCGATCTGTTGCCACTCAAGGCGATCGCCACATACTCTCCCAATCTGGGCATCCTGAAGCATAGTTGCGCTGCTTGCAGGATTCACAGCCCCATGGGACAAGACGGAAAGGCGATCGCTAAGTCTAAAAACATTA
>JBBRCV010000259.1:0-7670 GCA_038204505.1 Elainellales cyanobacterium
ACGCATCCGGCTATAACGAGAAACGCCATATTCACTGGCAACTCGGCGCAGTTGCCGAAGGGTCATTTCTTCTAAAAGGGGACGTTCTGTTGACATAAGATTAACCTCTGGTGTTAGTTGAGGCGATCAGGTTAATGCCAACGCATCAAGCTGAGAATTTTCGCCAAAAGTAGCAAATAAATTTTTAGAGTTTCAAGTATTGAGTAGACTTTATCGGGATCAACTGCTTCGGGATCAGGGGATCACTTTTACTCTCTCATCATGTAGAAAACTGTCTAAAGATGCAAGAGTCTGAGAGAGCCGCTTTTATAGGCATTAACGGGTTTTCGGCAGGAACGGGGATCGCAATATCAGGGAATCATAACATTTGACTAAAGCTGGGATCGAATCAGGAGAAGCTTATGTCATGATTCTGAGACATAAGCTAATTTTGGTCTTTATCCGCCTTACCATTGGCAGCAATCGTTAATTCCTTCGTTGTTCATGTCTCTCCAGCCCGATCGCCCCTCCATTTCCCTCATCAGTAAAGTGCTTTCTCCAGCCGTGCGGCTCTGGTTACGATCGCAGGTCGAATCAGTTGAAACACTGGAATTTCAAATTGAAGGGAGCGATCGCCAGATCCTAGCGGGCTGTATCCCCAAAGTGGCGATCGCGGCTCGTAAGGCAGTTTATAAAGGGCTGCATCTGAGCCAAATAGATTTAACAGGGGAAACGATCCGCATTAACCTGGGACAAATTTTGAAGGGGAAACCCTTGAAGCTATTGAATGTGGTGCCCATTTACGGCAGTTTACTGTGGGACGAAACTGACCTTAACGCTTCTCTTAAATCGCCCTTACTAGCGATCGCTTTGGCAGAGTTCTTCTTAACTTGGCTCAAGGAATTTCCTGATCTGTTGCCTGAAGATCTTGCCCAAGCGATGAAAGCTCCTTTGGCATTGCAAGATGCTCAAGCGGTGATTGAGCACAATCAAGTCACTCTTAAGTTAGAGTGGCGATCGCCATCAATTTCTACAACACTGCGGACAGGACTAAGCCTAGTCTCTAGGAGCCGACTGAAGTTTGAGCGACCATGCCTTTCAACTTATGTTGCTCAAGAGACTGTTGCTCAAGGAACTTCATCGACACAGCTTCAGGATTACGAAGTGGAGTTAGGAACCGATGTGGAGCTTCAGGAACTTCGACTAGAGCCAGGAAAACTTTGGGTGCAAGGGCAAATTAATGTATTGCCTTGAAACGTTTTGCCTTACAAGAGAAGCGTCATTCTTAAGCTCTGCTTTCCACTCTGCTGCGCGATCCAGGCTATTCTAAGTAATCTTCAGTAATGCTTCTTTGCTGGGTGGCTCTTTTTTGCTAGGTTGCTGAAAATGGCGGGAATAGTTCAGTCTGATTTGATCAAACTCGCTGAGCAGGGTGATTTGGGGGCGATCGCTCAGGTTTTGAATCGCTACTTGCAACCTAGAGGCATCACGGCAAAAATTCTGCTCCGAGATCAGTGCCTGAAGATTTTGCTCTCTTCTTCTCGTCCTTTATCACAACCAGCATTTGTCCAGTTTATTCAAAAGCAAATCACTAGCCTCAAAATCCCTTCAATCAAGCTGGTGAGAGTTTATAGTCAGCAGATTGGCGAGCAGGCTCCAACTTGGTCGCAGGAGTTCATTCTTCCAGTGCTTGAAAAGCTGCAACCTGAACTTCAGATAGAAAAGCCCCAGAATGAACGACCCCGCCGCAAGCGGACGGGGTATCAAATATCCCTTTTTTAATTAGACACTTACGCCCCAAGGGGCGGGGAATCTACCCTCTACGAGATTGAAAAGGCAAATGCTTCAGTAGCACTGGTTCTAGTTCCCCAAGAGAGGCTGGCTTCTAAAGAGAGGCTGTTTCCTAAAGAGAGGCTGTTTCCTAAAGAGAAAAACGCGGGGGCGATCGTTCTGTTCAAGCCAGGTCGAAGCTTATGGGCAAAGCTTCGCCAGATGCAATGGACTTCTTTCCTGCCGTATCGAGATGATTTTAAGCCAGAACTTTATCAAAGTCCAAGTATCCGGCTGCTACTTTTTTTTGTGCTGTTTCCACTAGTCGTTAATCTTGTTTCAGAAAAAGCGACTTTAACGCAAACAACCTGGCTGCTGGGAATTTATTACGCCTCAATCTTAGGTGTAGTGCTGCATCATCTGATTCAGCCTCCTCAGTTTTCTTGGGGCAACACGTTGAAATGTTTGCTATTTACTGCTTTTATCGGCATTCCTATTTTGCTGTTGTTTCAACGGATTCCACCTTTTACCGAGCTTTACGAAGTCTCTAAGCTAGGCTTTGTCCATCGGTTACTGGGCAGTATTTTTGGAGTAGGGCTGCTAGAAGAAGCTTGTAAGGCGCTACCCGTCTACTTTCTATTGCTACGACAACAAAAGCTGAGCGATCCCCATAGTGCGGCTTTTTATGGAGCCATGTCGGGGCTAGGGTTTGCGATCGCCGAAGGAGCCGCTTACTCTATCCGCTATGCTTTTGGGTTGACGGCTGGTAATTTAGGATTTGGCTCATACGTGGCGGCAAATACAATTCGGTTTGTTTCGCTGCCGCTGTTTCACGCCGTTTTAGCAGGCATTGTCGGTTATTTTATGGGCTTAGCTGCCATTAATCCATCGCGTCAAGGCATCATCTTAACGCTGGGAATAGCGATCGCCGCCACTCTCCACGGCACCTACAATACTTTTGCTGGAGAAATTCCAGGTCCTTTAATTATTGGATTCTCTATTCTATTATTCTTTACCTATCTGCGGCGCAACCCTCAAATGGTAGACGAAATGGAGCAGGCAGAGAGAGGAGAATGAGTGAATCATCCAATTCGCCTAACTCCGCGTATTATATAAAGTCGCTTATAGAGCAGGGCAGCACTAAAAATGCTGGGTCTGCCTGAGCGGCATTCTCTAAAACCTATGGACTCAGACCCGTCTGCGATTGAACCTACTCGTCCACCCTCAGATCTAGATCTTCTGTGTTCCCTCCGGGATGGACAAGTAGACGCTCTCGGCAGCCTTTATGACCGCTATTCTAGGCTGGTGTACGGTCTGGCTTACAAAATATTGGGCAATTCGGAAGAGGCTGAAGACATTACTCAGGAAATTTTTCTGACGCTTTGGCGACGAGATGCTTATAACTCTAGCCGAGGTTCTCTGAGTAGCTTTCTAACGACCATGACCCGTTCCCGGTCTATCGACAAATTGCGATCGCGCGGTACGAAGCTGCGATTTATTCAACGATGGCAGGGTATTGTCAAAAACGAGGCGGTCGCAACTCCATTGGAGCACGCTTCAATGGGAGAGCGATCGCAGCTCGTTAGAAATGCCCTGTCACAACTGCCCGAATCAGAACGACTTATCCTAGAAATTGCCTATTACGAAGGATTGAGTCAATCTGAAATTGCCAAACGACTTGATATTCCTTTGGGGACGGTTAAAACCCGTTCTCGTCAAGGACTGTTGAAGTTGCGGCAAACCCTACAGAATCAAGTTTAAAAAATCCCCCTTTGAGATCTTTCTACTATGGCTACTCCTACTAGCTACCCTCTTTCCCATTTCTAATGTGCCATGACTTACTCTCCACTTCCTGAAAACTGGCAAGAACTGATGGCAGGATACGCCCTCGGTGATCTTAGCTCTGAGGAAGCTGAATTATTACAACGACTGCTGACCGAAAATCCTGACCTAACTTCAGAAGTTGACCAATTTCAGGAGGTGTTAGCGCTGATGCCTTATGCTTTGCCAGAACCGGAGCCGCCGTCTCGTTTGCGAAATACTATTTTGAGCCAAGCTCAGGCAGACAAAAACCCCGTAGGAATTTTTCAAGAGGAGCGATCGCTTTCTGATTCTCAAAAGCCTAGAGAGAAGGTTTTTCGGCAAGTTGCGTCTTGGCAAAACCTGGGAGGAGCGATCGCCGCTCTTCTCCTCATTACTCTCGCCGTCGATAACTATCGGTTGCACCAACAAATGCAGCAGAATCAAATTACGATCGGAAAATTGCAGCAAGCAGCCGAACCTAAGACAGCCCTGGCAACTGCGCTACAACAACCCAATGCCCAGCTTTATGCCTTAGAAGGAACCCAAAAAACTTCGGGTAGTCTTGTCGTTGTTCCAGCAAAAAATCAGGTAACTATTGTTAATGACTTACCTCAGTTGCCCAAAGGGCAGGTCTATCGCTTGTGGGCGATCGCGGCAAACGCAACGAAGCCAACCTATTGCGGCGAGTTTAATGCTGGGGCGATCGCCACTTGGTCTGCTCCAGTAGCAGCTTGTGGTAAAAATGTAACTCAGATGTTGATCACAGCAGAGTTGGCGACTGACCCGCAGATTCCGAAGGGAGAATTGGTGATGAAAAGTCGGGGCTAGGTCAGATGCTGTGGGCTTTGCTCCCAAAATCCGAAACGACCTAAGTCTGGGATAAACTCTAAAATCAAAGTTCTTCTGACCATTCATGATTTTTTTGACACTTGTGGGATAATTTAGGCAATTTAATTTGATTGCTCAGATTATTCAAGATTCGTAATCGCACCACAGGACGGTCATCATGTCAGAACAGCCTGACTCTCAAGCTTCTACTCAGCCCCCGCGTAAAAAGCCCCTTGGTTTTGACGAAATGATTGGCATCTTGGTCGCATTTGGGGCAATCGGCTCCATCCTCTTTTGGGGGTTGACTCATCAAACCGAAGAGTCGGCACTAAATTTAGAGGGACCTTTCACTCCCCTGGTTGAATCTCCTGTTGCAGGGCTGTCCCCACTCCAAGCCGTCCCCCCTGTAGGAGCTTCGCCTACCACCACAGCAACTAGACCTCAAGTCAGCCCCTCCGCTATTGCCCAGGGAAATATTCCAGTGACAATACCCTCAACGCAACCGAATCGGACAAATGGTGGTAATTTCATGGGCGCTGTTCTTCCTGCTGTTGTGCCTGCCGCTGGTGTAATTGCAGCGGGTGCTTCGCCTGCGTCTTCTGCCCCGGCTGCTTCGCCTGTTCCGACTGCCCCGATCGCAGCAGTCGCAAGTTTTCCAGATGTGCCGCCTGATTATTGGGCACGTCCTTTTGTTGAAGGGTTAGCAAAGCGCGGGATCGCTGTGGGTTCTCCTGATGGCACTTTTCGTCCAGATCAGTTAGTGACTCGTGCCGAGTATGCTGTTTTAGTGCAAAAAGCTTTTGAGCAGCAAGAGAGCCGAAGTGCGATCGCCTTTACTGATGTGCCCTCAACACTCTGGGCAACTCCAGCCATTGATGCGGCTGTGAAACAGGGCTTCTTGAAAGGATATCCTGACGGTAGCTTTCAGCCCAACAAACAAATTCCTCGGTTCCAGGTTCTGCTTTCTTTGGCAAATGGTTTGGGATTGCCTAGTCCTGACAAACCCGAAGAAGTTGTGACGTTGTTTCAAGATAGTGACCGGATTCCTAAGTGGGCAGTCCCGGCGGTAGGAACTGCGGCGGAGTCGAATATCGTGGTCAATCATCCCAACTTGGATCAGCTCAGACCCGACCAACCGATTACTAGGGCTGAGGCTGCGGCTCTGGTTTACCAAGCGCTGGTGGCTTCGGGGAAGGCAGAAAGTATTCCATCTGAGTACATTGTGAAGCCATAGTTCTGACCGCCCAAAAGTTAGGCAGCCTAAAAGTTAGAGGCGAAACATTTGGGTCGTCAGCTTGGGCATGCTTGCCGTGTGAATTGCCAAGTTAACGAACCGAAAGCTTTGCCTTGCTGTTTATTTGAGCGCTCCATTGGTGATCGCCACCAATAGCGCAACCCCAAATGCCAAGCGATACCAGACAAACACCCAATTGTTATTACGTTGTAAAAATCGCAACAGGAAAGCGATCGAGAAATAGGAAAAAATAAACGTTGAAACAATTCCTACTAACAGCAGCAGCACCGAATCGATACTTTTAAAGGCGCTAATAGACTGATAAAGCGTGATCAACGTCAAGGCTGGAATCCCCAACAGAAACGAAAAACGGGCAGCAGTTTGGCGCTCCAAGCCCAGAAACAGAGCCGTTGTCAAGGTCGAACCCGATCGAGACACACCTGGGAAAATTGCCAGCATTTGCCCCAGTCCCACTAACAATCCATCCTTAATTTGGAGCGAATCAAAACCTCGTTTGCGTCTGCCTACCTTCTCTGCCAGCCCTAGGAGGAGAGCCATGACGATGGAGGCGATCGCGATATTCGTCACATTTTCCAGCGCATCCTTATCTAAAAACTTCTTCACCACAAGCCCCAGCACCAGCACGGGCAGCGTTCCGATCGCAATGCCGAGCAACAGCTTCCACTCTTCCCGGTTCCAGTCCTTCTGGCGCATTGCTGCCAATCCACCCGTCAAAATTTGGCGAATATCAGTCCAGAAATACCAAACAACCGCCACAACACTGCCAAACTGAATTGCGTCTAGATACGCCTTATCAAAGGTGCTCCAACCGAATATTTTCTTGAACACCACCAGATGTGCTGTGCTGCTGATCGGCAGGAACTCAGTGATGCCCTGCACAATTCCTAACACGACTGCTTGCAATAAATGTTGAATGAATTCCACTATCGATCCTAGTTGCTAGATACAGAATTTGATTGAGTTATTTTTTGCCGCAAAATACCCCGTCAATCCTAACTTGGAATTATCTGCACAACCAGAAAAATGTCATTATGATAAAGAAAACGTATCCCCCCCCTAGGGATATAAGTGTGATATGTTAAGAAAAATAAACTAATCTATCAGAAAACCTTTGTCTTCCTACACGCCCCCTTCTCCAAAAAACTATCCAGACTCGTTTTCCAGCTTGGGCGACAGAGTTTCTTCCTTAGAAAAATGGATATCCCAAAGGTGGCTGTTTTTTGCGGCGGCGGCTTTCCTCGTCTCGGTTCCGGTGTTTTTTCAAGCCCCTTTAGTCAGGATCGTTCCTGGGTTTAGCCTGGTTGCCACTCTCGGTTGGCTATGGCTCAGTCTTTCCCTCAGAAATCGACCTTCTACCCACTTGGTAGGAGATTTGCTGCTGGGATTTAGCCTGACCTGGTTGGCGGGTTCAATCTACTGGGGTTGGTTGCGCTGGGAGCCTCTGTGGCATTTGCCCATTGAGGCGATCGCCCTGCCGTTCACTCTAGTCTGTTTATCAAAAGGCTGGGGCAGAGTAGGGAACTGGTTTTACCTCGGATCACTGTTTGGCACCGCCATGACTGATGCCTACTTTTATCTAATGAACCTCTTGCCTTCATGGCGGCAAGTCATGCAAGTCGAACCCGACGGTCTGTCTGATAGTCTCCAACTCATTTTTCAAAACGCTGTAGCGCAGATTCAGACGACTGCCGGGGTGGGTTGGGCGATCGCTTTGATTACAACATTACTCATTGTCGGCTGCATTCCCCTTCGCTCTCAGCAACTTCACCATTGGGTCTTTGCTGGCGCTGTTTTGAGTACATTATTAGTAGACGGATTATTCTGGATTGTGGCAGTTAGCTTTTAACGAAATGAGAGGCGGGAATAGGGCTATGATTGAATCTTTCCTAAACCCATTCAGCGGATAGTTGTGGGTTGAAACGGGGAAAAATAAGCATGAACCCTGATGAAATCAGGACTTTTCGCTGCTGATGACTGTACAACCCATTCCTCATTTAATACTGCAAACCGAGTCAGGTAATCGTTATCTGTCTTT
>JBBRCV010000260.1:0-7638 GCA_038204505.1 Elainellales cyanobacterium
GCTTTGTGAATAAGGGAACCCCACTAAGCTTCAATGGCAGTATACCGAGCTTGTACTCGGAAACTTTAAATTGAGGCAGAGGTACCCACCTGGAGTCTTCCAGGTCGAAAACTGAGGTAAAACGGCGTTGCGGTGAACCCCCAATATTTTCAAGATTCTTAAAACCTTCGTCTAGCGGCGGGGGTTTTTTGTTGAGACGAAAGGCTTTGAGGACAAATTTGCGAGGGGCGAGATCAAAAAGCCAGCACTGCAAAGCCGTCCAAATCCATCCAAATCCGCCTCTCGATTCCGATTCGTTAAACTTTTGAAATACCTATGAAAAAAGGAGATAAGCGATCGCCAGACTTATAACTACTTGCATTTTCTTAAAGTCACGATAGAATCTCCTAGAAATAAGGCTATGAAAAGTAGCTCATTACCTATCAGAAGACGGAAGCTGAGCTAGAAGTAAGCCATTAGAATCTAAGTTATCGATCTGCTTAGCTTTTTGAAGCAATTGGGCGGTAATCGTTAACCAGGGCTTTTGGCTGTATAATAGCGAGGTTTTCTCGACTGTCCAGTGGCTTCTAACCACCAAACTCTAACGTTGATCACAATTTACCAAAGGGAATTCTATGAATAAGATAGCGATCGGTTTACTCTTGGCTTTGGGTATGGCAGCTAGCTTAACAGCTTGTGGTGGTGGTGATACAACGACTCCTGCTGCTGGTGAGTCTCCTGCAATGTCTCCTGGTTCATCTCCTGCAATGTCTCCTTCTCCCTCAACTTCTCCTTAGTCTAGGAGAATAGGTCAAGGACGCTTTCAAATTTCCGAAAGTGCGATTTGACTGTAGTTGGAGTAAATGTTTCAGCCTACAGAAGCTTTGTCAGAAACAGGAATAGCTTGCTCTATCTCTTTTTCGTTAGCACAGTATCTGTGGGCTGTTTAGCTCTGTAGGTGGCTGTTTAAATCTGGTAGGTTAGGAGATTTCCGAATCAGAATATACCTGTGGGGCAGGCATCTTGCCTGCATACTGCTTTCAATGCAGGCAAGATGCCTGCCCCACAAAGGGATTTTAATTGATGGAAATCTCCTTAGATCTTTGGGCTGTTTAATCCTTAAGTTTAGATGCTACTTTTGCAATTTAGTACGTCTCATTATTGTCGGAAAGCTCGCCTAGCACTGGGCTATAAGCGTCTTAGCTATCAGGTAGAAAACCTGACTCCAGGACTACACGCCCTTAAGCTCAAGCCACTGACAGGGAGGACTACAATCCCCGTGTTGCTTCCCCAACAGACTGGAGAGCCGGAAGCAGTGGGCGACTCGACTCGGATTTTTCATTTTTTAGATCGCTACCAGCCCGAACCTGCTTTGGGCTTAAGAGATGCCCAGCAAAACGCTGAGGTTTGGGCGATCGAAGATTGGTTTGATGAAAGTATTGGGGTGGCTGCCCGCTTTGTTTATTACGATTTTCGGGCGGGTGAGGGCAAGCAAGTTGACCCATCGCTGTCGAGCCAAGCCATGATTCGGGTGGTGCGTTGGCAATACGGCATTGATCGGGTCAGCGTAGAATTGGCGAAGGAGCGGCTTGAGGGCGCGATCGCTTTCCTGAGTCATCGTTGGAGCCAGCAGGCGGCTGTTACTGAGAAGGCTGTTATGGAGAAGGCTGTTATGGAGAAGGCTGTTACAGAAAAGGCTGTTAGAGAGAAATACCTGGTTGGCGATCGCCTCACCGCAGCCGACCTTGCCGCCGCTGCACTGCTTAGCCCTCTAGCATTAATTCCTACCTACCGTCAGCAGTACCCATGGTTATTCGACCGCATCAGCCAGATTCATGAATTCTGCCAAGAACCCCTCCCCCCAGGCTTGCTGTAGAGATGCAAAAAGTGAAAGCGACCAAAGTCTTGACGAGGCTATTTCTGGGAACTAGCCTTTTGGGAACTGGCTTTTTGGGAACTGGCATTGCTCCCGCTTTAGCACTGCCGCCGCCCGAAGACAAGCCTGAAGAAATTCAACGGACTGAAATCATTGTAGAAGCGCGATCGCCCCTTGATGGTCAGCCTCTGACCGCAGCAGAATACGCCGAGCTACAAGCGCAACTTCAGGCACGTCGGCAAACACCAGATCTTCTTAACCCTGAGTTGCGGCGGTTGATCACACTGATCCGTCTGCGTCAGGGAATTCGTAGCGTTTTCCCTTTTTTACTGCACTAATTTTGAGTTCTTTTTCCTCTCTGTGCCCCATGCCTATTCATCGCGCGGCGATCGCTCTTGGCAGCAACCTTGGCGACTCTTGTCAAATTCTTAGGTCTGCCCTGGAAACTTTAGATCGCTTTCCTAGCATCACGGTAGAAGCGGTTTCAGAAACTTACCAAACTGTAGCCGTGGGTCCCCCTCAGCCCGACTACCTGAATGCCTGCGCTGTGCTCTCTACAGACCTAGAGCCGCAGGTATTGCTCGACACTCTGCTAGAGATTGAGGCACAGTTTGGGCGGGTGCGGTGGGAGCGCTGGGGAGCTAGATTACTTGACCTAGATCTACTGTTGTTCGATGATTTAGTGATGGAACAGTCTGGTTTACAAATTCCCCACCCGCGTATGGTGGAGCGGGCGTTTGTGCTGATACCATTAGCAGATGTCGCCGCTGATTGGGTTGAACCTATTTCGGGAAAAGCGATCGCTTTTTTAGTTCAGCAGGTAGATTGTTCCGGCGTTCAAAAAATTCCCCAACTCCTATGCCCCTTGGTCTAGAACCCCCCCAACTCTTAAAGCAAAAGCTGTTCTACAAAGGTCGAAAATTTGACTTCGAGGTCAATCGTTTGCGCCTGCCTAACCAAGCCGAGGGTGAATGGGAATGCGTTCGTCATCCTGGTGGCTCCCTGGCGGTACCCGTTACGGATGATGGAGAGTTAGTGTTGACGCGGCAGTATCGCTTTGCGGCATCGGGGCGATTGCTAGAGTTTCCAGCCGGAACCGTAGAAATAGATGAAGATCCAGCCGAAACGATTCGGCGTGAACTTGAAGAGGAAACGGGTTATCGGGCTGCTCAGTGGAAGAGTTTAGGTAAGTTTTTCCTGGCTCCAGGTTACTCAGACGAAGTGATTTATGCGTTTTTGGCGCAGGGCTTAGAGAGGCTGGAAGCACCGCCAATGCAAGATGAAGATGAGGATATTGAAGTTGTGTTGATGACTCCTCAAGCTTTAGAAAATGCTATTCACAACGGCGAGTCTGTGGATGCAAAAACTATTGCAAGCTTCATGTTGGCACGTCCGTTTTTAGTCTAAATCCCTTATTGAATGGGAAATCATTAATCGGCAGCGCAAATCATGCTATCATCCTTTGCCAGTGGGGTTTGGGGCGATTAATGGAGGATGCGTAAATGAAGATGGCAAAGCTGGGGATTTTTCTTGCGGTGGGGATAGGGACAATCGGGGCAACTCCTAGCGAGGCTCTCGAAGCAGTTGATCCTTTTACTACGAGTCAGGCTGTCCTGGAAGCCAAGGCTCTAACAGACTACGAACCCCGCCATAGTGCGACACAGATACTCGCACAAAATACAGAACTAGGCTGCCGTCAAACCACCGTTTCGACCGGAGTTTACGTTCAGCCCAACTTAGCCAGCGCCTCACAGGGGATGCTGACCTCGGCTCAAACCGTTCGGCTAGAAAGCAGGGGCGAAGGCTGGGCAAGAATCAATCAGCCGCTGGTAGGATGGGTGCAGTCAATGTATCTAACGCCAGCAGTTTCTTGTGACTCTCTCAATGGCTCACCCACCATTCAAAATCCACCAGAGCCAATTACAGCGTTGCCTCCCGGAGCGAGTGCTTCAAACTCTCAGCAGAATCCAACTAACACTGCTCCCGTCGCTGCTCCCTTCAGGGCTCCTGTCAAAGTAACCTGTGATGTTTTGCCTGCTGATGGTTTAGTGGTACGGAGTGAGCCTGCTATGGAAGGACGAACCTATTTGACTACTATTGCGCCTGGCACCCATGAGTTTCAGTTTACGAATGCCAAGGTAACGCAGTCGGAGGCTGGCGATCGCCGTTGGGTCTACATTACTGCTCCTTCAACAGGTTGGATTACGTTGGGGTTGGAAGGTGCGCCGCTTAATTTGGGTGGACAGGAATGTGGATAGCTTCAATGAGACTGAAGACGATCCACGGGGCTATGCGATAGGATAGCTCAGTGCATTGCTCTTGGAATGCTTAAAATGTATTGTTTTGGAAAATAGTCTAAATTAAACGTGTCTTTCCCTAAAGCTGAAAAAATTCCCTACGTTCATTCCTTGCATGGTGATGAGCGCGTTGATCCTTATTTTTGGATGCGCGATCGCCAAAGTCCGGCAGTTATCGCTTATCTAGAAGCAGAAAACGCCTACACCGAGGCGACCATGCAGCACACCCAGCCGCTACAAACTACGCTCTACAAAGAGATGCTGTCGCGTATCCAAGAAACTGATCTGTCGGTGCCTTATCGAGATGGCGACTATTACTATTATTCGCGCACAGAAGCGGGACAGGCTTACGCCATTCATTGTCGCAAAAAAGGTAGCTTAGATGCTGCCGAAGAAGTTTTGCTAGACGAAAACCTGCTGGCAGCAGGATACGAATTTTTTGAATTAGGTACGTTTGAGGTTAGCCCCGATCATCAGCTATTAGCATACTCTGTGGATACGAGCGGCGCAGAGCTATACACACTGTATTTCCTTGATCTCAACACCCGCGAGCTATATCCCGAAACTATTCCCGAAACCTACTATTCGTTTGCCTGGGGAAACGATTGCCGAACGGTATTTTACACCCAAGTAGATGCTGCCCATCGTCCCTTTAAGCTGTTTCGGCATCAGTTAAATACTGCTATTGAAATGGATACGTTGGTCTATCATGAGCCAGATGATTCCTATTATTTGAACGTAGGCAAGACGCGCAGTGATGCGTATCTAATCATGAGTTTGAGCAGTAAAATTACGTCTGAAATTCATTATTTGGAGGCTGACAACCCTACGGGTGAGTTTCAAATTATTCGTCCGCGTACTGTGGGTGTGGAATATGAAGTTGAGCATCACAACGACTTGTTTTATATTGTTACCAATGATGACGCAATCAACTTTAAGTTAATGAGCGCGCCTGTGCGATCGCCCGGTATAGAGCATTGGCAAACTGTGATTTCTCATCGTCCAGACGTGATGCTTTTAGATGTGAGTGCGTTTGTCGATCATCTAGTAATTTACGAGCAATCAGCAGGGTTGCCGCAGATTCGCATTCGCAAGCTTTCGACCGCGCAAGAGCATTATGTAACATTCCCAGAGCCTACTTATGAGGTGGGTGAAGGGGCAAATCCAGACTTTAATACTAAAACGCTGCGGTTTGGTTATACGTCTTTGGTCACGCCTGCTTCGGTATTTGATTATGATCTAGATACGCAGGCGCGCGAACTGAAGAAAGAAACTCCGGTGTTGGGCGGATATGACCGGACGCAATATGTCAGTGAACGAGTACAGGCGATCGCCTCAGACGGTACTGCTATTCCCCTCTCTTTAATTTACAAAAAAGGCATTACTCAAAACGGCGAGAACCCGCTGCTGATGAGCGGCTACGGTTCTTATGGTTACAGCTATCCAGACAATTTTTCGTCGGCAAGACTCTCGTTGTTAGACCGGGGTGTGGTGATGGCGATCGCCCATATCCGAGGTGGCTCGGAACTGGGGCGTAAATGGTATGAGGACGGTAAATTCCTTCAGAAAAAGAATACCTTTAACGACTTTATTGCCTGTGCCGAGTATTTGATTCAACAGCAGTGGACTTCTGCAAAACACTTGGCGATTTCAGGGGGAAGCGCTGGCGGATTGCTCATGGGTGCCGTAGTAAATGCGCGTCCTGACTTGTTCAAAGCGATTGTGGCACAAGTTCCCTTTGTCGATGTCGTATCAACTATTTTAGATACCTCGTTGCCGCTGTCGGCAATGGAGTGGGAAGAATGGGGCAACCCCAACGATAAAGAGTATTACGACTACATGAAGTCTTACTCGCCCTACGACAATGTAGAGGCAAAGGACTATCCAGCAATGTTAATTACGGCGGGCTTGAATGATCCGCGTGTGTCGTATTGGGAGCCTGCCAAATGGACGGCGAAGCTGCGCGATTTGAAGACTGACAACAATGTACTATTGCTAAAAACTAATATGGGTGCAGGACACGCGGGCGTATCTGGACGGTATGAGCAGTTGAAGGAAGTTGCGTTTGAGTATGCGTTTTTGTTGGAGCAATGGGGAAAGTAGAGTAGATAAACACCTAAGAAATAAGGGAAAACGTCATGTCATCGATTAAACAACGTCTTCTAGAAGCGATCGAGAAAACTCCTGAACCCCTTTTAGAACAAACCCTCGTGTTCTTGGAATTTTTGACCACACGGGAAGAGATTGTCACAGACGTTTACCCCGATGCTGCAAGTGTCTCCATACTCGACGAAGATTACCTCGAAGACGAATCTGATACAAGCATCCTAGCTGGACTGCGCCAATCCCTTCAAGAATTCCAGGATGGCAAAACTATCCCATTGGCGAACCTTTGGGATGGCATTGATGCCCAATAATTCATCTATTAATATCGTTGCTTCTCCGGAGTTTCGACGTCGCCTTAAAGCCCTGGCTAGACGATACCGACAAATCCGAAGTGACCTTCAGCCGATTCTTGAAATCTTACAATCTGGAACTTTTCCTGGGGATCAAATTGCAGGAACTAACTATACCGTCCTCAAACTTCGGATCAAAAATACCGATGCCCAAAGAGGTAAACGCGGCGGCTATCGCCTCATCTATCAGATAGTTAGTTCCTCCGAAATACGTCTGGTTCTCATTTATTCCAAATCCGATCAGATTAACGTGCTGGTAGACGAGATTATCGGAATCATCAAAGAAATGACTCAGGAGTAAAGAGAATCGTTCGGAACTGACGAGAAATCAGAGGAAAGAATTTTGACCGAAAATTGAACTATATCTACAATTGAAGGTAACCGTACCGTCCTACGATGCCGGATCGATCGCCAGCGCGGTATCCTGAAGAGAGTGAGTACATCAGTCCTCCTAACGCCCCCTAAAGTCTACACGTTTATCTGTGACGACTATCTGTGACGACTACCTCTTCTAAACCCCAACCTCTCGTTAAAGAACCCGATCGCCTTGAAGCGCGCCTCAAAGAAATTCCCCCAGAGCCAGGGGTTTACTTTATGCGGGATGCGACTGACCATATCTTATACATTGGTAAATCTAAAAAGCTGCGATCGCGGGTGCGCTCCTATTTCCGCGAATGCAATGACCATAACCCTCGCATTGCCTTAATGGTGATGCAGGTGGTCGATATTGAGTTTATTGTGACTGATACTGAAGCTGAGGCTTTGGCGCGAGAAGCCAACCTGATCAAGCAGCATCAGCCTCACTTTAATGTGCTGTTGAAGGATGACAAAAAGTATCCCTATCTCTGCATTACCTGGTCAGAGGAATATCCGCGAATTTTTATCACGCGCAAACGAAAGGCAGGGAAACAGCGCGATCGCTATTATGGTCCATACGTCGATGTTCATACGCTGCGCAGTACCTTACATTTGGTGCGGCGGCTTTTTCCATTGCGCCAACGTCCGCAGCCATTGTTCAAAGATCGCCCTT
>JBBRCV010000261.1:0-7596 GCA_038204505.1 Elainellales cyanobacterium
CATTGGGGCTTGGGTGGTTTTTTTTTGGGGGGGGGGGGTGGGGTCAGGGGGCACACACTGGGCCCTGTGCCACCACTCGCAGACCACAGATTTAGCGATTAACCGTACTCATGTCAGGATAGCGATCGCCTGCTGTGCCTCCTTTAGGCGCGACTGCATCAATTCGGCTTAAGTCTTCTGAAGTTAGGGTTACAGAAGTTGCCGCCACATTCTCTTCTAAATAAGTGCGCCGTTTCGTTCCAGGAATCGGCACGATGTCTTCACCTTGGGCTAACAACCATGCCAAAGCCAACTGGCTCGGAGTCACATGCTTTTCATCTGCAATCTGTTTTACCTGATCCACTAATTGCAGATTTTTGGCAAAGTTTTCTCCCTGAAACCGTGGCGAAAAACGACGGTAATCATCCTCTGCAAAATCTTCAATGCGCTTGAAATTTCCTGATAGAAATCCTCGCCCCAGTGGACTATAGGGAACAAAGCCAATCCCTAATTCACGCACCGTCGGCAATACCTCATCCTCTGGGTCACGACTCCACAAAGAATACTCCGTTTGAAGTGCTGTAATTGGATGCACCGCATGGGCGCGCCGAATCGTATCAGGCGCTGCTTCTGACATACCCAGATACCGGACTTTTCCCTGCTGCACCAACTCTGCCATCGCGCCGATTGTGTCTTCAATCGGAACGGTTGGATCAACTCGGTGTTGATAGTAAAGATCAATGGTGTCTACTCCTAATCGTTGCAGCGACGCATCACAGCATTGACGCACATATTCTGGTTTGCCGTTAACGCCTAACCAGCCTCCTTCAGGCGATCGCACGTTCCCAAATTTAGTTGCCAGCACCACTTTATCTCGCATACCTTGGATCGATCGCCCGACCAACTGTTCATTTGTGAACGGACCATACATATCGGCAGTATCGAGAAAAGTCACCCCTAACTCAATGGCACGATGAAGAGTTGCAATAGACTCCTGCTCATCACGTCCGCTATAGAACTCTGACATGCCCATACAGCCCAGTCCTAGTTCCGAAACTATCAATCCTTGATTACCCAGTTTGCGCGTTTTCATGAGGTTATTCTCCATCAATTACTTTGAAAGGTGGTTAAGCGATCGGTTGCATTTGAGCCGCTGGCTGAGCTATTTCATAATGCTGTTCCGCCAATTTTTTGTAGTTTTGAATTTTCCATTGAATCATCTCCAGATTTTGCGTAAGCTGTTGAATCTGTTGCTGAACTGCCTGTTCATGGGCTTCTAAAATCGCCCGACGTTCCTCGATCGCGTCTGGCTTTTGCCGCATTAGCTCCGCATATTCCTGCATTTGACGAATGGGCATTCCCGTCATACGCAGTTTAGATAAAAACTCAATGCGAGCAATATCCGTTGCCGAGTAGCGACGATGCCCATTTGCGGCACGAGTGACTGGCTCTAAAAGTCCGTTGCGCTCATAGTAGCGGAGTGTGTAAACACTCAGCCCAGTGCGCTCAGAAACCTGTTGAATTGTGAGTTCATTGTCCATGCTCACCACCTTAAATCCTAGAGTGCACTCTAAGTCAAGCATATTTTTTCAAGACGAAGACGTTATGTGATGGAGGTAAACTTAGCTTTTCTGGCAAATTAAAAATCCACTAGCAAAAAATGGAAATGAGTTCTCGCGCCACCGCTTGCTTTAACTGTGGGGCAGGAACATTTCTAAATAGTGAAGAGTCTTAAGTTTGTATATTGGCGTTTCAACACCTGATACCTGGAACTTATGTCGAGATTCAGAGATCCACATCACGCGCTTTCTCACCTTGTTTCACGCTCTGCCTTTACCACCCTTGGACTTCTAATGCTTCTATTGGTGGCTGGTGGTGTTTTTGCGTATCAACTCTCGCCTTTGAGAGACCCATCTTTTCAACCAGACAGTGCAAATGCGGGTTCGTTGCTACCTTGGGCACGAGGCATATATGAGAGTACTTGGATTCTAGGATCTTCTGTACTGGCAGGTTTCCTTGCTTCTAACCTTGTGCTTGTGTTCTGCCGATGGGCACGATGGAGACCCAGCGCAACCCCAAAGTTTTGGCTTTTTATAGTTTGGACAGGAGTGGGATTAGTACTTTTTGGCTTGCTCGATATGGTGTTTATAGGATACTTAATGACACAATGGTTGGTTGATTAGATACAAATCGCCAGTGTACAAGCAACTTGCGATCGCCTTCTTCTTTATGACAGATCCACCCAGCAAGCCTGATTTTCTCTTTTGCGGAAACTCACCACCCCACAATCACACTGCCCATCAAAAAAGCGATCGCCACACCCGCTAAATGCTGCGGCACTAACTTCAGGAATGGCTGTCGAGCAATCTTTTGAGTCAACACTATACTCGCCAAAACCGAAGAGATTAACGCAACTGCCTGGAGGAATGCAATCACCGCAGGATGGGCAATCCACAGGGGTAAATTCGCCGTCGCCAATCCAAATGTTGCAAAGGTGACTGGAATTAATTGACCACCCTCAGAAAGCCCCAAGCGAAGGAAATGCGCCAAAAGTCCGCCCATCGCTAAGGGTAAATAGCCGTATGCTAATTCTATGAACGGGCGATGTTTATTGCCCAGTAGTCGGATTAACAAATGTGCGGGGAGGGCGATCGCCACAGGCACTAATAATGCGGCGATTGAAACTAGCGTGTGAATGCCAAAATTCTCTAAATGCAAATCTAAATCCAACTGTTGTTCAATCTCTGGCAATCGGTGCAGAAACGTAGCGCCAAATAGTAAAAACAACAATGCTACTTCAGGATAATTTGCCTTGTGAGTTGTCCAGAGTTCAATTCCCGGTGGACGCAGATTTAATTCTACCGATCGATGGGGACAAGCCTTTAAACAGGTCATGCACAGAACGCAGTCTTTATTATCTTGCAATTGTGCTGGATGGGAATAGACCGGACAGCCACCCGTTTCTTGCCCTTCGCCCTTTTGCGGACCGCCTTTGTAGCATTGGTAGGTGGTACAAGTTGCCGAACAAATTCCTTGCTGCGCCCGCAGTTCAATCATCGAGAGTTTGGCAAACATCCCATTCATACCGCCGATGGGACAGAGATAGCGACACCAAAATCGTCGTTCAAATAACAGCGAAAAAATCACTGCGCCTGCTGTAATTAGCAGCAGTAAACAGCCCGATAGGTATGCCGTATTTTCTAAATCCCATAGCTCTTCCCAAAGTAAAATTAAGGCAAATAATCCAAATAAGAACCAGCCGCCGACTCGTTCGGCTTCCTGGCGCGGCCACGATCGCAACTGTCGTGGGAACCACTTGAGCGACAGTTTCTGCACTATTTCACCGTAAATCATGAACGGACAAAAAGCGCACCAAATGCGTCCCAGAAACGGAAAGATCAATAGACTTCCTAACCACCACCAATCCCAAAAAAGATTTAGAACAAAATTGCGATCGCGGCTTTGAGGACCAAACAATAGAATCGCTACGCTCAACGCAAATGCTGCGGCAGTGAAGCCATAGTTAATGCGATCGGGATACCAATCACTGCGTAGAAAATGCCGTAGCCACGGGTAAGCGTTGAGCAAATTTACCCGAAACCGTCGTTCTTTGTCACCCGCCGCCCAGAAAACTTCTTCTGTTAATTCAGTCGCTCCTCCTGCCTGAGCCAAAGCCCGTGCCAGCAAGTTATCTAACTCGATTAAATTACCAGGAAAATCGTATCCTTGCAGTCGCCGCAGTGCTTCGGGTGTAACCTTGGGTTGAGTCAAACCGCGCGATCGACAGAGCAATCCCAAGTAATACTCAACCTGAGCTTTAATATCCGCCTTCCGAACCCGTAGAGGGGGCACCTTAATATTGTGCTTAATTAGCTTGCACTGTGAGAGTTGCGGGATGACTTTTTCTGCAATCATCATGATCCGAGCTTCGGTATGTTTGGGCAGGGGAATCTCTGTGTCTTCTCGGTATACGGGTGTGTATTCGCCTGTGTTTAATAGGTGTTTGAGCTTGTCTAAAAGTTCTGCGGGTAAATCTTCTAAGTTATTGAGCATTAAGGTGCCGCGCCCCACCCATTCTAATAGCCCTGGTTTATTACCTCGCCCAAAGAGTTCTACACCATTGGTTTGTAGCGTACTGCAATTAACTTTGATCAGAGGCTCTTTGCGATCGCGCGATCCAAAATGAATCAATGCGGCAATATTATCTTTGTTCAGACCGGGTTCTCCTAATATTAAGACAGCGCCCGTTCCTTGAGTTGCCTTTTTGATATCTTGCCGCAAGCGCACTGCATAGCGACTAGAACCGACAATGCCCCGGTTCACTTTGGGTACAACATAGGGACGTAGTGCCGCAGCGCGATCGCGCTCATAGGCTAATTCTGATTCGGCACGTTGTAAATCAGTGGCTAGCTGTTTTGAAAGAATTTGAGCAATTTCGGGGTGCTGCTGGGCGATCGCTAAAAACTCGGCGCGGGGAACCTGCCAAATCACACAGTCATCTAAAGTAATGCTGGTTTCATCAGCAGTTTGATCTAGCAGAAGTTCCTTGAGATAGAGGACTGAACCTGGCAGTATGCCGACGGCTCTCGCTACGCTATTAGGGCTAGTGCGGTAGCTCTCTATGTGTCCGCTATAAAGAATGTATAGAGCATCGGGAACAGTATCTTCCAGAACCAGGCGGCGATTAGCAGAGACATTAGTCTCTTGCAGGTTCGCGGCGATCGCGCTTAATGCAGCGGTGGCGATCGTTCCTAGAATAGTGTTTCTCTGTAGCCAATCTTTCCTAACTGAGATATCCATAGTTTTCCTGAGAGGGGGCAATGGAGGGTGCAGATAGAACTAATCTACCGTGGTTTGTCAGTGAAGCATCTTTACTTTAATTAACTAAAGTTTCTGTCTCTTTTACAAAATTCTGAGGGGCAGACTAACATTCTGCTGAAGATTGCTATATGCTTTCAGAGCAATGGGATATGTAACACCCTCCATCAACCCTAAATCGGGACAGAAGCGTGAATCTTCCACTGATTACTCAGGCTCAAAAGCATCACGAGAGAACAGCGATCGTTGCCACTGAAGGAGCCTTTACCTATCGGGATCTACTCCATGTTTCTGGTCAAATTGCGACCCATCTACTCAATAGTGCAGATGACTTACAAGAACAGCGCGTTGCTTTTCTGATCCCCTCTGGGTTTCAATATGTCGCTACTCAATGGGGGATTTGGCGGGCTGGTGGCATCGCTGTACCGCTGTGTCAGGCTCATCCGCGCCCTGAATTAGAGTATGTCATCACCCATTCAGGCGCATCGATTATTGTTGCCCATCCCAGTTTTGAGACGACACTACGCCCGATCGCTGAAGCTCATCATTTGCGACTAATTCTGACATCAGATGCGCTTCCAACCGCTGCCATGCTCCCAGCGATCGCCACCAACAAACGCGCATTAATTCTCTATACAAGCGGTACAACGGGTAAACCGAAAGGCGTGGTGATTACTCACGATAATATCCAAGCTCAGGTAACGAGTTTGGTCACAGCCTGGGAATGGGTGGCTGACGATCGCATTTTGCACGTTCTGCCTCTGCATCACATCCATGGAATTGTTAACGTGTTGACTTGTGCTTTGTGGGTTGGGGCAGAGTGCCACATGGTTCCCAAATTTGATGCTGAAATGGTTTGGAACCGAATTAGTGACGGTGACTTGACCCTGTTCATGGCAGTTCCCACAATTTACGCAAAGTTGATTGCTGCCTGGGATGCTGCCAGTCATACTTTGGGCGATGCTGATGATGAAAGTGTGGGCGATCGCCAGCAACGCAGAATTGCAGGTTGTGCCAAAATGCGTTTGATGGTTTCTGGTTCGGCGGCATTACCCGTTCAAATTTTAGAAAAATGGAACAGCATCAGCGATCATTTTTTGTTGGAGCGGTACGGAATGACTGAAATTGGGATGGCGCTCTCGAATCCTTTACACGGTCAACGAGGGGCAGGATCGGTGGGCAAGCCTCTTCCTCAAGTGAGTGTGAGATTAGTAGATGAGATGGGCAAGAGCGTACCACCTGGAACGCCTGGAGAAATTCAAGTCAAAGGTTCTGGAGTGTTTTTGGAATATTGGCAAAACCCAGAAGCCACTCTAAAGGCTTTCTCTGATGACTGGTTTTGTACAGGAGACTTTGCTGTAGTGGAGAGCGATCGCTATCGCATTCTGGGTCGAATGAGCGTAGATATTATTAAAACAGGCGGGTATAAAGTTTCAGCTCTAGAAATAGAGGACGTGTTACGAACCCATCCCCTGATTCAAGAATGTGCTGTAGTTGGGATTCCTGATATAGAGTGGGGTGAGCGGGTTTGCGCGGCGATCGTGTTGCAGAAAGAAGCATTGTCCGCAAGTCAATGTCTATCATTAGAGGCTTTCAGGAGTTGGGCAAAAGAGCAATTGGCAGTCTATAAGGTGCCAACCCGAATTCTGACCGTTGAAGAATTACCTCGCAATGCAATGGGAAAAGTGATTAAGCCAACAGTGTTTGAGCTGTTTTTGTAGCAGCCTTTTATACTACTTAAAATTGGTTCTTGTGGAATTGTGATGGAAACTGTAGGCAGGCATCTTGCCTGTGCAGGCAAGATGCCTGCCCCACGGAAAGTTAATCTTTTCTAATCATCTGGAAGTTGGCAAAGCCTTGAAATTAGTGGGGATAAAACATGATTTAGCTGATATGAAATTACATTGATTGTTGATTTACCCGAATAATGGTCTTTGAGAGGTTATAGAAAGTCATGGTGATTCTGATTATGGGAGTCTCTGGCTCTGGAAAAACGACGATTGGTGAAGGTCTGGCATTGGAACTGAATTGGGAATTTAAAGATGCGGATGAGTTTCACCCGGCTGCAAACATTGAAAAAATGCGTCAGGGAATTCCGCTCAACGACGACGATCGCCGCCCCTGGCTTCAGGCACTTCGACAAGCCATTGATGAAGCACTTCAGACGAATGCCAATCTAATTCTTGCCTGTTCTGCCCTCAAAGCAGCCTATCGTCAAGTCTTGGGTGAACCGTCAGATCAGGTCAAATTTATTTATCTTAAAGGCTCTTTTGAACTGATTGAACAACGGCTTAAACAGCGTCATGGACATTACATGAAGTCTAATCTATTAAGAACTCAATTCGATGCCTTAGAAGAACCCAACGACGCGATCGTGGTAGAGATTGACCAGCCTTCATCAGCGATCGTGCAACAGATCAAAAACTGCTTGCATCTTTAGAATTATCCTTAATCTACTGAGGGCAGGGTTTTTGAAAGGCTTAGCTAGAAACGGATTTTGTAGAAGAAAGCTATTGGATTGCTCTACCCATCTTCAGTTTTCTCAGTAAACGATTAAGAGTTTCTCAGTTTGAGTTCAGAGAGAACTCAGGGGCAGGCGCGATTCTTATATCAAGCGAAAGAAACGCAGACCACACCCCTTACAACTTAAGTTCTCTAAAGGATTCAACACCATGAAACGCATCATTCTTACTGGCTTAACCGTTCTCACCTTGGCTATCACTGCTGCTTCACCCGCTAGCGCTCTTAGCCCTCGCTTTAGAAATGCTCATCAGATGCACAACGATGTTACGGGTAAGG
>JBBRCV010000262.1:0-7554 GCA_038204505.1 Elainellales cyanobacterium
GCAGCAGTGCCTCGAACGCTTTTCGGTTGAGACCAGTGAGGGATCGCATCAGTCGATCTTGGGTGAGGATGCGTTCGAGATCTAGCATAAGGACTCCTTGCAACTCCCCAACATTATCCCTTATTAGCCAACAAGTCTAATTAGAACAAGAGGCGATCGACCTGAATTTTTTGTCGGAAGATCTGCCCAAACTGCTCAAAAGTATGAACATAGGCACCGGGCGCATTCGAGATATTGTCCTATCTCTACGCAACTTTTCGCGGTTAGATCAAGCTGAAGTTAAGCCCGTTGACATCCACGAAGGCATTGACAGTACATTACTGATTTTGGGACATCGCCTCAAAGCGCAATTCCAATTTTCGGGCGTTGAAGTGATCAAAAACTACGGTACTTTACCCCTAGTGCAATGCTATCCTAGTCAACTCAATCAAGTCTTTATGAACCTGCTAGTTAATGCGATCGACGCTCTTGAAGAAGGGAAAAAATCATCGAATTGGATTCGAATTTCTACAGAATGTACCAATACTGGAACCGTAATTATTCGATTTGCTGACAATGGTTTAGGAATTCCTGAACACATCATCGAAAAACTTTTTGATCCATTTTTTACCACTAAATCTGTAGGTAAAGGTACTGGTTTAGGACTATCCATTAGTTCTCAAATTATTACAGAACGGCATGGCGGCAAGCTGCGCTGCGAATCAACTCTTAACCAAGGCACAGAATTCATCATTGAGATTCCAATTCAACCCTCTTCTGAAGGGGCACACGATCCACAGTAGAAATGTTAGCAAGATCAGTCAATTTAGTGGGAATGCTATGGGTGTTCCTTGTCAAATCCCTGTAGTCTCTATGAGTTGCCCTCCTGCTCTCAACTCTAAACCCCTTTCATCTATAGGTAATTGGTTTAATCGTTTGAAGGTTGCCCAAAAAATTGCCTGTGGATACGCCGCAGTTGTCGGAGTGGCGATCGCCGGAGTCACATTAGGCATCACCCTAAGCAATGACCAATCCAATCAAGCTGACAGGCTTAGAGAACACGCTGAGCAAGAAGTTGATTTAGAAAGCCGTTTGCAAACAGGTATCTTACAAATTCGCACCCATCAGCAACAGCTCATTCCGCTGCTAGAATACCCAGAAGATTTTCGGTCAGAATACGCCCATATCCAACGTCACAAGCGTGAGATCGGAAAATCATGGTCAGATCTGGCGAAATTTGCCTCTGGTGTTGCAGGTCAACCTCATCTTGATGATGAAGATCCTCATTTAATTGAATATGATGAAGATCCTTATTTAATTGAATTTCTCGAAACTTACAAAGCGATATCAGCCGCATATCTCCATATTCTTGACACTTTAGTTACAGAGATTGATCTCGATCAACTTAAAAGTCCTGCTCAAATAAAAGCAGCTCAAGCCCGGTTACTCGAATTTACCAACAGTGATTTACCCCTCAAATTTGACAAAATTTCAGATGACCTCACAGATCAGATTAAAAGCTCACAAGCCAAAAGTGATGCAGCAGTGGCAGATGTGCTCCGAGCCGATACTCTGCGGAATTGGTCTGTGGCACTGAGCATTATTGCTTCTGGCGCGATCGCCACCTTACTTGCTGCCCTCATTAGTCGCTCTATTACTCGCCCATTAGAAGAACTGGAACAGGTCGCGCAGCGGGTCATCGATGCAAAAGACTTCAGCCTTCGATCCACCATCTCCACCCAAGATGAAGTTGGCACTCTGGCAACTGCACTCAACCAACTTATCAAATGGGTCGGAATTCGCACGCGAGCATTAGAACAATCACGTGATCAACTAGAGCAAACGGTCAAAGAACGGACTCAAGAATTAAGCGCCATCATTGACAGTTTAGGAGACGGTTTGCTGGTTACCAATGCTACAGGAAAAATCATTCGATTTAACCCGATGTTGCTCACAATGTTTGAATTGAAGCCTGAACAGATTGAAGACAAAACTTGTCTTGAAGTTTTTGAAAGTGATGTGACGAGTTTGGTAACGCAAAATCGCATCAATCCTGCTGCATCTTTGACTTCAGAAGTAACATTAATTAGAGAACACATTGGGCAAGCCCGTGTGACAACGATCGCCGATCCAGAAACCGCCAATCAAAACTACATGGGTTCGGTTGTGCTAATTCGGGATATTACGTTAGAAAAAGAAATCGATCAGATGAAGACCGATTTTATCTCTACGGTTTCCCATGAGCTACGCACTCCACTGACATCGATTTTAGGTTTTGCCAAACTCATTCAGAAAAAGCTAGAAGAAGTAGTATTGCCCGCCGTTACAATAGATAATCCCAAAATTCAGCGAACGGTTAAACAAGTCCGCGAAAACCTTCACATTATTATTGCTGAGGGCGATCGCCTCACATCACTAATCAACGATGTGCTAGATATTGCCAAAATTGAGGCGGGCAAAGTGGAATGGTATATGCAGCCTCTGCCCATCGCCGAAATTCTCGATCGGGCGATCGCTGCTACCGCTGTTTTGGCACAAGCTGGCAAACTTCAGATCATTCGACAAATCGAGCCTGACTTGCCGGAGGTAGTGGGCGATCGCGATCGGCTGATTCAAGTGTTAATTAATCTGCTCTCTAACGCCATAAAGTTTACCCCAGCCGGAACGATCATTTGTCGGGCACATAATAACCAGGGCGACATCATCGTTAGCGTTATAGATCAAGGCATTGGTATTGCTCCCGAAGATCAGCCTAAAGTTTTTGAGAAGTTCAAACAAGTCGGCGAAGTCATGACCGACAAACCTAAAGGCACGGGTTTAGGACTCCCCATTTGCAAACAAATTGTTGAACATCACAATGGACGGCTTTGGGTTGAAAGTCACCTGGGTCAGGGCAGCACTTTTGCCTTTAGTTTGCCCACTGCCGTTTCTACTCAAACAATTCCAATCCACCTGGATTCTTTAGTACAGCAACTCAAAGAAAACGCAAACTGTGCTATTTCTCCAAACGATCAGCAAAAGAACATTCTGGTAGTAGATGACGAACCTCACATTCGAGAATTGCTTCGTCAAGAATTAGAAACAGAAGGCTATTTAATTAGAACTGCTCAAGATGGCATTGAAGCTCTGCGCTTAGTCAAAGAACTTCCTCCAGATCTAATTCTTTTAGATGTCATGATGCCCAACATTAGCGGGTTTGATTTGGCGGCTGTCTTAAAACATAATCCAGCCACCATGAACATTCCTACCATTATTCTTTCTATCATCCAAGATCAAGAACGAAGCGATCGCTTAGGAGTCGATCGCCACCTCAGCAAACCCATCAATACAGAGCTGCTGTTGAGTGACATCAAAATGCTCCTAACCCAAGAAGTCTCGCACAAAAAAGTGCTGGTGGTTGATGCTGATCTCTCTACCGCAAAAATTCTAACTGATGTCCTAGTCTCTAAAGGCTACGCCGTCACAGAGGCAACGACAGGCTCTGAAGGGATTGAAAAAGCGCTATCAATTAAACCCGATATGATCATCATCAATGCTGAAGTATCGGAACAGCACAACATCGTCCAAACCCTACGATTTGACAACGGTTTAAAGAACGTCGTTTTCGTTGTTGTGCAACAGGATTACGCTGATCCTAAAGCTCAACAAGTTGGATAACAAATCATAGCTCGTCAATCAGGCAAAATAAACTAAGGAAAATCATGACTCAGAGTATTCTCATTGCTGATGATGAAGCCCATATCCGTATTCTGATGGAGCAAACGCTGGAAGATCTGGAAGATCAAGGCGTTGAACTTCTCCTTGCCACTAATGGGGTAGAGGCTCTAGAAATCATCCAAACCCAAAAACCAAATCTTGTATTTCTAGATGTCATGATGCCCAAAATGAATGGGTTTGAAGTTTGCCAAATCGTTAAACAAAATGCTGACACTGAAAATATTCATATCATTATGTTGACTGCCAAAGGGCAGGAGTTTGATCAGCAAAAAGGCAAAGAAGTAGGAGCTGATCTTTACATGACTAAGCCATTTGATCCTGATGAAATCGTTAAAAAAGCTTTAGAGATCCTTGAGTTGGCGAAATAATAGCTGTGCAATTGGCAAAGATTTAGCCGTATGATACGGCGATATAAATTGATGCAGAGCGAGAGGGTCATGACAAAACGAGTCGGAATTATTGGCGGTGGACAGCTAGCCTGGATGATGGCAGATGCGGTTAAAAAACTGGACTTAGAGCTAATTGTACAAACTCCTCAAGCCGATGACCCGGCAGTAGCGATCGCCACCCAAACTATTTTTGCTGCCATTGATGATGCCGCCGCCACTGCCCAACTCGTCTCCCTCTGCGATGTCATCACCTTCGAGAATGAATTCATCGATCTGTCGGCACTCTCTTCTCTGGCGCAGCAAGTTCCCTTTTATCCCAGCCTGCAATCTTTGGCTCCTCTACTCGACAAGTATGAACAACGTTCCTATCTCAACCGTCTCGATTTGCCTACCCCAAAATTTGTGGCGCTGTCTGAAGGCGCTGATTTAAGTCAACTCGGTTTCCCGGTTGTGCTCAAAGCTCGGAAGCATGGTTACGACGGCAAAGGAACGTTTATTGCTAAAACGCGATCGCATTTGGAACAATTGCTGAATGATTTAGGGAACAAAGCAGAGCAATGGCTTTTAGAAGAATTTATACCGTTTGATTGTGAACTGGCAGTGATGGCGGCGCGATCGCTGACTGGAGAAATCGTAATTTATCCGGTTGTAGAAACTCAGCAGGTGGAGCAGGTTTGTCGGCGGGTGTTAGTGCTGCCGCAAGAGCCAGCCATTGTTGAACAAGTAGCAGCGATCGCCCGAACTCTGCTCAACAGTCTAAATTTCATGGGCATCATGGGCATTGAGTTTTTTCTGGTGGAGGGCAAAGTTTGGGTTAATGAAACTGCTCCTCGCACTCACAATTCAGGACATTACAGCCTCGATACCTGCGTCGCCTCTCAGTTTGAGCAGCAGTTGAGAGCGGTTTGTGGAATGCCGTTGGGCGATCCTACTTTGCAATGTGCAGGAGCCGTGATGGTGAATCTGTTGGGCTACGAATCAGCGACGCAGGATTATCGATCGCCACGCCAACAGCTTGAGCAAATTCCTCATGCCCATGTGTATTGGTATGGCAAAAGCACTGCTCGTCCGGGGCGCAAAATGGGACACGTCACAGTAACTCTGGCAGCGACCGACCGGAGGCAAGCATTGGCGATCGCCCAGAACATTGAATCTATTTGGTACAGGTAAGGGATCTGCCTGAAAATACAGTCCCAGTTAGCTGTTTTGTGGGGCAGGCATCTTGCCTGCTTATGAGTATTTTGCCGCCTCAATGCCGCCTCAATGCCGCCTCAATAAGAGTGGGTCTGATAGGAGGCTATCAGACCCTTCAAGGGATGATTCAATTCGTCAAAACTAAGTAGAGAGGGTTTACACGAATCCGTAGCGATTCTCAGCAGCCGACAATTCATCCTGTCTTTTGAAACTATCTCTTAGGAGACATTGAGCTTTAGCGGTGCCTACACTAATGCTGAAGCGAAGTCGGTATTGAGGATATGCATTAGCGCGATTGCATCTCACTTACATTGGTTCCAGGGAGTGAAATTGCTACAACTGAGCGCTGCGGCTAGATTTAGGGCAGGAGGTACAAGCTCTAATCTAGAAATCTTTGGTTAGGTAATTGCTTTTTGTACCTGAACTCAAGATAGCATCTGTGCTTTTAACCTCCAGGGATATTTACTAAAGTTAGCGATCGTTAACAGAAGTTTAAAGAATGGAGAAAGAACAAAATAATGACTCCATCTATTCACTACTCCATCTGTTCCCCAATAGAGGACTCACTGAAGCAAAGCATCCCAAGTGGCTAAACCCACGATACCATCGGCCTCCAGCCCAAAGTTTCGCTGCATTGCCTTAACCGCATTTTCAGTTTCTGTTCCAAAAATGCCATCCACTGCTCCATTAAAAAAGCCCAACCGTCGCAGCCGCTGCTGGAGTTGGCTGATTGCTGAACCCCGCATTCCCAGCCGTAGAATTGGCAGAGAAACCGTCGTAGGTTGGGGCACCGCCGGATTGGTAGGTGTTGGCGTGACGGGCGTTGGCGTTGGCGTTGGCGTTGGCGTAGGACGAGGGGGTGTGGGCGTAACAGGCGTAACATTGTTGGCAGCCGGAAGTAAGCGGTTCCAGGTGGCAGTTCCAGCAATCCCATCGGCAGTTAAGCCAGCAGCTCGTTGGAATGCCGATACGGCAGTTGCAGTGCCTTCTTGATAAGCGCCATCGACCGCACCGTTGTAGAAGCCCAGCAGTTTAAGCATGGCTTGCAGCTCGGAGACTGATTCGCCGCGATCGCCTGTTTTCAAGATAGGGCGGGTTCCAGCAGCAGGTTGCGCTGTAGGCGTGACTGTGGTGGCATTAGGAATGCGTTCCTGCGCCAGAGCAGAACTATTGCCCAATCCAAAGATAGTTATGATAACTATTTCAACGAATAGTCCAGCGAGGGGGACGACAGGAAGCAACAAGGCGCGAGGGGAATTTGAGTGACGAGTGAAACGACTGTTCATTGCCGATATCTTCATGCCGATGACTTCTCTGCGAATCAGGTTTGTAGACGAGTTAGGGTTTAACCGCTGTCTAAGGATTTTTCGACCTCAACTCTAATCTTGAAACCTTTTTTTAATCACTGCCCTTCATAAATCTTAAAGTAGCGAAATCGATCGCCCTCAATTTTACCCGCGCTTTTTTGAAGGCTGTCTTGAGGGCTGTCTTGAGGGCTGTCTTAAGGAAAGCTGCGAGGAAAAACCGCGATCGCACATACTAAACTAAATAGGTAGATTATCTCGTTATGCACCATGCTTGATTTTGAACAATCCTCCCTAGACGAACTTGTTCAACCCGCCATTTTAGTCACCATCATCTGTGAAACTGTGCTGAAAGACAGCGTGGTCGGTTTGTTGAAAAATCTCAAGGTGAAGGGCTATACCGTGACTGAAGCCCAGGGAGAAGGACGCTATGAAACCCTACATGAGGCAAAGGGTGACAGCGAAGGTGAAGAAGAAACGCTTGTAGCTTCTGTGGTTGAAACTCAAGTTGAAGTTCGGGCACTAGTTTCCAAAGATCTCTCTAACGTGATTTTACACGCCTTAAAAGAGCAACAGAAAAACTTCGCAATTATGGCATATCGCCAGACAGTAGAAGCCTTAGCCAACGACTAAACCCTTGATGCTCCGATCGCCCTTAGAAGTTATTCAAACTACTGAGGGCGCGTTAACGTTTAAGTCTAAAGAACTGAGAAGAATCGTGATCCAAGGCTGTCCTAATCCTAAATCTGCGATCGGACTTTCAGGCGGAATTTTTACATCAACGCCTGCCCAATGCCATTTCAAATTTCCCTGCCCGCTAAATTGCACTAAGGAATAAGGATTTAATAGTATCCGGAAGTTGCTCATACAATAATAGAATCACTCTACCCCCAAAAGACTGAAGTGCCATGACCCCCTATTCATTGAAGATTGAGCAGCAAATGCAACGACTGTATTTATCCTTAAATGAG
>JBBRCV010000263.1:0-7536 GCA_038204505.1 Elainellales cyanobacterium
TGTGACCGCTCCGCGCTGCTCAATAATCCGCTCAAACTCGCCACTTTGCAGGCGATCGGTGCCCTTAAAAATCATGTGCTCTAAAAAGTGAGCCATCCCGTTAATATCATCAGATTCAACCGCCGAACCCACTCCTAGCCAAATATTGAGATTCACGGCATCGACGGGCATTTGTTCAGCCACAATGGTCAGACCGTTAGGCAAGCGATGAATCGTAGGAGCGTTAAGGGGAGGAGAAGCAGACTCGATCAGGATTGAAGTCATTATTTATCCATCTTTATGATGTTTCGACCAACAGTATCTTTGATTATCTTAATCGTTGAAGTGAAAACGGGGGAGGGACAGTTGCTCGTGTCTTGAAGCTTTTGGCAGGACTAATCGTTGATCAAGAGGTGAGGATGAAAGAAGAGATGGTTATGGAACTTTAGACGACCACTTTATAAAGTGTCTGAGAGTGAGAAGAAGAAGGGATCTGAATCACCCATAATCCTTTGTGCTGAAGCATCATCCTTTCTGCTGAAAAGAAATAAAGTCAATGGCAAATTTATTGATTTCCCTCATTGCTGTGTATGCGGCACAAGCTAAGGCGCGGTTCATTGAAAAAACCCTGCAAGTGGAAGCAGTCCAAGAACGGTTTCTGCAAGATCTTTTGCAAGCGCATCACGCTACAGAGTTAGGGAGTCAATGGCAGTTAAAAGAAATTAGAACGGTTGACCAATTCCGCGATCGCATCCCCGTTTTGCCCTACAGCAGCTACGAGCCGTATACCGATCGCATTGCCCAAGGCGAAACCAATGTTCTGACTGCCGATCGGGTCACCTACATTAATCTCACGAGCGGCTCTACGGGTAAGAAAAAGCAAGTTCCAGTAACTCAGCGGTTTCAGCGCACCCTGCGGCGGGCAGATGTGGCAGCAATGGGATTTATGTTTGAGGGCTTGCAGCGTCGCCAGCTTAAGTTGGGCAAATCTCTTTTAACAAACTCCGTCATTTTGCAAGGGCACACGAGCGGCGGCATTGAGTACGGTCCGGTCAGCGTAGGCAGTATCCGCCAAGGCAGATTATTGTTTGGGAAGTTTCTGGCTCCGCCTTATGTCGCGTTGCAAATAGCTGATACTTTGGCGCGTCATTACGTGTGCTTGCTGTTTGCCCTGCGCGATCCTCAAATGCGGGGCATTACTGCAAATTTCCCAATGTTGCTGCTGCGAACCTGTAGCTATTTAGAACAGTATGCGGAATCGTTGATTGAAGATTTGCAACGTGGGGCGATCGCCCCTTGGCTCAAACTTGAACCCCAGCTTCGCACTAAATTAGAACGACAATTGACACCAGCACCCCAACGCGCGGCAGAACTTCGCGCTATTCTACGCAATGCAGGTAAATTAACGCCTAAGCTAGCATGGGCTGACCTGTCGTATACCGTCACTGCTAGAGGCGGCACGTCTAATTTTTACTTCGATCGCTTTTCAGAATACTTGGGCGATACTCCTAGTTTCGGCGGCGTTTATGGGTCAGCCGAAGCCACATTTGGCGTGTATCCTGACTTTGATCAAGATGGCTCTATTTTGGCGATCGAAAGTGGCTTTTACGAATTTGTGCCGCCTGATCAATGGCAGGCTGAGCATCCGCAAACGCTGCTGCCCTGCGAGGTAAAGGTGGGGGAACGCTACCGGATCTTACTGACTAGCTACAGCGGGTTTTATCGGTATGACATTGGCGATGTCGTAGAAGTGGTTGGTTTTTTTGAGCAGGCTCCCTTAATTGTTTTTCGCCATCGTCAGGGTGGGTTACTGTCTTCAACGACTGAAAAGACCACAGAGTTTCACGCCACCCAAACGATGCAAGCTCTCCAGCAAGAATTTAACGTGAAGCTAGAAGACTTCTGTATTACCTTGTCTGAGGCTGAGTGTCCGGCACGTTACGTAGTAAATGTGGAACTAGCATTAGGACAAACGTTAGATCATCCCGCTAAGTTCTTAGAGCGATTTGAATATTGGATGGGCGAGTTTAATAATCCTTACGCCACGGTTCGCCAGGGACAGGTGCCGCCATCTTGCCTCAGAATTTTGGCTCCTGGCAGCTTTGTCCGGGTGCGACAGCGACAGGTCGATCGCGGTATGTTCGATTCACAGCTTAAGTTTCCGCATATCAGCGAAGACCGGGGCTTTTTGGCTGACTTTGGGGTATTACAAGAAGTTGTTGGCGCAATGGACGTTTCGGTAATTTGATCGACTCCGCGTTTTCCGACATTGGCAAACTAGGATAAGTTGCTTTCAGGATGAAACTTTTTGGTTTTGGTAGAGGACTTTGAAGCGGGCTTGTTGAATTTTGTGATCGACGATGGGAGCAGGATAGTTACACCGATCGCGATCGCGCTGCGGAATCACGCCCGTCACCAACATCGCCGTATCTAAACTTCGCAATTCTGGTAACCACTGCCGAATATATTCAGCCTCAGCGTCAAACTTTTGAGCTTGGCTTGCAGGGTTAAAAATTCGTAAAGGCTTAGGGTCCATGCCGCTAGAAGCGCTCCATTGCCAACCGCCGTTATTAGCAGATAAGTCGCCATCTACCAGCTTTTGCATAAAGTATTTTTCGCCTAGCTGCCAGTTCAGGATTAAATCTTTGGTCAAAAAGCTAGCGACAATCATTCGACAGCGATTGTGCATCCAGCCGATTTCATTCATCTGTCGCATTGCCGCATCCACAATTGGATAGCCCGTCATGCCATCACACCATGCCTGAAAGTGATCGGGATTTCCTTCCCAAGGGAAAGTTTTGAGGGGTAAGCGATAAGCGCCGTCTGCCAGTTCTGGGAAAAAGTACATGACGTGCTGATAGAACTCGCGCCAAGCTAGCTCTTGATGCCAGGTCTGAATATTGTTGCGGGTTTCATCGCTCCGAGCGTCTTCGTAAATTGCTCTAGAATTTGCCCAAACGGTGCGGATGCCGATGGTGCCAAACTTCAGGGCGGCGCTAAGCTGCGATGTACCATCAACGGCGGGAAAGTTGCGCTGTTCGTCGTATTCGCTGATGGCGCGATCGCAAAACTCGTCTAAACGTTCTTGTGCTGCTTGCTCACCTGGATGCAGCGGCAGTTCGTTGTCCCAGCCAAACCCTAAATCTTGGGCAGTCGGAAGGGCGATCGCGCCTACCGTTTCAGCAACTTTTTGCTCTTTATCGCTCAACCCTTCAGCATTTTGTAAGGGTTCAACGGGCTGGGCTTTAGATCGAGCACTCCAGTTGCGCCAAAAGGGTGTGTAGACCGTATAGGGCTGTCCTGTCCCCGTCATTATTTCCTTGGGCGCGTGCAAAAGCTGATCCCAAAACGTCTCGACCTCGATTCCTGCCTCACGCAGGGCAGCCGCAATAGTGCGATCGCGCTCCCGTGAGTAAGGCTCGACATCTTTATTCCACATCACCGCCTTTGCCCCTAGCCCTGTAGCTATAGCGGGCAAAACTTTAGTCGGCAAACCTTGGAAAATCAAAAGCTGGCTGCCCACTTGCAGATAGCTTTCTTGCAATTCACGCAAGCTTCCAATCATATAAGTTACTCTGGCAGGCGCAACATCATCTCGTTGCAAGATGCCCGGATCAAGGCAAAAGACTCCAACCACCTTAGAACTACTTCTGCGGGCAGATGCCAGAGCGATGTTATCTGCAATACGTAGGTCACGACGATGCCAATGTAAGATTAGGTTAGCCATAGGTTCAATCTACTCCAACAACCCCTCTGCCAGGATAGAAGGTTCTGAATGTTCTTGCACATCAATAAGTTATGGAAGAACTTTAAGCAGGCTTTGCACTAACGAATTTTTAACTATAAAGACTTGAAGAATTAACGAACATAAAACTATTAAAAGAACGATACTATCAATCCAATTAGTTGTGCGATTAATTAACTAAATACCAATTGATATAACTAGGAAATGAAAGAATTAAGAGACTTAGTTAGGAACAAATTTTAGCATGAATTTTGTCTGACCACTCGTTGAGATAGACAAGGTTTAATGTATTGAGCAGAGCAAAGGCTAGCAGCCTATGCGAGGGATTCTTGGGCGTTTCTAAACTATTCTCCTAATAAACTATTCTTCTAAGAGGAATCTAAGTAACTTTACGCAAAGCTCACGGTTTAAACTAGATTCGACAAGACTTAGTAAAGCCTGTAGCACAGCGATTTGAGATTGGTTAATCTGATATTTACATATTTTTATGCAATATAAGTGTTGAGAGGCTCTAGACAGCGACTTTGACTTTTCTGGGCAGGGATAGCGAACCTGCATCTATGAATCTCTCTATTTTTTTTAAAGTCTCACCGATTTTTAAAGTCTCACCGAGTTTGACAGCTCAGCATCGCTCGGATTTTACAACTTAAGCAGGACTCGCATAGTCATGGTATTCATTCCTTCTAAGAACACATCTCACAGCAATGGCAAAGTGTTTGGCTCTAACTTGGCAACGATGTCATTGTCCCCGGTCTCTGGTGAAAGCCAATTGACCATTCCCTTCAATAAGGTTCTGACCAGCAATTTAGAGTTGGAATACATCCGTGAGGCGATCGCCAGTGGGCGAACTTCTGGCGATGGTCAATTTACCAAGATGTGCAAAACCTGGTTGGAGCAGCAGAGCGGCTGCGAAAGCGCTCTCATCACTCACTCCTGCACTGCCGCTTTAGAGATGGCAGCAATTCTGGCAGACATTCAGCCCGGAGACGAGGTAATCATGCCTTCCTACACTTTCGTTTCTACTGCCAATGCTTTTGTGCTGCGAGGCGCTGTTCCAGTCTTTATCGACATCCGTCCCGATACCTTCAATATGGATGAGTCGAAAATTGCCGCCGCGATTACTGCAAAAACCAAGGCGATCGCCCCCGTTCACTATGCTGGGGTAAGTTGCGAAATGGATGCCATTAAGGCGATCGCCGATGACCATAATCTGCTGATTATCGAAGACGCAGCCCAAGCCATTTGCACCCAATACAAAGGCAAGCCTGTGGGCAGCACCGGGCACATGGCTGCCCTCAGTTTTCACGAAACTAAAAATATTGTTTCCGGTGAAGGTGGCGCACTGCTAATTAACGATCCCCAGCTTTTAGAACGAGCTGAGGTTATCCGTGAAAAAGGCACCAATCGCAGCAAATTTTTTCGGGGCGAAGTCGATAAGTACACCTGGGTTGACGTGGGTTCATCTTACTTACCCAGCGATATTATTGCAGCCTTCCTGTGGGCACAGCTTGAGCAATCCGACTACATTTTGCAACGCCGTCTCGAAGTCTGGAACGACTATCATGAGAAGTTTATAGAATTAGAAGCCCTAGGACTGGTTCGCCGCCCCATGGTTCCAGAGCATTGCCAACACAACGGTCATATCTACTCTCTGTTGGTTAAAGACCTCGAAACTCGCACAGCCCTCATGGCTGATCTCAAGAGCAAAGGCATTCAATCCACCTTCCACTATGTGCCGCTCCACAGTTCTCCAGCAGGGTTAAAGTATGGTCGGACGGTGGAGAGTTTAGACGTGACTAATCGAGTCAGCGAATGCTTGGTCAGGCTGCCGTTAGGATCAGGGATGACCCACATGGAAGTAGATTATGTGAGCCACGCAGTTATTGAATTTATGATCCAGACCCTGTAGAACCTACTTGGTGATCTGCCCGGAAATAAAGTGCCCGTTAGCTGGGTGTGGGGCAGGTATCTTGCCTGCTTTTTATACTCAGCAGGCAAGATGCCTGCCCTACGGATCATGACTTAGATGAGATTGCTGTCGGTTTTGCTCGTGCCTTGGGTTTGTTGCTGTCTTGGCGATCGCCATCATCTCTTCAACGAATCTGTAAAAATTCCCCCTTGTTTTGTCAAACCAACTTTCATATCGTCTGACAGTCCTGGGTTATCGCAAAAGATGGTTTGATCAGAATTCACTCGGCTCAGATTGGTCCCGCTCAAACAAGCCTCTCCCAGATCGGCACCGCGCAAATCTACCAGGGTGAGGTCTGCCATGCTGAGGTCTGCCATACTCAAGTCAGCGCCTCGTAAATCGGCACCCCGCAAATCGGCTTCTACAAGCTTAGCGCCCCGTAAATCTGCGCCCCGCAAATCTGCATCCCGTAAGTGAGCGCGGCTCAAATCGGCACCGCGCAAATCAGTACCCGTCAAATCGGCACTGATTAATTTAGTGCCCAATAAATAACTATTAACAAGGCTAGCACCGCTGAGATTGGCTTTACTAAGGTCGGCTTCCCGCAAATCTGCCTCCACAAAGTCTAGCCCTGGAAGCTGAGCGCCGACAAGATTGACTCCCACTAAATCGATGCCAACATTTTGATTTAATTTTCTCCATTCATTCCAGCCATGAACCTCTTTTTTTAGACGGGTCAGTTGTTCAGCTTTAATTTGGGCAGCAAGTTGTTCGGCTAATTTTTGAATGTTGGTCCAATTCACAATTTTTCCCCTTGACGAGTTGGCAAAAGAATGCTAGTCCTGCAATCAGGAAAAAATATCCGCATAAAATCTGGAAGACTATTTCAGGTTCTAACTTCAGTTGTCTTCTCATCTTATTAATCGTGGTTGATTGCGGTCATGATTCTGTCAGTCAAACACACAAAACCCACATCAAGGGCACAAATTTAGAAGATATTTAAGAAAACTTTGAAGATTGCTAAACAGTGTAAAAAACACTTCAGTTAATTCCCTATATAAATTTTCCTTTAAAGAACAAAACTTTTTGTCTATAGCTATCCAGTGATTCATTCTGTTAGTCATAGGTTGGTGCGTAAGTGATATTAACAATACTTAAAGTATATTTTTTTACTTAGGCTTCTTACCGAGAACGTCGCCCTGTATTAATAGATACCTTCAAGCTAGAGAAAGTCTAGAACGGCATCTTTACATGTGTGGGTTTTTGTACTTAAGATTGGGAGTACGTTCAAGTTCCCCTCATATTCTTTCGGCAAATCTTTATGCGCTTGCAGCAGTCACCTAGAGGAATTTAGCTACTGTGATGGAATAGTCCATAAAGATTTACGTTAAATTAGTTACCCTGATTCTGATAGACGGCGCGGCTAGAGCGATCGCCAAATCTAGTAGATGCAGGGGCTGCTCCTAGGATCACAGAGGGATACGGATAATTTTACTAACATTGGGTGCAGGTGTTTAAGATTAAGGACTTTCGTCGTAGGGGATGAAGTCCACGGTTTGATTGGGGTGCATTTTACGTTCAAGCCTTGGGAAGCCAAGCGGATTAGGGGCGATCGCTCATCTATTCCAGAATATTTCTGTGATGGAGATTCTGTGATGGAGAGATCAAGCCTACTGTGCTGTTTGTCTATCTCTGTGCCCATTTCAGGGGCAGAGTTTTTCCAAATCCTTTGATTGGCAGTATGGCAATGCTGTGATCAGGCTAGGCATTCTCTGCACATCTCATCCAATCGTAAATCAATCTATGAATACTACGAGCAGCTACGAATCTTCCCAGAAGTTGCAGCCGTCCAGCCTGCTAGAACAGTTAGCCAGCAGGCAATTAAGCGGGTGTTTCCGAGCCG
>JBBRCV010000264.1:0-7519 GCA_038204505.1 Elainellales cyanobacterium
GATGCAGCGCCTGTGGGCAAAGTTGAGAATGAGGTTTTGTTTTGGATCGATCGCCCTCTAACGCTTCAAAGCCAGGTGCTTCAAAGACAGGAAAATGATGAGTTAACGGCGATCGCTTGGGTCAATAATCTTCGTGCTGCTTTGGATGTCCCTAAGTTATCGCTGGCAGAGGCTCAAAGCCAAATGCATGAATTGGTTCCGACTAACCAACGCCTGAAGGGGACAGCTTCTTGGTATGGACCTTATTTCCACGGTCGCCAAACTGCCACGGGCGAAATTTTTGACCAAAACGATCTGACGGCGGCACATCCCTCGCTACCCTTTGGTACTTATCTAAAAGTGACGAACCTACTAACGGGCAAGCGGGTCATTGTGCGAGTTAATGATCGGGGTCCCTATTGGGGCGATCGTTCTCTCGACCTTTCCAGGCAGGCAGCGCTTTGTTTAAATGGTGAATCGAGAGGCGTTATGCCCTATGAGGCAATTGTTATGCGATCGGTTCAGAGACTGAGAAGCGTTGCTGCTGTTCCTCAGATACAGCGCACTAGTCAAAAAGTGGTTAGTCAAAGACTGGCGAGTCAACAATTAGCTAGGCTAATTCAGCCCATTTCTACGCCGTCTGGGCAGTCTGGACAGTAAGAATAATGTGCCGATTTCCGTCCATTTTCATCCAGCCTGCTTCTTGAAGCTGACTCAGAAGGCGAGTCACAGTGACGCGAGTAGTTCCAATGGTGCTAGCAATTTGCTGATGGGTCAGCCGAACACTAAGCCGGGTTCCGTCAGCAACTGGTTGCCCCAACTCTTGACCTAAGAGCAATAGCAGATTGCGCAGCCGATCTTCTACCCGGCGATAACCCGTCACGGTCAAGATGGCTTCGGCTTGCTGCAATCGGCGCACCAAGTGACGAAAAATTCCTTGCGCTAACATCGGAGACTGGACAACTTCTGATAGGCGTAACCGCATTAAATCAACGTCAGTCAAGGCGCTGGCTTGATAGGGGTACACCAGCGTTAGAGGCAACCCAAACGGCATTGAAGGACACATCAACCCTAACAGTGCTTCATCGCCATTATCGTAAAGCGTACCGAGCTGCACAACGCCTCGGCAAACCACCCAAATTTCATCGGGTAAGAGGCGAATGGTTTGACCGCTGCGAAAATGTTGTAATGTCCGACCTTGATAAAGTCTTTCTAAAAGCTGACGCAGATCAGGGTTGGGAGCAGATTCGAGAGCGTAAGCGTAGGTCATGATATTTTCGGATGCTCGTGGCTGTTGTCGAATAGCTTAAACGCCCGACCTAAAGAGAAGGTAATTGAACGGTTACGGAAGAGTAATCAATCGGTTTAGAAGAGATTAAGGTAAAAGGTATACGTTGCCAAGCTTGACCTATTCGAGAGAACGATCGAGGCAATGTATGGCTTCTAGCATTCCTCTTGCCTTGTTCAAAGTTTCTTCATATTCGCGCTCTGGTTCAGAATCGGCAACTAGTCCGGCTCCAGCTTGCACAATAACGGTGTGTTTACCATCGGGCTGGCTACGAACTACCATCGTGCGAATGGCGATCGCCGTATTCAATTGCCCCTCAAAATCGTAATAGCCATAGGCTCCAGAGTAGACCCCGCGACGACAGGGTTCTAAGTCGTGAATAATCTCCATTGCCCGAATCTTGGGCGCGCCGCTGACTGTCCCAGCCGGAAAGCAGGCTTTCAGAAGCTCCCAAGCCGTTTTGTCGGGGGCAAGTTGACCCACCACGTTGCTAACAATATGCATGACGTGAGAGTAACGCTCAATCGACATCAGCTCGTCTACAGTCACAGTCCCGTTGATGCAGACTCGCCCCAAATCGTTACGCCCCAGGTCAACTAACATGACATGCTCGGCAATTTCTTTAGGATCTTGCAGCAGATCTTCGGCATAGGCAGCATCTGCGCTGGGAGTTTTGCCACGCGGACGAGTTCCGGCGATCGGTCGAACAGTCGCAACCATGGGTAGATTGGGTTCTAGAGGGCGATCGGCTTTAACCATCACTTCAGGGCTAGAGCCAATGATCTGCCAATCTTGAAAGTTGAAGTACGCCATGTACGGCGAAGGATTGATCAATCGCAAAGAACGATACAACGCAAACGGATCGCCGCTATATTCTGCTGAAAGCTGTTGAGAAGCAACCACCTGGAAAATATCTCCTGCCCGAATATGAGCCTTCGCTCGTTCTACGTTGGCGCAGTATTCGTCCTTCGTAAAGTTACTGGTATACGAAATCTGATGCTGATCCGGTTTTCCTCCCGGCGGTGTCCACTTCAACACCGTGTCTCGCCTAGATAAGGGCAACTGCAATTTATCTAGCATCTGCGTAACTTGCTGACACGCCCGTTGATAAGCCTGCTCTAAATCGACCTGTGGATCGCGGAGATCGGCATAGGCGATCGCCCAAATCTTGCGCTGTACCTGGTCAAAAATCAGCAAGTGGTCAATCTGCATCCACAAGCCATCAGGCAAATCTTGCTCATCGGTTGGATACACGGGCACTCGTGGCTCAATCCACTGAATTAGCTCGTAGCCCCAAAAGCCAAACAGTCCCCCAATTCCCGGCGGCAACTGGGGCAGCGTCACGGGCTGGTAAGACTGGAGACAGGTTGTTAATGCTACAAACGGATCGCCTTCAAAAACCTGCACTGAGCCATCTCGGTGGGTTTGCGTAGTTTTGTTACTCCGTGCCTCTAAAACCCAGACCGGATCGCAACCTAAAAAGCTATAGCGTCCTAGCTTTTCGCCGCCTTCAATAGACTCCAGCAAAAAACTGTAGGGCTGTCCGGCACAAACCTTGTACCAAGCAGATACAGGGGTATCCAAATCGGCAACCCACTCTTGGTAAACCGGAACAAAGTTTCCTTGCTGCACCAACGCTGAAAACTGTGCAAAATCTGGAGAAGCCATGCCATGCCCCTATCTGGAATGCACCATAGTTTAGCATCCACCGTCCAAATCCTCACCTTTCTGGGTCACCCGATGGCAGGATGATGATCTTTTACCTAATCAACGATCATTTATGCAGTAAAACCGTTGCATTTCATCTAAACTATCTTGAGGGCAGCAAACCAGTAGCGCACTGAATTGTTTACTCAATTGGGTGAAAACACAGTGGAGCGACGGAGTCAATCAACTTAGGCTTTATTCAGCCTAGTGATTGAAGAGAGTTGAAAAGTACCCGGAATCCTAGAATGGGTTGCTGTATTAACTATTGGAATATTGTTCGCCCCGATCGCCTCAGAACACCCCCCAACAACAATTGCATTCATCCCTACATGGGAATAAGGAAATTAGAGGAACTCAAATGAGAGATTTCGTTCTAGATGCCCCTGGTTCTAATCGTTACACCTACTTTGTAGCTTATTATGGCAAGGAGTTTCATCAGCAGACCGCTGTGCTGCATGTGATGCATAACTTCGATGTTTCAGTTCAAGATCTGCATGTCCAGATTCGCTCCAGGATCAGCGAAGTGTTGGGAGAAGAGACTCCTTCTTGCTATCATATTTTGGCTTTGGCGGCTCCAGAAGCAATTCCGGCTTAGTTAGCGTCAATGAGCGTTAGCTGCTGACGAGCGTCAGTTTGAAGCGGTGAGATGACGGTGACTATGGAAAAGGGAGAGGCGATCGCTTCTCCCTAATGTTTGTGCAGGGTCGCAGCGATCGCCCTATAGTGTCTTAATTGACATGCATAAAATTTCCATGAATAAAAACTTAACTCTTTTAGGGCTGACTGGAGTTTGGGTTGGAGCCGTAAGCGTCACTGCGATCGCCTGGGCAGAACAACCGCTGTTCGTCGCATACCCGGCAGATGGATATGAAACGACTGCCACCCAGATTTTCCTAATTGGCACTGCTCCAGCAGCCGGAGAAGTCACTATTAATGGGCAGAAAATTGAGCGCAGTGATGCCGGACATTTTGCCCCTAGCTTGCCCTTACAACTGGGCGGGAATGTTTTTGATTTGCGTTACGGTACTCAACGCCTGAAGCTGCGGGTGACCCGTATCTCTGCTGAGCCTCTATCTCCAACAGGTGCGACGTTTGCTGCAGGTTCGCTGACCCCGGCAGTAGATATTGCCCGTTTGCCAGGAGAGCTAATCTGTTTTGGGGCGATCGCTCCTCCGCAAGCCAGGGTTGCAGTGACTTTAGGCAACCAAACTATTCCCTTATTGCCTCAAATAAACTCAGTTGAACTCCCTCCTAATTCGGCAGTGTTAACGCAGCAAGATCAGCCGACGATAACTTCTGCTCAAAGCTACCAGGGGTGCACTAGCAATACGCCAAGTGCAGGCACGACCATCTATGGCGATAACATTGTTACAGGGGCAGTTGTCCCCACAAATTCAATCAGCCAAGACTTGGGCTATCCCCAGTTTCAACTGACGTTGAATGGACAAACGTTGACGCAGCCAGGAACGGGTAAAGTTGAGATTTTTTCCCCTGCAAATGCTCAGGTGATTGAAGTGACTGCTGATCCCGGCACTGCCCGCACTGGGGCAAGTACTGATTACTCTCGTCTAACGCCGCTGCCAAAGGGTACGACAGCGGCTGTAACAGGGCGAGAGGGTGAGTGGCTGCGGTTAGATTATGGTGGATGGATTAAGGCGGCTGAGACTGAAGTTGTGCCGAATGCTGTGCCGCCTCGATCGCTGATTCGCAGTGTTCGGGCGCGTCAGGCGGGAGATTGGACGGAGGTTTTGTTTCCTTTGCAAGTGGCGGTGCCAGTCACGGTGCAGCAGGGCGATCGCTCTTTTACACTGACTCTGCACAATACAACTGCCCAAACTGACACCATTCGCCTAGATGATGATCCCCTGATTGAGCGATTAGATTGGCAGCAGACATCGCCTCAACAGGTTGAGTACACTTTTAACCTCAAGTCTGCTCAACAGTGGGGATACAAGTTGCGGTATGAGGGCACAACTTTAGTGCTATCACTCAGGCATCCGCCGCAGTTAGAGCGATCGCTAAAAGGCGTAAGTGTTTTGCTTGATCCAGGGCATGGCGGACCAGAGGATTTAGGTTCACGGGGACCCACAGGTTATCCAGAGAAAGAGGTGGCGTTAGTGATGGCGAAGTTAGTGCGCGATCGCCTCATTGCCAAGGGTGCTACCGTTTATATGACGCGTGAAGCGGATGTTGATCTGGGTCCTAATGAGCGAGCAGCAATGATTACTGAGATGCAGCCGACTCTAGCCCTGAGCTTGCACTACAATGCTCTTCCAGATGAGGGAGATGCAGCTCATACGGCTGGGGTAGGGGCGTTTTGGTATAACGCTCAGTCTCATGGATTGGCAGTATTCTTACACAATTATTTAGTTGAGAAGCTCGATCGCCCTTCCTATGGAGTGTTTTGGAATAATTTGGCTTTAACTCGTCCTACCGTGGCTCCAGCGGTGTTACTAGAGTTGGGGTTTATGATTAATCCCCAAGAGTTTGAGTGGGTTACAGATCAGAAGGCGCAAAAGAAGTTAGCAGATGCTCTAGCCAATGGGATTGAGCAATGGATTCGGCAGCAATAAGGATGTTTGAGGTCAGAGAACCACAGAAGAACTCTTAGTTTTCAAAGAGATAAAAGTGCTTTCTCAAATTAAGTGCTTGCTCAAATTAAGTTAAAGCGATGAAGTTGCTCTTCTAAAGATTGCGGTAAGGATTTATGCAATTCGGTTTTATTGCGGAACAGCAGGCGATCGCGGCTTTGCACGTCGAATGGAAATTGTCCTGCAATATCAGGGCGATCCATCTGCGCCAATAAGATTTGCTCTGAGCGTTTACATTGCAAGGCATAGCCGATTTCAACACATACCTGCGGGCTAGGAATGGGTTGAGGCGGTGAACTGCCAAGCTGCGAAATGGGAGTACCATCGGCAACAAAGACTAAGCTTTTACGGATCTTTCGCATCAATGTGCTTTTGAGGCGGATCGGAGCATCGTTTAAGCGATGAGACTCTTCTAACGTGATGGTAAGACGCGATCGCTTATTAAACTTCTCCAAAAAGGTCTGAATTTCATCCCGAAGAATATCGCTAGATTCAGGATATTCAGTCTGGTAACAAAGGAATATTGTTGGCTCTAAATGAGCCATAACATCCTGCTTAGTGAAGTAAATTTCATGACTAATCAGGTCGATATTTGAAATAGCATATCCCCCACTGCCTTCAATATAAAACTCAACCGTTTCTCCTTCAATGTATCGCTGAAACCAGGCAGCAGTTTTCACCTCGGCACTATCTTCTAAAAAGTCGGCTCTCAACGCTGATTTCAAGAGACTATTTTTGCTGAGGCGTAAGTCGTGCGGACGTTTTTCCAGATCTCGAAAGGGTTCATACTCTGAGAGATACCAGGCTTTTAGCGCTATGATTGCCATGCTTTTACTGTCTCTTCGACTTTAATATTATTAACAGGACTCAAGGTTTGAAACACGTTGAGTGATTTTCTATACTTCAAACATTTTATCTAGAGCTACAAGATTCAACAATGATTAATTTGTTAGCGATGAAATAATTATCAGATAACGCTCTACTTGCTACAGAAGAACATTGCCCTTTTGACTTTTCTAGATAGAGGTCTTGTAAGCAACAATAAACTCCAAGAATTAAAAGAGATTCGAGAAACTCTTTTGCTTTTACCTTTTGGACTTAAACTCTCGATCGCTGCTTCTGCCTCCTTTCCTATAGTTGAAATCTCGATCGCTTATCCCTCAGCTTATTCTTATCTGCAATAATCGATCGCATCTTATCTATCAGTAGAGGCAAGAAAGGAGTTAAGAAAGATTACAGTAAGTGCTCAAAGCTTGAGTTAGACGCTTTCTAGTTCCGGGAACTCTAGCAGGAAACCAATTTCTGGGTGTTTCTTATGGCGAGTAACGGGTTAAATAAGTGGATTGTCAGTGGTAACTTGGCAGCGGATGCTGAGATTAGGACGGTTGAGTTGAAGAGTGGTGAGAAGGTGAATGTGGCAAAGGCGACTTTGTATGTACAGAAGCCGCGTAACCGGGAGGAGTCGTTCACGGTTTCTTTGAGTATTTGGGAAAAGTCGGCTGCTTGGCGAACGTTACCTTTTTTGAAGAAGGGATCTTTGATTATTTGTACGGGGAATGTGGAACCGAGTCCCTATATTTCGGCAAATGGCAATGTACCGAGGGCGGGATTGGAAATGTCAGTTTTGGATATTGATTTGGATATTGTGCGGGATGGCGAACAGTCAGGTAATGCTTCTGAGGGCGTAGAAGCTGTGAAAGAAGAGAAAGTTGCGGTGATCGCATAAAGTCAGCATTTACCAAAACTGTTTTTAGTGATTAGAAAGGAAAAAAGGAGAGGAAGTTTACGAACTTCCCTCCTTTTTTAATCTATTAACTAGCTATAGCAATCCTAAATGATTCATGAGAAGTATCCATAGGAAAACAGTTTAGGGAAATTGAAGATTTGTTGATGCGTCACGAACTCAAATAAGAACTTCACGGCATTAAATGATTTACACAAATGGTAGTGCTCT
>JBBRCV010000265.1:0-7456 GCA_038204505.1 Elainellales cyanobacterium
ACAGTATCGGTGTCTACCAAAATCACGTCGCCTACTTGGCGAACGCTGCTCAAGAGCATAGTCTGTTGGATGTTGGAGAGGACACCGGAGAGAATATTCTCGCGCATCCCGATCGCCACGACCTCGCGCTGGTCTACATCTATCCACAGTTGACTAACCACACCAAGGCGTTTGCCGTTGTCGCGGGTGATAATTTGAGTGCCAATAATATCAGAGCGTTGCCAGGATTGTTCAGATGTCATTTTCGAGTCCTAAATTTCGAGTCCTAAATCTCGAAGCGGGCTAGACGTTGTAGTCGGCTGAATTTTGATCTAGGAGATCCCTAAATTCAATCGAATTAACTCAACATTATACAGATACGCTCTATATAGATGCGCTTTGCTGCAAGTCCAGACCCAGCACTTGGGTATAAGCCCCGCGCGCTTGTGTCACCCCAATTGTACGATCCGCTGACTCAATCATGGGACGACGAAGACTCACTACAATAAATTGTGCCTGTTGAGCTTGATGTCTGATCATTTTAGCTAATCGTTCTACGTTTGCCCCATCAAGAAACATATCTACCTCATCGAAGGCGTAAAACGGCGAGGGACGGTAGCGTTGCAGCGCAAAAATAAAGCTGAGCGCTGTCAGCGATTTTTCTCCCCCTGACATGGAAGCGAGACGACGAACGGGTTTGCCTTTGGGGTGTGCCACCAGGTTTAAGCCACTGCCAAACGGATCGCGCGGATCATCAAGCTGTAGATAGCCGTCGCCATCGGACAGTTCGGCAAAGATGCCCTGAAAGTTAATATTGACGGCATCAAAGGCTTCTTTGAAGGCTCTTTGACGGAGGGTGGTGAAATTCTCGATCCGAAGCAATAGCTCGGTGCGTTCTTCGTCGAGGGTTTCTAGCTTTTGGGTGAGTTCTTCTAAGCGAGTTTGAGTGCGATCGTATTCTTCAAGCGCCATCATGTTGACGGGTTCCATTGCCTGCAAGCGTTTTTGCAGCGATCGCAATTCCTGCTGCAATTGCTCTAGTCCCAAGTCTTCTGGAATTTCAGGCAATGGGTCAGGCAACTCTACTCGCTTTGCCTCGATTTGAGCTTGCAGGGTGATCAATTCTTCCCGGCGGGCTTGCTGGGTTTCGATTAGCTTTTGGCGCTGCCATTCTACCTGCTGCTGTGAGGTCTGGCGATCGCGCAGCAAGCGTTCAGCGCGATCGCGTTCTTGCTTCTCGGCTGCCAAGGTTTGTTCCAAAGATGCCAGTGAAGTACGATTCTGAGCAATTTGATCAACTAAGACCGTCTGCTGCTGGCTGAAAGTTGCTTGCTGATTCAATTGAGCGGCTTGCTGAGTGCGATGCTCCTGAATTCGCTGCTGGAATAGCTCAACTTTTTCCTGAATTCGCAGCCGTTGATTGTCCAAATCTTTCAAGCGCTGCTCGGCAGTTTGAAGCGTCAGTTGGCGATCGCTCAACTGCGTTTCTTTCTCACGGATGTTGTTCTGAATCTGTTGCCATTCACTTTGGGCGTAAGATTGCTCCAGCACCGCTAGCGCCTGCCGCTGGTTCTGTAGCTGAGCTTCTCGCTGAGATAGATCGTTCTCCAGAATTTGTAGCCGTTCCTGAGTCGTCGTCAGCTCTTGCGTGTTCTGCGACAACTGCGCCCGGATGTGCCCTTCCTGCGCCACCTGGGTCGCAATTTGATTTTGAATCTGTTCAGCCTGAAGCTGGGTTTCTCGGTGCTGCTGACGCGAATTGTTCAATGTCTGAGCGCCTTCTCTAACTTTGCCGACAGCTTGAGCGATCGCCTCTTGGCAGCGCCTCAAAATTCGGTCGACTTCCTGAAGCCGTTCCCGGAGGGCGATCGCCTCTGATGATTCCGCAGGCTCTACTCGCCCAAAGTGCAGGGAACTTTGCCGCGAAGAACTGCCCCCAGTCATAGCACCGCTGGTTTCTAGAAGCTCTCCGTCCAGCGTCACAATGCGATACTGCCCCATCTCCTGCCGCGCTTGCTGCAAAGTGGAGAAGATTACGGTGCTGCCAAAAACGTAGGCGAAGACCTGCTCGTAGCGATCGTCGCACTCAATTAAATTACGAGCGTAATCGATAAATCCTTCTGGACGATTCCAGGCGGCGATCGGTGAAAAATGGGGGGCTTTAATTTTGTTGAGCGGCAGAAAAGTTGCCCTCCCGGCGCGTCTTTGCTTCAACAGGTCGATCGCCCTTGCCCCCACGCCATCATCATCCACCACCAAATTTGCCAGCCGTGCCCCCGCCGCAATCTCCAGCGCCAGTTGATACTGCGGCTCTACCCGTCCCAACTGCGCCACCAATCCACAGATGCCCTCAATCTTTGCCTTATGCAGCACCTCAATGATGCCCGTGCCTTGGGTTTCTTGAATCGCCTGTGCTTGCGCCTCTATTTTGTCTAGCTGCCGCTGCTTATCGCGCTGTTCATTAATTAATCGATCTTGAGTTTCTTGCTGCACCTTCAGGTCTTGCTCGGCTTGGGTCAGCGCCTGCTGTGCGGTTTCGGTGCGCTTCTGAGCGTCCCGGAGATTTGCCAACTGCTGATTGTAATGGGTTTGCTTCGTGGTCACCCCTTCTGCAATACCTGTCAAAGCATCATTGTGTTCCTGAATTTTCAGCCGTAACTGCTCCACACGTTCCTGCAATCTTGCTTGCTCAGTGCGCTGAGGCTCAAGCGTCTTCAACAACGCCTCGATTTGGTGACGAAGGGCAGTTTGCTCCTGAATCCAAGCATCAGAAGCCGCTGCCACAGCGCTTGAATCTTCCCGGCTCCGATCGAGCGCTTTCTTTGCCTCATCTCGCTCTCGCCGGAAAATCGACAGTTCTCTGGTTTCTAAATTCTGATGCTCTTGTCCTAACTTTTCTAGGGCTTGCGTTTGTTCTTGAATTTCCTGCTGAGTCTGGGCGATCGCCCCTGCCGCCGCTCTCTCCACCACAGCCAACTCCTGCTCTTGCCGCTGTAATTGCCGCAGTTCTGCCTCTCGTGTCGCCAAGGTCGCCTGGAGCGCCAACTGCTCATCTTCACCCAAAGCTTTAACGTGGGCGTTCAACCGCTCTAGTTCCGCCGTTGATAGTTGAATTTCGCTCGCCAGCACCTGAAGCTGCTCGTTGAGGCTAGTTTGAGAGCGATCGCCCTCCTCCAGTTGCCCTACTAATTTCTTTGCCTGCCGCTCCTGCGCTTTCCAACCCAGAATCGCTTCCCACTGGCTCTTGTTCTCTAGCTCTAACCGCAGGCGTTGATACTTCTCAGCTTTGATGCGATCTTGTGCAAGGCGATCGCGCTGCACCATCAGCTCTCGCTCAACAATCCGAAACTTCTCTTCTCGCTCTTTGACGGCATCCAGTTTTTCCTTTGCCTGCCTAATCTTGCGGTCAAATGCCCCCACGCCAGCCAGTTCATCAATAATTTCCCGCCGCTCCCGTGGGTTCATGGAAATAATGCTGGTCACGTCTCCCTGCAACACCACGTTGTAGCCTTCAGGGTAAATGCGAAGCTTATGCAATTGCTCGTGCAAATCGGTCAGCGTACAGGGCAACCCATTGATTGCGTAGCTAGAGGTGTAGGAACCTTGTTGGGTAACCCGTAGCTTTCGAGTCACTACCCATTCATTCAGAATAGGCACTGGGGCAACGTGACCATTTTCAGTATGACCATTTTCGGGGTGACCGTTTTCAGTATGACCATTTTCGGGGCGATCGCTCTCGATAGCTTGCTCCGATTCAGACTCGTCATCTTTAATATCATCCCTTACCCAATCTTCTTCGTCTAAAGCAAACGTCGCAGTCACACTGGCTTCTACAATCGATCGCCCTCGTCCCGCTTGGGTTTGATTGACTAGATCTGGCAATCGTTCTGCCCGCATTCCCTTAGAGCTAGAAAGACCTAAGCAGAATAACAGCGCATCCAAAATGTTCGACTTTCCCGACCCGTTAGGACCAGAAATGACGGTGAATCCTGGCAACAAAGGCACTCCAGTTGTGCCGCCAAAAGACTTAAAATTGGTGAGTTCGACGCGCTTGATGTACACTCGTCAGCCTAATCAGTTTGGTACAAAAATACTACAAATTTCGGTATTGATCAACAACACAGGATCATTACCCCGGAATCATATCTGCAAAATTGGAAATTGGCTTGAAATTCTGGAAAGGTGCAAATGTCAGAAGATGGTTCTAACAGATACATTGACAAGTTGCCTTCCTCCAAAGACGGCAAGTGAAAAGCACAGTAAAAAACTTATAAAGTGACGGCTATCACTCCTTCCACCGCAACAAGCCGTATAAAATAACACTAACGCCATACTGAACCAGAGCAGCAGCCATGAAAGCAAGTGGTAGCCAATTCAAAAATTATCCTGACCCTGGAAATCTAGTCCAGCTCCAAAAGCAGCAAATCCAACTACAGATTTGCCGTAAACCTCTTAGAACCAATCCTTACACGACCTACCGCGATGACACAGGTCGATGGATTGTGATTAGACATGCTTAAGATTTAAGGCATCTTTAAAGTTTAATAATCCTGCTGAAAAGCTTAATAATCCTGCTGAAACCGCCCTACTTTTGTTCCAGGGTAATACTTGCCCAAGATTTGTTGATAGGTAAAGCCTTCATTCGCCAATCTCAACGCGCCGAGTTGGCTCATTCCTTGTCCTTGAAACGCTTCTGTCACAATGTCTTCTGATGCAGCATACAGTGACTCGACGACCTCGCCTTTGTAGCTCACGTACTCTCCCGCAGTCGCATCGACGGCTTTGTTGGTAGTGTCAGCTTCGCGGGCAATGCCGCTGTAGACCTGGTAGTACTCAGTTGCGCCCAGGTCAAATAGCGAACTGATAGGTTTGAAGTGATAGGTGAGGGCATAAGAGCGGGCAGCGATCGCTTGTGCCTTGAGCGCATCTGCTGCCCAATCGGGCGAAACTTCGCTGGCAACGACGCTGTGGAGGTACTGGCGGAGATTCACGAGGTTGACTGCCCACAGTTTGCCAGAATCGTTAACAACTACCAATCTGCCTCGATAGGTGCGATCGCCCAACGTGATGCTTCCGCCCGGTGAAGGCTCAATTCTCACTGCAAAGGGCAAAGATTGACCGTCTAACAGAATGCCGTCCCCACTGGGCTGGAGAGAGTAAGCTCCTGAAAGCTCTTGAATTTGGCTACCCGTTTGAGCATCGAGTAATACTGCGCCCTGAGTGATCGTCAGAGGCAAAGCCGGAACGCCCTCGGCGATCGCCACCCGCATTTCCACCAAAGCATCGACTGAGGCTGCCCCTGACCCAGAAATTTTCTGTTTTGCTGCTTCGTTTAAGGCTCTTTCCTTAGCAGTCAAGGCATTTGGATCAACGGCGGCAGTCGGGCTAGGTGAAGGCGCAGGAGCTTTGGTAGGGCTGATGGTGGGTGAGGGAGACGCGCTAGGGTGAATAGTCGGCAATGAAGGTTGGGCTGAGGAAGATGGTGCTGTAGAAGAGATAGATGGGGCTGTAGAAGCAGGATTAAGAGCAGTATTTTGCAATCGCTGCCCCCAAAGAACGCCACCGATCGCCAAAATTGCCAAGAATGGCAGGGCTAACCAAATGCGTCGTTTAAGAAATAGGAGTAAGCTTTGTCCGGTCATATGACTCAATGTTTACAGAAAATTTTGCACCGATATTACGGATATTGCTGAGCGCGCTTCGCAATTCCTTAAAATTTCTATGGAAGGGAAGTCGAAATGTAACAGTTTGCAACATATAATGTGATCCTAGTGAACACAAGTATTTCAGAGGATAGTGACGTTACATGCGAGTTGCGATCGCTGGAGGTGGACTGGCGGGTTTGTCCTGTGCTAAGTATCTTACAGATGCCGGACACACCCCTATTGTCTTAGAAAGTAGAGATGTTTTGGGGGGCTTAGTAGCTGCCTGGAAAGACGAAGACGGCGACTGGTATGAAACGGGTCTACACGCTTTCTTTGGAGCGTATCCCAACATGCTCCAGTTGTTTAAGGAACTAGGCATTGAAGATCGGCTTCAGTGGAAAGAACACACTCTCATTTTTAACCAACCCGAAAAGCCTGGGACGCTCTCTCGGTTCGATGTCCCGGATATCCCGGCTCCCATCAACGTCATCATGTCGATTATCCGTAACAACGACATGTTGACCTGGGAACAGAAAATTCGGTTTGCGATCGGGCTTTTACCCGCGATCGTTCGGGGGCAAAAGTACGTCGAAAAGATGGATCAGTACTCCCTGCTGGAATGGCTGCGGCTGCAAGGCGTGGATGAGCGCGTCAACAGCGATATTTTTATTGCCGCCTCCAAAGCGCTAACGTTCATTAATCCTGATGAAGTCTCCGCCACAATTCCTCTAACCGCCATCAACCGCTTTATGCAAGAGCGTTACGGCTCCAAAATCGCCTTCCTGGATGGTTCTCCGACTGAGCGTTTGTGCGAACCGTTGGTCGAATATATTAGCGATCGCGGCGGCGAAGTAAGGATTAGCTCCCCTCTCAAGGAAATTGTTCTGAACGATGACGGTACTGTGAAGCATTTCTTGCTGCGGGGGCTGAACGGCGCACCCGATGAGATTCTGACGGCAGACCTCTACGTGTCGGCAATGTCGGTTGATGTGATGAAAGTACTGATGCCGAAACCCTGGCAAGAGATAGAGTTTTTTGAGAAACTCAACGGGCTAGAGGGCGTTCCGGTGATTAATCTGCACCTGTGGTTCGATCGCAAACTGTCAAACATCGATCAGCTCTTGTTCTCGCGCTCAGATTTGCTCAGCGTCTATGCCGACATGAGCAACACCTGCCGAGAGTATGAAAATCCCGATCGCTCAATGCTAGAACTCGTTTTAGCGCCAGCAAAAGATTGGATCGATCGCTCCGACGAAGACATTGTGAGCGCCACGATGAAGGAATTAGAAAAACTTTTTCCTGATCATCTAGGCGGTGAGAATCCGGCAAAGATGCTGAAGTCGAAAGTTGTCAAAACCCCGCGATCGGTCTACAAAGCGACACCGGGGCGACAGGCTTGTCGTCCGACTCAAGCCACGCCGATCGCCAACTTCTATTTGGCAGGCAGCTACACCATGCAGCGATACCTAGGAAGTATGGAAGGTGCAGTCCTTTCTGGTAAGCTTGCGGCACAAGCCATTACCGAACAGCCTGTGATTCCTCCTGCTGTTCCACCCGTGAAGGATTTGCAAACGGCGTAGTCCGGCTGTGAATTCTTGCGATTTTCTGTGATTAAGGCGGCGATCGCTCGATACTGTTTCCTTAGAGTCCCATCTAAGTAGATACTGGATAGCGTGGCGAACAGCCCAATCACCTGAAGTTAACCCCCCGTCTGCAATGTAATGCTGCAATTGCCTGAATCTCCCCGCGTCATGACTCTTGTGCCCCTGGAGGAAGCTTACGAACTTTGCCGTCAAGTGACCGCAGAGTACGCCAAAACGTTTTATTTCGGA
>JBBRCV010000266.1:0-7342 GCA_038204505.1 Elainellales cyanobacterium
TGGTGGAACCCAAACCTCTTCTTTTGGGTGGCGATCATGACAATCGTCACGATCGCGATCGCGAGTCTCTACAAAATCTCATCACTGCAACACGGGGGCAGCGTCATTGCTCAAGAATTGGGCGGACGGCTCCTATTATTAGAAATGGCGAAAGCTGATGAGCGGCAATTATTGAACATTGTCGAGGAGATGGCGATCGCGGCGAACATTCCACCACCTGCGGTCTATCTATTAGACAACGAGTCAGGAATTAATGCGTTTGCGGCAGGGTTTACCCCTAAAAATGCGGTGATTGGCGTAACTCGCGGCTGTTTGCAGCAGTTGACTCGCGACGAATTGCAGGGCGTGATTGGTCACGAATTTAGTCATATTCTCAACGGAGATATGCGGCTAAATCTGCGGTTAGTTGGCGTTTTGCACGGCATTTTGTTTGTCTACATCATCGGCAGACTGATGATCGAATCAGAAGACAGCGATCGCAGTTGGCTCTGGTATTTTGGCTTGGCGTTGATGGCGACCGGGTCACTGGGCTTGCTCTTTGGTCGGTTGATCAAAAGTGCAGTGTCTCGCCAACGAGAATTTTTAGCCGATGCTTCGGCGGTGCAGTTCACCCGTAACCCTGATGGAATTGCAGGAGCGTTGCAGAAGATTGGCGGAGTGGGTTCGCGGCTTCAGTCTCCCTATGCTGAGTCATCGAGTCATATGTTTTTTGGGAGTGCAATAAAGTTCACCTCGTTAGAAGATCTGTTTGCGACCCATCCACCGATTCGGCAACGTCTTCGTCGTTTGGGCGGGTTGGATGTCTCTCAAATCTCAGCCTCTACTGCTGGCAGCGCATCACAGGATTCTTTGGCGATCGGATTTGCAGGGTCAAGTAGTTCCCAACCATTGGTGGTCGTTCGATCGAAGCCTGTTGCCTATCCAGAATCACTGTTGGCGCAAGTGTCGGAATCATTGCGTTCAGAAATTCGGAAACGTGAAGGCGCGATCGCCCTCACCTATGCCCTGTTACTCGATCTTGAAAATCTGCAAGTCCGCTCTCAGCAAGTAGAGTGGCTACGTCAGACTGAGCCAGAGATTAGTGAACAAATGCTAGCTTTTCATCCTCAAATTGAACAGTTGGTATCGCGCGATCGTCTCCCTTTTCTCGATCTGGCGATTCCTGCTCTCCTTCAAAATTCTGCTGCTCAGTGTCAACAATTGTTCAAAAGTGTTCAGAGTTTAGCCAAAGTTGATGGCCGTTGGTCACTAACCGAGTTTGTGATTTTGGTAATTTTGCAAGCTCGTCTTCAGCCTTGCATGGGTGTATCTGTTCAGCCAGAACAATTCTCAACACTTGACCTAATTTGGTCAGATTGCGTTGTGGTAGTGTCAGCACTGGCACGAGTTGGACAGACGGACTCAGATGCAACTATTTATACGTTGCGATCGGGGCTATTTCGATTGCCCGGAGCCGGACAACAAACCATGCCCACATTGCCGCCCAACTGGAATTTTAGTGAGTTAAGAAAAAGTTTGAGTCGGCTGAGTGTTGCCTCTCCAAAATTGAGACAAGCGATCGTGGAAGCGTGTTCTTATACTGTTCTGCTAGATAACACGGTGACTGATCAAGAGGCTGAGTTATTGAGAGCGACCATTATTGCCCTAAATTGTCCCTTACCGCCTTTCTTGAATAGTCCTGCAAAGCCATCACGAAAGCTGGCTAAAACGTAATAGGAACGAATTGAGCAGAGAGTTAGACAAAAGATTAGGCAAGAAGTCGCGCTCAACACGATCCCAAAAACCTTCCTTGAGAGACGAGCGCTGAAGTCATTGGACTCACGCATCGCTCAACTTCAAGTTGACCAACCATAAAAATAACGAAAGGGGCATTTCACGGAACGTCCCTGCAAAACGTGCAGGCGGAGTTTCACGAATCCGCTAGGGTTAAATCTTTGGTTGAAGTTAATCTGATCGCTTCTCAGAATAATTTAGTGCTCCGCGATCGCTTCAGTCGAGGTCTATATCAATGCTCTTGACGAAGGGCTACCACTTGAGCGATGCTGCCAACAGCTCTAGATGGCCGGGAATGAAAACTTTGACGATTTCAAGATACTTTCGGTAATAGGCCAGACTGACGATGTTCAATGCAGTATATTGATAGCAACAGAACGGGTCTCGGTTAAGTTGCGCAACTCAAACCACTCTTTAGTAAAGCTTGGATGAATAACGTTAAAAACCACTATGACGACTAAGCTAATTTTACAGAGGAAACCTGTGGTTTTTACCAGGCTCTACCAATGCTCGTCCGTAGCAGGCTTAACTCTATTTGCTTGGACTATTGTGGCTAACTTAGCCTACAGTGCTGAGCGTATCACTTTTCCCCCTTCTAATTTCTCCATTCCCGCTCTCCCACCAGTCTCCTCCCTCCCCAACGAATCCTACACTCTGGGATCTGGAGATCTGGTGCAAATCGACATCTTCGACGCTCCTGAATACAGCGGTTCAAACGCCCGCTATCAGATACTCGTTGATGGTACGCTCAATCTTCCCTTAGTAGGCAGCATTTCTGTCAAGGGGCTGACCCTGAAGCAAGCAGGCGAACTCGTCACCCGAAAATATCTGCGCTTCTTTCAGAACCCTCTTACCACAGTTACTCTGCTCACCCCCCGACCCCTCAACATCACCCTGACTGGCGAAGTCAACCGCCCTGGCTCTTACCCTCTTACCCTAGCTCAAGCTAGTCTCACCACCGGACTCTCCTTCCCTACCCTGACCAGTGCTCTCAAGCTAGCAGGCGGCATCACCCAGGCAGCCGATGTCAAGAGCATTCAGATCAGGAGGGAAAGGGGCAACGGCACCAGCCAAACTCTGACCGTGAACCTATGGCGATTTCTGCAAGCTGGCGATCGTAGTCAGGATCTCACCTTGCGCGATGGCGACTCCATCCTGATACCCACGGCTACCCAAATCAATCTGGTTGAATCAGCCCAACTTGCCGAGGCTAACTTTGCGGCCGATCGCTCCCAGCCTATTGCGATCGCCGTAGTCGGCGAAGTATTTCGCCCTGGCTCCTATGTGGTGACTGGCAACACTCGCACTGGAACGGCGGGTGTCCCCGGTGTTGTCAATCAAACCAACAGCGATCAGACTGTTAGAGAGCCATTTCCAACCGTCACTCGGGCAATCCAAATTGCAGGCGGCATTAAGCCCCAAGCAGATATCCGTCATATTCAGGTGCGCCGCTTGACTCGCAATGGCACCGAGCAAGTCATTGATGTTAACCTGCTGAAGCTGTTGAAAGAAGGAGACCTCCGCCAGGACACTATTTTGCAGGCAGGTGACACCATTACTATCCCCATTACCCAGTTGACTCTTGCCGAATCCTCCGAACTTGCCAGTGCTAGCTTCTCACCCGATACCATTCGAGTCAATGTCGTCGGTGAAGTGAAACAACCAGGAACCGTGCAGGTTCCTCCCAACACTCCCCTGAACCAAGCACTGCTGGCGGCTGGCGGGTTTGATCAACGTCGCGCCAATGCCAAATCAGTTGATCTGATTCGCCTCAACCAAGATGGTAGCTTAACCAGACGGGAGATTGCGATCAACTTCTCCCAAGGAATCAACGACAGCACCAACCCGGCGATGCAGAATAACGATATCATCGTAGTTGGGCGATCAGGCATTACAAAACTTGGAGATAGTGTAAATTCCGTTCTAGCCCCAGTTGGCAATGTCTTTTCAGTCTTCAGTGTGTTGAGACTTTTTGGGCTGTAAACATGGGTGCATCTCACCTGCTACGGGCACTTGATTTGATGCAAAACAGAGATGAATAAACAGCCAGACTCTTCGCCAAACCTTGCCGAAACAAACGGAAAACCTCTCTATCCTCCATTCCAGAGTCTTGTTTCCACTGACACTGAGGACGGAAAGCGAGATTTAAGCTGGCTGGCAGCCGTTTTTCGCCGTCGGGCGCTATTGATGGCACAGGTTGCACTGGGAACAACCCTGCTAGCCGGGGGGTTATTGCTTCAAATGACTAGATCAACCCTTCCTCAATATATTGGTGAGTTTCAACTCCTGGTCGAGCCAATCACAGCGGAAGAACAACTGGCACGTTCTTCTACCCGCGCCCAGGGTTCAGATGTGCCCGACCAACAAATTAATATTGAACAATCCAGCCTAGATTACGAGTCACAAATCCGCATCTTGCGAGGCCCTAAACTGCTGGAGCCTGTGATCAGTCAAATTAGCCAACGTTATCCCGACATAACCTATGAGACCTTGACCAAGAGCTTAAAGATTGCCCGGATTATGACACTGACATCAGACAAAAAGGAACAAGGCACCAAACTGATTGAGGTTAACTACCAGGGCACTGACCCAGAGAAAATAAAATTTATCCTCGATCAGCTGTCTCAAGCTTATTTGAATTACAGCCTGAAGGAACGGCAATCTACAATTCGGCGCGGCATTCAATTCATTGACGGTCAGCTCCCCCCTCTGCGCCAACGCGTTGATCTGCTGCAACGGCAAATTCAAGCTCTGAGGCAACGCTACACCATCGTGGATCCTGAACAGCAGGGTAGGCAGTTGACGGAAGCCACTGGCCGATTGGATCAAGTCGAAGCCGATAACCAGATCCGGTTTGCAGAGGCGAAAGCTAAACGTGAGACTCTGGCACGACAGCTACAGAATTCAAGTCCTCAGTCCGTTTTGGGTGAAACAAACTATTATGCGACCCTGCTAAGTCAGTACCAGCAGGTCGAAGGACAGATTGCTGCTGAGTCCGTTCGTCTCAAACCAGCCAATCCGGCAATGCAGGCTCTATTGGAGAAACGGCAGAATCTACAAGCCCTTTTGAATCGGGAAGCAAGCAGGGTTGTAGAGAAGGCAGGTGATTCTATTGCCGTGGAAGAGGCTCGTCGTCAGGCAACTAACCAGGTGCGAGCTGAGATGAATCAAAAAATTCAACAATTACCTGAGATCACCCGTCAGCACACTGATTTACAGCGTGAATTGACACTAGCAACTGACAGTTTAAATAAATTTTCTACCCGTCGGGAAGCGTTACAAATTGACGTTGCTCAACAGGAGCTTCCCTGGGAGTTAACCGCTCCTCCACGATTGGAATTAGATGAATCGGGTCAACCAGTTAAGACCAACAGCACCAATAAGGTTCAGCTTCTGGCGTTAATTGCCACACTGGCAGTGTTATTGGGCATCGGTGTAGGGTTCCTGTCCGAGATAGCCCAGGATTTACTGCATGAAGCGGATGAGGTCAAACGAGCGACCCGGTTGCCTTTACTGGGGGTGATTCCCCACGAAAGCTCACGGACTCAGGTGGTTTCAGTTCCGGTGGCAGAGGCTTTTCGATCGCTCTCCAAAAATTTAAGTTTACTCAGCAAAACTTACGCTCCACTCCGTTCTCTCACGATTACTTCAGCAGAAGCGGGAGAGGGCAAATCGACGATCGCTCTGCATCTGGCAATGACAGCGGCTGCAATGGGGCAGCGAGTGTTATTAGTTGACGCTGATCTCCGCAATCCTAAAATTCACGAATTATTAAGGCTTCCTAATCAGCAGGGGTTTAGTAACCTGCTTCAGAGCGACCAAGATATTCAAAGCGTGCTTCAATCATCATCTTCCTACATCAACCTGACAGTTTTGACTGCCGGAAGGCCTCCCCTCGACCCCGTAGAGCTTTTTACTACTAATCGAGTCGAACACCTGTTCCAAAAACTCCAGGCAATGTTTGATCTAGTAATTGTTGACACGCCTCCCCTGCTGGGACTGGCTGATAGTGGGCTGGTGGCGGCTCAATGCGATAGTCTAGCGCTGGTGGTGCGCTTGGGCAAAACCAGTCGTCCTTCCGTTCTCGCAGCTCTGGAGGAGTTGAAGTTTTCGTCTACGACTGTGCTGGGGGTAATCGCCAATGATGCACCTAAAACGGCATCCTTGCCTCAAAGTTATTACAGTCTCGCTAGTAAGTTCTGATAGGAGCGAGAAGTACGTTTATGGATTAGCCTACTCAGAGATGTGGCGGGAGTCGAAGAAGTCACGCCGAGTACTCTCCTAATGAATCTACTAGAGTTGAGCAGTTTGAACTGCAAATGACTTAGGTTGACTCAAGAGTAAATTTTCACGGTTAGCGGTTGATTCAGCGATTTAGATAAGGTCGTCGCTAAACAGAGCGCTGCTATAAAACGGAAACTAACATGGTTCTAACCGTTTCACAATCTGCTTTGATCTGAGTTTTTAGCTCATCAAGTGAAGCAAACTTCTGTTCGGAGCGGATAAATTGCTCAAGGTCTACAGTAAGAGCCTGACCGTAGAGATCTCCCTGCCAATCTAGCAAGTGCACCTCGATCGTGCGCTGAGTTCCGTTCACTGTAGGACGATTACCGATGTTCATTACGCCTAGGACTGGTTTTTCACGGTTGAGCGCTTTCCCAAACACGCGCACCCCATAGACCCCTTGTTGAGGCAAAAACTTCTCAGACGGAACTCGTAAGTTAGCGGTCGGGAAGCCGATCGTTCTTCCTAGCTGCTGACCTTCGACGACTTTGCCCACCAAACTATAGGAACGTCCCAGCATTCGGTTTGCGGTAGTCAAATCTCCTTGCTCAAGCGAATCACGAACTGCTGACGTGCTAATTCGCTTCCCTTGAAACGTGAGCAGAGGAACGATCGTCACCCCGATTCCGTGAGTTGCCGCGATTTCACAAAGCTCGACAGCAGTTCCCGATCGCTGATATCCAAATCGAAAATCTTGCCCAATGCTAACCTGTTGGGCTTGCAGATGCCGCACCAAAACTTCTTTAACAAACTGCGGCGGGTCTAAAGCTGCAAGTTCTCGATTAAACGGCAGCAAGACCAATTGCTTAACCCCCATCATTTGAAGCTGAAGTGCTTTTTCAGACTGAGGTGTTAACAGTGCGCGGGGCTGTCCGCTAAAGAACTCTCTGGGATGAGGGCAAAAAGAAACGACCGTAGCACGGGTTTGAGAGTCACCCCTGAGAACAGGCAATATCACCTGTCGGTGCCCTTGATGAATGCCATCAAAATTTCCTAGGGCAACGGCAGTGGGAGTAAGAGCGTCTGTTAGAGAAGAGGTGATTCGCACACTTCACAGTCTGACACATATCACATAGGGAATCTCAGAGATTCAATAAAGGAGGTTGAAATCATGATGAAGACCTCCGTGTTTTTCTCAGTTCAGCGTTCTAGTGGCGACTCCAGAACCGTGGGTCACAAAAAAGCGATCGATGTTTAGAGCGATCGCTTCTATTTCATCCATGCTTTCTCTCAAAACTAATTATTCTTTAATCTCGATCCGCTCTCCATCCTGCTCGTAATACAT
>JBBRCV010000267.1:0-7277 GCA_038204505.1 Elainellales cyanobacterium
GAGACCCCTACGAAATTTGGCAGAGGTGAACATATTTGATGAATTTGAGGACTAGAAAGGTCAAAACCAAAGCTGAAACCCTTGCAGTGAAAGTATTACAGCCTTAAGGCAAAATCCTGTTCCAATCATACTTTGACCCCGTTTAGGGAACTATGAAAGTATTGATTCTTTTCATAGCTTGTCCTTCAATTGGTTTGAGATATGATGACTCCGCAAAATACCGCATTGCTATTGATTGGTTTCCAAAACGATTACTTTTCAACCGACGGCATTTTACATAGCGTGATTGAAGAGTCATCAAAAGCTACAAAAGCTGTGGAAAATACCGTTCGACTCTTACAAAATTTGGTGAAAACTCCAGTTGTAATTGCTGCAACCCCCATCTTTTTTACACCAAATTATGAAGAACTGATTGATCCTGTAGGAATTCTCAAAATCATTAAGGAAGTCGGCGCGTTTCAGGCTGGCAGCGAGGGAGCTGAGATGATTGAAGAACTGCTACCCTTTCGCAGTAGAATCCTCGAAATTCCTGGAAAACGAGGCTTTAATGCTTTTACAGGCACTCATCTAAACGAAATTCTTCGCCAGAAACAGATTACTCATTTAGTGCTATCAGGTGCGGTCACATCAGTCTGTATTGATTCTACGGGACGTTCTGCTCATGAGAAGGGCTATCATGTCTCCGTACTTTCCAATTGCACCTCTGCTCGTACCGTTTTTGAGCAGGAGTTTTATCACACCAACGTTTTTCCGCTTTATGCAGATACCATCTCCACAACCAAACTGCTTCAACGCTTAGGAGTTGAAGATTAATGCCAGAGTCCGAAATTAATAATGAATTGCATACCCAAATTCAATACCGTTTGATGGAAAAGTTATCGGAATCGGAGCGGCGCTACCGAGAACTTGTTGAGAATCTACAGGAAATTGTATTTAAGTGCGATCGCCTTGGTTACCTAACTTTTCTTAACCGAGCCTGGACAATAACACTGGGTTATCCCGTTTCTGAGGCGATCGCTCAACCGCTGAGTGCTTTCATTGATCATCGCGATCGCCTCCTATGGCAGGGAATGCTGGACAATCTATCCAAGCCAGTTAGAGTTTGTTATGAACTCCGTTTTTGTGATCAGAATGGTGTCATTGTTTGGTTAGAACTGTCTGTTCAAGCTGACGGTGAAGCAGAAATTTCTGGCTCACTGATCAACATTACCGATCGCAAACGAGCAGAAGGATTCCTGAAGCAAGCCAATGAGGAACTTGAACTCCGAGTAGAGCAGCGAACAGCAGCGTTAAGCCATGCTAACCAAGAGCTAACGGCTACCCTTCAAGAACTTCAACGCACTCAGGTGCAGCTTGTGCAAGCTGAAAAAATGTCGAGTTTGGGGCAACTAGTCGCCGGAATTGCCCACGAAATTAATAATCCGGTCAATTTTATTCACGGCAATCTGCGTCATGTGCAAGAGTATACCCAAAATCTGATGGGGTTAGTGCACCTTTACCAAACCTACTATCCCAATTCTATTCAGGAAATCCAAGCGGAATTAGAGGCGATCGACCTAGAGTTCCTGCAAGAAGACCTACCTAAAATAATCAACTCAATGAAGATGGGAACCGATCGCATCTGCCAAATTGTGTTGTCGCTCCGCAATTTTTCGCGCATGGATGAATCCGAACTGAAGGCAGTCGATATTCATGAAGGCATTGACAGTACGCTAATGATATTGCAGCATCGCCTTAAAAATAAACCGAAATCTTCGGCGATCGCTGTGATTAAAAACTACGGTAAGTTACCGTTAGTGGAATGTTATCCAGGGCGACTTAACCAGGTACTGATGAATGTTTTGGTGAACGCGATCGATGCCATTGAAGAATTCAATCATCAGCGGCAGGATCAGGAAAATAAGACAAGTTCTGATCAAATTATAATTTGCACCTCAGCGATCGATTCCCAATGGGTACAGATTGCGATCTCAGACAATGGAATTGGCATTTCCGCAGAAATTCAGCAACATATTTTCAATCCGTTCTTTACCACTAAGCCAGTCGGGAAAGGAACAGGAATGGGGATGTCTATCAGCTATCAAATTATCACCAAAAACCATCATGGCACGCTAAAATGCCTTTCAACACCCGGAGAAGGAACAGAGTTTGTGATTCAAGTCCCGATCCGACAAACACCTTAAATCATGACCCATTCAGCAACGCCTTTAAACCTATCCTAGGGCTTTAAGGTAAGCGCCGTGCAGCCGCTTGAGATAATTTTCCATACTGAAGTTCTTTGCTACTTGTCGCCCAGCGATCGCCAGTCGATCGCGCAGGGCTTTATCCCCTAGAATTTCCTCTAGCTTTGCCTTAATATCCCGGACATCGTAGGGGTCAACGTAAAGCGCTGCGTTGCCGCATACTTCAGGCAAGCAGGACACATTAGACGTGACGACTGGGCAGCCGAAGTTCATTGCTTCGATGGGGGGCAAGCCGAACCCTTCGTAAAGTGATGGAAAAACGAGGCAGTAAGCGCCCCGGTAGAGGTAACGGAGGCTGTCGGTAGAAACATATTCTAAGAGGCGCACCTGTTTTGAGGAGTCAGAGTCGAATAGATAGGAGAGTTTACCGATTTCGTTTTCCCAGAGCCAGCCTTTTTTGCCCACAATGACTAGGGGTAGATCGGTGTTGAGGGCTGCGTAGGCATCGAGTAATCTGCCGACGTTTTTCTTGGGTTCGATCGCGCCAACGAACAGCAAATAGTTCTGATAGCTTAAGCCGAAGCGTTTAACGGAAAAAGCAACATCTTCTTTGGAAACTTGCAGGGGTTGAAGGGCGATCGGTTGGTACGTCACTACAATGCGATCGGGATCGACATCAAAATAGGTCAGCAAATCTTGCTTAGAGTGTTCTGAAACTGTGATTGTAATTGCTGATTCTTTCAACGCATCACGAACTTTAAAGTAGAAATTCTCTTTGTCATCAAGAGTAGCGTAGGGTAATCGCAGCGGAATTAGGTCATGAATCGTCGTGATTTTTTGCGTTCCGCGAATCTTCATGGGCAGAGGGTATGTTGCGTGCCAAATATCGAGTTTTTCGGAAGCAGAAATATGGGTTGTGATGTTGAGTTTTTTGTAAATACCGTTGGCGATATCGTAGCACTGGGGCAGGTTAAAGGAGGTGGCGTATTTTAGAAAATCGTCGCTGTATTGACCGCGCTTAACGACATAATTATTAGAGGGTTTTCGGCGTTTAGCGCGATAGAGTGGTCCTGATGCAGTTTTTAATAAACCTTTGAGTAATACCAGCAGGTTTTGATCTTTATCAATGTTGTCAAAAAAGTAGACTTCATCGAGGATTTCGTTGCCTTTGTAACCGCCTCGACCGAGTAAAACATCAACGTTTGCACCCATTTCGTTAAGCGCTTGAATTAGGCTTAGACCATAGGTTTTAATGCCTGTTCCTTGGGGCAGTTGCAGGTTATAGCCATCAATAAGAACTTTGACTCCTGCTAGGCTGAGGTCTTTTGGGTTGATGTTGGGAGGATCTGCGATCGCATTAACGGCTGGAACAGTGGCTGAAATGATAGGAGCGATCGCTTCCACTTCTTCTTTTTTAGAAAGATCAGCAGGAACGGCATAGGCAATAGGCGGCGCAGTATCTTCGAGATCTCCGCTAAAGGGCATCTCCGCATCTGCAAAAGTACTGACTAATCCCGGTACGCAAACTAAGTTTCCACCTTGTTTAACAATGGATTGGGGCGACCAAGCGGTAATCCACCAGTCTTCATCGGTGCCTCGTCCTGGTAAATCTAAAACGGGGGTGGGGATGGGCAGTACCGATGCCCAGTAGCTGCGGTGGGCATGGAAGTGAATGCTGGGGGACGATCGCTTCAGCAAAATAGGGCGATCGGCAATGGTATCAGAATGAATTGGGGGATGTTCTGGTGCGTCGCGTCCGGTAAGAATTGGACGCTGAAGGCTCTGAATTTGCGCCAGAACAGTTAGCGTATCTGCTCTGACATTAACGTTATCTTGAAAGTACGAGATCCAAGCAATTGTAGGGTCGGCAAGCCAGTAACTAATGCCTAAATTAATGGCGTTGGGCTGGCGTTGATGGGTGGGCGATCGCAGCAATTTAACGCCATACTGCTCTGCAATGTTCTGATTTTGCAAGGCTTGTTCAGGCGAGGAGCCGTCATCAACCACAAGGACAGGAGCACCGAGGGCAACGATTTGGGGAAGCGATCGCGCTAAGTTTTCTGGGTTGTTATAAGTAGTAACGACGATGGCGCAGCTTTGATTGTTTTGCAGAGAATCGAAGCGATCGCTGGTTTCAATTTGTTCTACCAAAGCCTGAGCCTGCCGCTCATCTGGCTCTGGAATGTGACTCAGTTTGGCTTGAGCATAAATCACAAAAACATCATTAGCGAATACTAAATAGAACTGTTCAAGAACTTCTAAGGATAGGGATTGATCGACTTCTGCAACCATGCCTTTGTGAAAGACCACAAAATCGTAAGAGCGGGCAGGAAACAGATGAGAAACGCGATAATGATATGTGCCTGGGAAAAACTCTAAAAACTCGTTAGGAGCTAAAAGGGTAGCGGAGGGCTTAATCTGTTGCTGCAAAAAAGCGAGGGCTTGAGTCCAATATTGGTCTGAAGGGAATGACATGGCTTAACGTTGCCCCTAAAAGTCGCAATCTGCATTGTAAGTCAAAAAGTGTCAGTCAAAAAGGATATCGCCCTAGCAGAGACTGAACGAGCGCCTTCACCTTTAGCCCGGAACGCATGGCAAGGGCGATCGCTCCAACTGTCTCACTTGCTCCCATGCCTACCATCTGCGCTCCTAAGATATCGCCATTGCGCCGCACCACGATTTGACAAAATCCAGCCACTTCGTTTTGAATTGCCGCTCTATTTGGTATCCGTTGATGGAGAATTTTGACATCTCTATAAGTTTTTTTTGCCTGTGCTGCGGTCAGTCCCACTTGAAAAAACTCTGGCTGAGTCAGAGTTCCCCACGGTATAAATTGATATTCAGTTTGGGTCTTTTGAAAAGATAGAGCGTTGCTAACTGCAATGTCTGCCTCGTACTGTGTCAGGTGAGAAATAGCGTAACCGCCCAGGGTTTCGCCGCAGGCATAAACCTGTAGATTTGAGGTTTGAAGATAGCGATCAACAGGAATGCCTTGAGGTTGCCACTCAACATCGATCGCCTCTAAATTAAGGTGTTCTAATGGCGATCGCCGTCCCATTGCAATTAGCAGTTCTTCAGCTTCAAAAGTTTTGTCTCCAGCCCATACTTGTTTTAGATCTCCTTGCTGTTGAATTTGAGTGATCTGACAGTCTGTAAGAATCGTTATGCCTTCTGCTTCTAATTGCGATCGCAGTTCATTCATCGCCATTGAATCTGCCTGTTTCAACAACTGTACCTGTTCAGCAATCAACGTAACTTGAGTGCCCAGCCTATTAAAGCTTTGAGCCAATTCAACACCCGCAGGTTCGTTGCTAAGAATAATCAGTTGTGGCGGGAGGCTTTCCCAAGGCTGATGAATCAGTGAATCGGGGGTGAGGTAGGCGATATTTTTGGTGAGATGGGGAATGGCGGGTTGGGTGGCGGGGGCAAGAATATAAGTGCGCGATCGCATCAGTCTGCCGTTTATCTCCAGTCCTTGAGGATGACGAATAAATGTACCCTTGCCAATGACCACATCGACTCCTGCGGCAGCTAAGCGATCGAGAGATTGTTCTGGATTTAAGGTTTCGGCAACGCGAGTTGTCCACTCGGTTAAAGTTTGCCATTGGATAGGTGGAGTCGTGGAAGGGAAACCCCAGAGGTCGGCGTGGCGCATTTGGTGGGCAATTTGGGCAGCTTGGATGAGGGCTTGGTGATGAAGAGTAGTGGGAATAAGATGGGGAGAGGATTCGATCAGAGCAATTCGAGCTTGGGTTTGGGCAGCTTTGGCGGCGGCGTAGCGAGCTGTGGCGGTGCCGCCAATGATAATGATGTCGTAGTCGATTCCTTTCACCAGGTGTCCTTTGGATGTTGCGGGGAGTAGGGTAGGCACGGGGGCACTACCCGTACTTTGGGGTGGTTAAGATTTGGGTTAATCCTTTTAAGAGGCGATCGTTTTCGGGGGCGGTGCGGATGGCGATGCGGAAATAGCGATCGCCTAATTCAGCAAAGCTGGTGCAGTCGCGGATGAGAATTTTATGCTGCTGTAGAAGTTCTTGTTGGAGTTGCAGAACAGGATAGTCAGATTGGACGAGAAAATAGTTGGCGACTCCGGGATGAGGGTGAAGTCCAGGAATGTTAGCGAGTTGGTGATAAAGGGGCGATCGCGTTTGCTCTAGCCAGTCGTAGGTGTGTTGTTGAAAGGCTGTATCTTGTAATACCGCGATCGCTGCTGCTTCGGCGAGGACGTTCACTGACCATGGATCGCGCCATTCTTGCCAGCGTTGAAGACGATCGGGATGGGCGATCGCATAACCCAGTCTTAATCCCGGTAAACTGTAGAATTTTGTGAGCGATCGCAATATCACCAAATTAGGATATTGAGTAATGAATGAAATCAAACTTTGCTGTTGATTGGGCAATACAAAATCCATAAATGCTTCGTCAATAACCACGAGCGAAAATCGTTCTAGTAAAGGACGAATCACTTCACCTGAAAACATTGCGCCCGTGGGATTATGAGGATTGTTGAGCAGTAAGCCAGCGGCGTTGGTCAGCGAACTAGGCAGAGTTGGGGATACGGTGAGGGCAACCCCTTGCGAGGATGTTAAGGGATCGCTTAAAGCGATCGGGCAGGGATGCAAAGTTGCGCCAAAGGACTTTAAGGCTCTGAAGTAATCACCGAATGCCGGAGTAATGAGGGCTGTGCTAGGGAGTTCAGCGAGTTCGCGGCTTGCCCATGTGAGCAGTTCTGCTGAACCGTTGCCGGGTAGCACCCAGTCGGGATCGATCTGGTGGTGGGCGGCGATAACTTGGCGGAGACGACGGTAGCGGGGATCGGGGTAATGGGTGAGGCTGTCCCAATTAGCTTGGATGGCAGCGATCGCCGATTGTGGGGGGCCTAAAGGATTAATACTGGCAGAAAAATCTAAAATATCTAGGGGAGAACAGCCTGCTAGCGATGCTGCCCAAGCGATGTTCCCCCCGTGCTGAGGGCGGTTGACGGGTTGTGCGAATGAAAAATCTTGCACTGAAATTCCCGTTACTTGGCGGGTGCCACCATTTCTTTAAATAATTTGCCAGCCGAAAATGCCGGAACCGTGGTCGCCGGGATTT
>JBBRCV010000268.1:0-7245 GCA_038204505.1 Elainellales cyanobacterium
AGGCGCACACGCTACCGAGCAAGAAGGCATCAAAGGCGTTTACTTTGCCGTTTGGGCACCTAATGCCCGCAACGTTTCCCTCCTCGGCGACTTCAACAACTGGGATGGTCGTCAACACCAAATGCGCCTGCGCGATGGCGGCATGTGGGAACTGTTTATCCCTGGCTTAGGCGTGGGAACTCACTACAAATACGAAGTCAAAAACCAAGCTGGACACATCTACGAAAAGTCCGACCCTTTTGGGTTCCAGCAAGAAGTGCGCCCCAAAACAGCGTCTATTGTGGCAGATGTAGACAGCTATCAATGGCAAGACAGCGAGTGGATGGAAGCCCGCCGTCACACAGAACCCTTAGTTCATCCAGTTTCGGTGTATGAAGTTCACCTTGGCTCTTGGCTGCATGGCTCTGCTTCCCAGCCTGCGCTAGATGTAGACGGTAAGCCTGTTGCCCCCGTCATTGTGGCAGACCTCAAGCCCGGAGCTAGGTTTCTGACCTATCGTGAACTTGCCGATCGCCTCATTCCCTACGTCAAAGAGATGGGCTTCACTCACATCGAAATGCTGCCCGTTGCCGAACATCCCTTCGATGGCTCTTGGGGTTATCAAGTAACAGGCTACTACGCCGCCACCTCCCGCTTCGGCACTCCTCAAGACTTGATGTACTTCATTGACCAATGTCACCAAAATGGCATTGGCGTAATTGTAGATTGGGTTCCCGCTCACTTTCCTAAAGACGGACACGGGCTTGCCAACTTCGATGGTACTCACCTCTACGAACATGCCGACCCCCGCAAAGGCGAACACACGGAATGGGGCACTCTGGTTTTTAACTACTCCCGCAACGAAGTTCGTAACTTTTTGGTAGCAAACGCCCTATTTTGGTTTGACAAGTACCATATTGACGGAATCCGTGTCGATGCTGTTGCTTCTATGCTCTATCTCGACTATTGCCGCAATCCGGGTGAGTGGGTCACGAACCAGTACGGAGGTCGAGAAAACATCGAAGCCGCCGACTTCTTGCGCCAACTGAACCACGCCCTCTTCAGCTACTTTCCTGGCGTGTTGAGCATTGCCGAAGAATCTACCGATTGGCCCATGGTTTCTTGGCCCACTTATCTCGGTGGACTAGGCTTCAATCTGAAGTGGAACATGGGCTGGATGCATGACATGTTGGATTACTTCCACATGGACCCCTGGTTCCGGCAGTTCCATCAAAACAACGTCACGTTTAGCATTTGGTATGCCTTCAACGAAAACTTTATGCTGGCGCTGTCCCACGATGAAGTGGTGCATGGTAAGAGTCCAATGATTGGCAAAATGCCAGGGGATGAATGGCAGAAATTTGCTAATCTCCGCTGTCTGTACACCTTCATGTTCACCCATCCCGGCAAAAAAACTCTGTTCATGAGCATGGAGTTTGGGCAATGGAGTGAGTGGAACGTGTGGGGTGATTTGGAGTGGCAGTTGCTTCAAAACCCTGCTCACCAAAACCTCAAGTACTGCATTAGCAAGCTCAACCATCTTTATCGGACTGAGCCAGCTCTCTATACCCAAGAGTTCTCGCAGGATGGCTTTGAGTGGGTGGATTGCACCGATAATCGCCATAGCGTAGTGTCTTTTATTCGGCGCGGGAAAGATGCTGAGGAATTCATTGTGACGGTGTGCAACTTCACGCCTCAGCCCCATTCCCACTATCGAGTCGGTGTGCCTGAGCTAGGGTTTTATACCGAGCTGTTTAATAGCGATGCCCGTGAGTATGGCGGCAGCAATATGGGCAACCTTGGCGGCAAGTGGGCTGAAGAATGGTCGTTCCACAACCGTCCTTACTCGATCGATCTATGCCTGCCACCTTTAGGCGTATTGGTGCTGAAAATCGATCGCCAAAAAACCCTGAAAGCGACTCAGTTGAAGTCCGCTGAGTAAGTTCTAGAGATACCCTCACCCCCAGCCCCTCTCCCATCCCAGGGTGAGGGGCTTTGAATAAAGAGTAGACAGTTTCTCTGAGTGACCCTTTTGGACTGAACTCTAGGGCAAGAACCGTTAAAATACTGAGACTGGTTTTTGTATTTTTTGGGTGTGGGGAAAGTTATGGCTATGTGGATGGTTGCGATCGCCTGTTTTATTGCTGCGTTTGTTCTGGCTAGCCTGGTTGAGTATTGGCTGCATCGCCTCATGCATGTCTCTCGAAAGATTGGCGAACGCCACCGCGATCATCATCGCCGCAATGAAGGGCAGGGAGTTCTCTGGGAGTTTTTGGATTACGTTAAAGGCAGCCTGATTGTCATGTGCTTGGTGTTTTTTGTGTCTTGGCAAGCAGGACTGGGCTGGTTTTTGGGTGCGTTATTTTTCGCCGCCTTTTCAGCCTACGCCCACCAGCTTCAGCACGAAAATCCGGCAAAGGTTTTCTGGATGAAGATGCCTGTGCATTACGTTCATCATAAATATGGGATGTGGCACCACAACTTTGGCCTGGCTGTGGACTGGTGGGATCACATTTTTGGCACTTACAAACTGGTGGAATGGAACACCGAAGAAGAGCAAAACCGACCCGCGCTGGGTTATTTGGAACTGCGCTGGTGGTAGCTTCTTGGGTCTCTTAATCTGCTACTTGCTCAATATCGGCGATCGCCACTTCCTTCACCAATTCCTGTTTGTTCAACTTAACTAGGCGATTACCTTTGCCTTCTCTGCCCTGTTGAGGAATTGCCTTAATAGGGTTTTTGATCATGTGGTCTTCGTTCGTCATCAAGGTAACTTCGGTATCGGGGAAGGCTGGGGCGATCGCCGCCAAAACGTCGGTTTTCAAAGCAAATTGAATGCCCTGAATGCCCAAATCCCCTCGCTTAATCATTCGCACTAGCTTTACCTGCATTCGCTTTGCATAGCCCTGAGCAGACACCAGTAACATCTCGTCCTCAGTGCCCAGCGCCACGCAGCCTACCAGTGCCTCTTGCTTCCGCAGCCGAACAATCTGAATCCCTTGAGCCGCCCGACCCATCACCGGAATTTGCTCATCATCGACTTGGAACCGCAAAATCCGTCCGCCCGTCGTCCCAATTACCAACTGATCACCCACCTGTACCTGAATGGCATAGGCTAACTCGTCATCCTCTTTAATTTTTGTGGCGGTCAGCCCCCGTCCACTAAGATTCGTAAATTCTGATAGGGCAACCCGTTTAATCCGCCCTTGTTGAGTCAGCATTGCCAAATACCAGCCTTTCAAATCTTCCGGATTACTAGGCAAAACAAACTGCGCCACGATCGTTTCGGTTTCACCTTGAGCCGTGACCGGGAGCAGCGCCACTGTGGGCGTTCCTTTAGACTGACGCGGCGTTAAGGGAATATCACCCATATTAACGGTGTAGGCTTTACCGCTCCGGGTCAGTACCAACAATTGCTGCTTTTCGATCGCCCGATGCATCTCAGTTGTGAAGTCATCGCTCTCAATCAATTTGCCCGTAGGCACTTCCTCCGATTTTGGCTGCTGCCGCTTCAGAAATGCTTTCGGAGTCAAACGACGCACATAACCCCGTTGCGTTAGTTCAACGATCGTTTCCTCTGCTACCAATTCTTCAGCCGCAATTTCGGCAAGCTGAGCGGTTTCGGTCGCCCGTTCGGTAGCGGTCAAAATCCGGCTGCGGCGCGGGTCGGCGTATTTGCGCTTGAGCGATCGCAAATCTTTTTTCAAAGACTTCAGCAACTCCTTACGGTTGTCGAGCAGCAGGTGAAGTTCCTCCATGCGCTGACTCATTTCTTCAAACTCGGTCTGAAGCTTCTGCCGTTCTAATCCGGTCAACCGACGGAGAGGCATAGACAAGATGGAATCAGCTTGGCGATCGCTAAACTCTAGCTCCTCCTCCATCTGTATCTTCGCCGTTGTGCCATCCGGCGCATTCCGCAAAATATTAATGACAGCATCCAAATTTTCCAGCGCCAGTAGCTGCCCTTCTAAAATATGCGCTCGCCCTTCAGCTTTCTCTAGCTCGTTGGAATATTGCCGAGTCAGCGTTTCTTCGCGGAAGTCGAGGAAGGTTTGCAATAGCTCTCGCAGCGGCAACTGGCGCGGCTGACCATTGACGATCGCCAGCATAATCACCCCAAAGTTACTTTGCAAGGGCGTGATTTTGTAAAGCGTATTCAGCACCGTAGCAGGCTGAACATCGCGCTTTAACTCAATCACCACCCGCATTCCATCACGATCGCTCTCATCCCGGATATCAATAATTCCTTCAATTCTGCCCTGATTCGTCAAGTCAGCAATTTTCTCAATCCAACTTGCCTTATTCACCTGAAACGGCAGTTCCGTCACAATGATCGCCATCCGCCGCTGCCGTCCTCGCCCCGTTACTTCCTCCAGGGTGGCAACGCCTCGCACCGGAATACTGCCTCGCCCGGTTCGGTAAGCATCCTGAACACCTTCCAAGCTGAGGATTTCGCCACCTGTGGGGAAATCTGGTGCAGGGATCAGCCGGAACAAATCAGCATCGGGCAAGTCAGGACGATCAATCAGGGCAATTAATCCATCGACTACTTCCCCTAAGTTGTGGGGCGGAATATTAGTCGCCATGCCAACCGCAATACCAGAGCAACCATTCAGCAGCAAGAAGGGTAGCTGAGCGGGTAAAACGATCGGTTCCTGCTGAGAATTATCAAAGTTCCCAGTAAAGTCAACCGTCGCTTCCCCAATCTCGTTCAGCAACCCTTCATTGCCCACCGACGCTAAGCGTGTTTCGGTATACCGCATTGCCGCTGGTGGATCGTCATCGACCGATCCAAAGTTGCCGTGCCCCTCTAGCAACGGGTAACGACTGGAAAAGTCCTGAACCATCCGCACCAGGGCATCATAGACTGACTGATCGCCGTGGGGATGGTATTTACCCAGCACATCCCCCACCACGCGAGCGCATTTACGATAAGGGCGATCGGGCGTTAAACCCAACTCATGCATGGCGTACAAAATCCGTCTGTGCACGGGTTTGAGTCCATCTCGCACATCGGGTAGCGCCCGCCCGACAATGACACTCATGGCGTACTCCAGATAGGACTGTTGCACTTCAATGTGTAATGCGGTTGGAATCACCTGCCCTGCGGGAAGAATGCTTAATTGGTCAGCCATGAGATCGGGTTCCTGAAGATTAAAAAGTGGGGAAGGCAGTGTGAGTGAAAAACGGTTTGCCTTTCAGATGCCTTGATTAGAAAGGTTAATATTCCTGTGTTTTTAGCAGGTTGTTTTAACAGTAATATCGTAGGCTTATGAATAGGCATCTAACTGTAGATTGATTGATCAAAGACTAACAAAGTACAGCGTTTTGAGATTGAACAGGTAGACAGCTTATGAAGACGGTTCTGATAGTAGAAGATGATTTGATTAACGCACGAGTGTTTTCCAAGATTTTGACCAAACGGGCGGGACTGGAAGTTAAGCATACAGAAAACGTGGATGAAGTGATGCAAATTGCCCAGTCGCGGGAAGTAGACTTGATTTTAATGGACGTTTCGCTCTCCCATAGCGTTTATCAGGGTAAACCAGTCGATGGCATTCGGATCACGCAGATGTTAAAAGCTGATCCAGAGACCGCCAATTTGCCTATTATTTTAGTGACCGCTCACGCCATGGAGGGCGATCGCGAGAACTTCCTACTACAAAGCGGTGCAGATGATTACATCTCTAAGCCTGTAGTGGATCACCAACAGTTTGTTGATCAAATTGTGGCGTTATTGCCCCAGGCATAGGTCGGTTCAGAAGTCGATCACTTCTATCACCAGGTTATCTCAAAAATAGTATACACGTACTAAGAACTATGCACCCACTCACTCGCCCCGAACTCGAAGCATTCTGGATGCCCTTCACTTCAAATCGGCAGTTCAAATCTGCCCCGCGTATCATGGCATCGGCAAAAGGGATGCATTACACCACCGAAGATGGACGACAGGTGCTAGATGGAGTAGCAGGTTTATGGTGTGTCAATGCTGGGCACGGACGAGAGGCGATCGCCAACGCCGTCCAAAAGCAAGTCATGACGCTAGACTTTGGACCCACCTTTCAAATGGGGCATCCCGGCGTTTTTGAACTTGCCGATCGCCTCATCAAGGTAGCGCCTTCTGGCTTCGACCATGTGTTTTTTGCCAACTCTGGCTCTGAGGCAGTCGATTCGGCGCTGAAGATTGCGATCGCCTATCACCGCGTTTGTGGGCAAGGCACCCGCCAACGCTTAATTGGACGCGAACGGGGCTATCACGGAGTTGGCTTCGGCGGCATTTCTGTCGGTGGTATTGGCGGCAACCGCAAGTTCTTCGGTAGCTTGCTTAACGGAGTTGACCATCTACCCCACACTCATAATCTAGAACACAATGCCTTCACCCGGCAGCAGCCTGAATGGGGCGCTCATTTAGCCGACGACTTAGAGCGAATTGTGGCGCTCCATGATGCCTCTAATATTGCTGCTGTTATCGTCGAACCCGTCGCTGGATCAACTGGAGTCTTGATTCCACCGCAAGGCTATTTACAGGGGTTGCGGAAAATTTGTGACCAGTACGGAATTTTATTGATTTTTGACGAAGTAATCACAGGCTTTGGCAGACTGGGAGCCAGTTTTGCCACCGAGTACTTTGGCGTTATGCCCGATATGATGGTCGTGGCGAAAGGCATTACAAACGGCACTGTACCTATGGGAGCCGTCTTTGTTCGTCCTGGTATTTACGATGCCTTTATGAGCGGTGCAGAAAATGCGATCGAGCTGTTCCACGGCTACACCTACTCCGGTCATCCGGTGGCATGTGCAGCATCACTAGCCACGCTAGATATTTACGAGCAGGAAGGTCTATTTCAACGGGCACATGAGCTTTCGGGCTATTGGGAAGAGGCAGTTCACTCTCTCAAAGGTCTGCCCCATGTGATCGATATTCGCAATATCGGCTTAGTCGCAGGCATTGAGCTAGCAGCAATTCCCGGTAAACCTGGCGATCGCGGCTTCGACTGCTTCCTGCGTTGCTACGAGAAGGGTTTACTAACCCGGACGACAGGCGACATCATCGCCCTTTCGCCGCCGCTGATCATTGAAAAACACCAAATCGATCAAATCATTGAGATTCTGACAGATGTTCTGAAGGAGTTGCCGTAACTGCCTACCGTTCCCGATGAATGGTAATGTAATCGGTAATCTAATCGTGACTTTTACCATTCAATGGCTCTCCAACTCCGCGTCTATGTCCCGCCCCATCCGCTCATTCAACATTGGCTAGCCGTT
>JBBRCV010000269.1:0-7204 GCA_038204505.1 Elainellales cyanobacterium
AGAATCAAAATTGTGCTATCAATCCCCTCATGGATGTTGAAGTCTACTTTATGATCTTGATCTGCCCTAGAGAAAATGCGGAGGCTGGTGCTGATGCCACGAATCCGCTCGACTCCAAGTTTCATTGAGCTAATTAATTTAAGTAAATCTTGCCGCACATAATTTAAGTCAATTGCCTCTATCTCTGCTTGAATTACGTCACTGGGATGAGGATATTCTTGCTGATATAGATCAATCAATCTAAAAGTATCTTTGACATGATCGAGGGCAGGTTGCAAATTGCCTGCAATGAAACCCAGCGGGTTGTTAATTTCGTGTGCTACACCTGCAACTAGTTTTCCTAAAGCTGACATCTTTTCACTCTGCACAACCTGGATTTGAGCATGTTGCAAGTGTAGTAAAGCTTGTTCTAACTCCTGAGATTTTTGAAGGATGGCAGACTGGGCACGTTTGCGATCGCTGATGTTGACTAAAAATGTCAGGTGATATTCTTTTTCCTGAAACGTAATGTGGTTAATCGTGACTTCAACTGGATGGTAAGTCCCTTCGCTATTACACATTCTGCTTTCAAATGTCGCTGATCCTTGTTGATGGATCGATCGCCAGTGGTCTGACCAATTTTCTTTAGAGAAATCTGGGTTTAGATCGTATACATATTTGTCAAGAATCTCTTCATGAGAGTATCCTAAATCTCGACAAAAAGCATTATTAGCATAGGAAATACGAGCGTCTGGCTCTGTCCAGCATACAGGTGTCGTCACCTGATCGATCGAGAATTTCATCAATCTAGCTTCTTCTAGCGATTCCTGTGCCTGCTGATAAAGGCGAGCATTTTCTAGAGAAATAGTAGCCTGAGCACAGAGCAAGTTGAGGATGTGCACGCGATCGCGGGTAAACGCGCCAATCGTCAATTTGTTCTCTAAGTACACAATACCCAGCAACTTTCCCTGATGCAAAATTGGGCTGCACAAAATACTCTTAGGTTGTTGCCGCAAGAAGTAAGAATCACTGGCAAATTCAGAATGAGCCGTAGCATCCATCAACACGATCGGCTCTAAGCGGTTTTTGACACCATAAATTAGTTTGAGGGGAATATCTTGACTCTCCTCTACTGGAATTCGTTGCAGCACAACAGGTTCTGCCCCAAAAGTTGTTAACCCTTTAACAAATAGGCGATCGTCTCGCACTAGCATCAGCACACACTTATCGGCTCCAGCGTTTTCAATGATAAGTTGCAGCAAGGTAGCAAGGAGCTTGCCTAATTCAATTTCGCTGGACAAAGTTTGAGAAGCTTTGAGAATAGCCGCTAGATCAAGCGCATCCGAAATGCTGCCGAAAGTAGTAGAAGTGTCTGTAGTCGATGCCAAGACAGTTTCGTTGACAGATAACGGGGAATGGCGCTGCTGTAGAATGGGGGCAAGCAGTTGAGGATAGCGTGTTTCTAGATCTACAATTTTGGCTTTAGCGCCCCAGTGAGCGTAGCCGTAGTAAGCGTTGATCAAGTATTCCTGAGCAATGCGCCCTTTGCCCCACTCTAGATAAAATTTTGCCGCTAGTTCGTTAGCGATCGCTTCTTCCTGAATATATTCATTCTCTCTAGCTCTAACAATGGCGCGATCGTACAGGTCGATCGCTTCAGCCCTCTGACCTAAGACTCGACATCGTTCTGCCGCAACTAAATCACAGCGATGCGACTGATTACTCGGCGCATGAACTGCCCATTGACTAAGCTTTTCCTGATGAGATGCAACGCGATCGAGAATGGCGATTTGCTCCGTTTTACTGGCAGTTGGATAAGTTGCTAATCGCACCAGCGCATCGTAGAAGTAGAAAATTGGTATGTGCAAGAGTCCTGTTGCTGCACTCGAATACTGTTCTGTCAAACGGGCATTTTCTAGCGCCTGTTCATACCGATGAAACAGGTAGGAAAGGAGCAGTTTATTGAAATAAATTTGATAGAGCGCCAGCAATTGATTGGCTGTGAGGTGAAGCTGAATCATTTCATCTTCATTATAGTATTCGCTACATAAGCGATCGGGTTCAGCCGTAGGTTCCAGTAAATTGAGTACCGCTTGATAGTAAATACTTTGAATGCGAAGATAGCCATCCTGACGAAATTGCTGAATGATCTTGCGGTGATCGTCCATCGTCTGTTTGATGGCAGAAAGTTCCTGCCCACTGAAATAAGCAGTGTAGCTGTAGCACATGAGACTGAGGGCAATATACTCCAAATCACCTGTTTCTAATCCACTGGCGTAAGCTTGCAGATAGCCTGAAAGCGTGTCTTTTGCAGATCCTTTCCAATGGCTGATGGAGTTGTAGAATCCAAAAAAGGTTTTAGCATTGAGCTTGGGCACATGAATGCACCGTAGCAGGTTCATTCCCAGTAGCCCGAAGCGATGACCTGCATCAATCTCACCCAATGCAGAAATCTGCATCCACCCGTACATCACATAGCCGTAAGTTGATTCCGGTGCATTCCCGTATTGTACCGATAGATCAACCTGGGCAAGAATGATCAAGGGCAATAAGTTGGGAGCCACTTGATAAGCCGCAGACATAATGTTCGATAGAATCACCATTGCTGCTTTCTTATCTGATGCAATCATTTCGGGCAACTCTAGCAGAGATTCGATCGCCCGATCGCCAAGCACCACCTGAGTATGCTCCAACGCCTGTCTAACCTCTGCCTGAGTCGGTTGCTCTAGCAGATGTACTCCCAGTTGTTCTAGCACTACTCGTGCCAGCCGCAACGCTTCTAGATGCTGATTTTGAGCAATGCCAGCCTGAATTTTAACCTCATAGGTGGTGACGCGATCGAGCCAGGAATGCGCCTGCTCTAGCACTACCGCTGCCAGATGCTCCATCTGCTCAAAGTCTGTGCTCAGATAAGCGGCGTTAGTTGCCCCGTCATAGAGTGCGAGAGTGAGATCATATTGATGTTGCCAAGTATTGCTTCTTAGCAAGGCAATACATGTGTTGAAGTAGTCTAATGATGCTGCATAAGCAGTTGCACTTTTTGCTTTTTGTCCTGCCGACAAGTTTAGCTGTATGAGTTCCTGTTGCTCTTGCTCATCTTCAACTAAAGATGCACCTTTATTAAGATGATTGACGATCGCAAACAACATCTGATCCTGTTCACTTTTGGCTGTAGCTTGTTGCAGCAATCGTCCGATTTGAAGATGGGTAATTTGCTTCTGATCAGCAGGAATCAGAGAGTAGGCGGCTTGTTGAACGCGATCGTGTAGGAACTTGTAATTTAATGATTCATGCTTGAGTAATTCATGATTAAGTGATTCATGATTAAGTGATTCATGTTTTGTGATTTGCGTTATCTCATGCGTTCCTAAATAAAACTTATAAACTTCACTTTGCGGCAGAATTAATCCTTCCTGTAAGGCTTTCCACAATGCTGCTGCAGCATCTGTTTCCGACTGCTCAGAGACGATCGCCAACGTCTTTAAGTCAAACTGATTACCAATACAAGCTGCCAGTTTCAAGATAGTTTGAGTGGCTTCCGGGAGCTTTTTTAACTGCGTTGCCATCAATTCAACGACATCATCGGTTAGTGCTGCTTCGCGCACCTGGACAATATCACACTGCCAAAGTCCTGCTTGTAAGTCAAAGGTGATCAGTCCATCTTGATGCAGTACTTTGAGAAATTGCGTTGCAAAGAAAGGATTACCTTTGGTTTTTTGGTAGACTAAATCGGCTAAGGGTGCTGCAAATCCTAACCGACAATTGAGCGTATCGCTAACTAACTGATTAAGACTGCTTTGACTCAAGGGTTGCAGAGTAATTGTGTTCGCTGTTGCCTTGGCTTTATTGATTGCACCCAAAGCCAACATCAGTGGGTGAACAGGAGAAACTTCATTATCTCGGTAGGCACCAATCAGCATCAGATAGCCACTTTCAGACTCGTTCATTAATAACTGCATCAGGTTCAATGATGCTGAATCTGCCCACTGTAAATCATCCAAAAATATGACCAACGGATGTTCGGGCGTTGTGAAAACCTGAATGAACTTTTGGAACAGTAAATTAAACCGATTTTGGGCAGCAGTTCCCACTAGCTCAGATACAGCAGGTTGTGCGCCGATAATTTGTGCCAGTTCAGGAATCACGTTGATGATGACTTGCCCATTGTCACCGAGAGCATTGAGCGCCTGAGTTCTCCAGTTATGCAATTGGGTGTCAGATTCTAAGAGCAACTGTCCCATCAAATCTCGGAAGGCTTGGACAAACGCAGAGAAGGGAATGTTGCGATTGAACTGGTCGAACTTACCTTTAATGAAATAGCCCCGCTGCCGAACGATCGGCTTGTGCACTTCATTAACGACTGCCGTTTTACCAATGCCAGAAAATCCAGCTACTAAAATGAGTTCGGATGCGCCCTGGGCAATTCGGTCAAAAGCTTCTAACAGCGTCCGAACTTCGGCTTCGCGCCCATACAGCTTTTCAGGAATTAAGAAGCGATCGCACAAATCCTGCTGTCCCAACTCAAACACATCCAGGTTACCCACCGCCTGTCGTTGTATCAAACAGTTGAGATCATGCTTTAGCCCTAACGCACTTTGGTAACGGTCTTCAGCGTTCTTTGCCATGAGCTTACCAATGATCTCGCCTAACATGGGGGGCAGATCTGGATTAAGCGTACAAAGCGAGGGAGACTGTTCGGCAATGTGGCAATGCACCATCTCCATCGGATCGTTGGATTGGAAGGGCAGTTTCCCGGTCAGCAGTTCATAGAACGTGATACCCAGAGAGTAAAAGTCACTGCGGTAGTCAATGCATCGGTTCATTCGTCCAGTTTGCTCAGGCGACAAGTATGCCAGCGTTCCTTCTAATCCATGGGGAGGTTTAATGTCCTGGGTTTCGCGGGGCAACAGAGAGGAAATGCTGAAGTCAATCAGCTTCACCTGCTGGGTTGCAGGCTGAATCAGAATGTTAGCAGGTTTAATGTCTTTGTGAATAACGCGCTGCTGGTGCAACGGATGCAGAATATCTATCAGTTGTAGAGCGATCGCCAAAAATTGCTCCAATGGCAGCGATCGCTCATCAGCAAAATGCCGCAAAGAGCTACCGCCAAAGTCTTCCATAATGAGGGCATAGCTCTTGCCATAGGGTTCCAGGCTGTAGGGTTTGATGATGCCCGGAATATCTAGATTTTTGGCGATCGTATACTGGTTGCGAAATTGTACCAGTTCACTAAAACTAGGATGCTCATTTTTTAGGAGCTTAATGACAACGGGGTGCTGGTCTACTTCACGAATTGCCCGGTAAACCAGCGTCCGAGAGCCTGCATAAAGTTTCTCAATGATGGAGTAGCCGGGAAGGGCGATCGTGTTGCGTGTCAGCATAAAGCTACTTAACCTATCTAACGAAACAAGTTTCTTTAGCTAAGGATTCCCCCTCAGAGCATTGATGCTAACAAGTGTGAATCATAATAACCCTCACTTCAACGGTTTAGCATCTATGAGAACTAAATTGGGCACACTGCAATAATCATTGTCTTCCACTATAGGCGCTGTATTGGCTTATGCTTGCCTGGTTGTCATTAATATCCCTGAGTTCGTTTTCTTAAGAAGAACATGCTAGAACTGCTCAAAAATCTTCTGTCACCTAGTCAATACATTCCCCACGGACATTGCTATCTGTGGCAGATGCCTTTAGTGGGGCTGCACCTCGTCAGTGATGCCCTGATTGCCGTTGCTTACTTTTCTATTCCAGCCATGCTCGTCTACTTTGTCCGAAAGCGAGCAGATATCCCGTTTTCTAAAGTATTTTTGCTATTTGGAGCCTTTATTGTCCTTTGTGGCACGGGGCATCTCCTCAATATTTTGACGCTCTGGTATCCGGCTTACTGGGTTTCAGGCATAGTGCAGGCAATGACAGCGCTGGTTTCTTGTTATACTGCCTTGCAATTGGTTGAACTGCTGCCGCAATTTTTGGCACTACAAACGCCAGAGCAATTAGAAACCGTCAACCGCAAACTAGAGCAGCAGGTAGCAGAGCGGCAGCAAGCTGAAGAGACTCTGCGGATGATTGTTGCCGGAACAGCGGCTGTAACTGGAAACGACTTCTTTGCGGCACTGGTGCAAAACCTGGCGATCGCTCTCAATGTAGCTAACGTCATGGTTTGCGAAATAGCTGACGATTCCTTACAAACGTTGCGAAGTCTTGCCCGCTGGTCAAATGGACGGTTAGTAGAAAACATTGAGTACGACCTATCTGGCACTCCTTGTCGGGTGGCAATCGAGAGTAAGTGTTTGTTTGCTTATCCCGACCAGTTACAGCAGCTTTTTTCTAGTGCGCCTCAACTTAAAGAAATGAGAGCCGAAAGTTATATGGGTGTGCCTCTGCTGGATGTAAATCAGCAGGCAATTGGTCAACTCTGTATTTTCGATGTCAAACCTTTTGTAAACGACGATCGCACCCAAGCTTTGTTCAGTGTGTTTGCAATGCGGGCAGCAACAGAACTGCAACGAAAATGGGCAGAAGATGAGAAACATCGTGCCTATGAAGAACTAGAGTTTCGGGTGACAGAGCGAACCGCTGCACTGATGGCTGCCAACATTACTTTAGAAACCGAAATTCAAGAACGGATCGTTACAGAGGCAGCGTTACAGCAAAGCCAGGAGCAGTTTTCTCAAGCCGCCCAACGAGAGCGAGCCGCCGCCCGAGTGCTACAACAGATGCGCGCAACCTTAGAACTAGAGACTATCTTCTACGCCACGACCGAAGAATTGCGGCAAGCAGTGGAGTGCGATCGCACGTTGATTTATCAGTTCAATGCAGACTGGAGTGGACAAGTCGTTGCCGAGTCTGTTGGCGATCAATGGAACGTAATTATTCCTTTGGCGATCGCCAGTTCAAAATTGAATCAGGGAGCGGTTGATCAAGCTAACTGCACTGTCAAGCAATTTAACGGTACAGAGGTTTTAATTCAAGATACCTACTTACAAGAAAATGAAGGAGGACTATACCGCCAAAAAACAAATTACTGCTGTGTCACTGATATTTATCAGCAAGGGTTCAATGCTTGCTACTTAGAATTTCTTGAATCGCTTCAGGCACGAGCTTATATTATCGTTCCTATATTCTGTGGCAATCAATTGTGGGGGTTACTGGCTACCTATCAAAATACCGAACCTCGCCTCTGGCAGTTAGCCGAAATTCAGATGGTGTCGCAAATTGGTACTCA
>JBBRCV010000270.1:0-7177 GCA_038204505.1 Elainellales cyanobacterium
CCAAATTGGACAAAAAGCAATCCCTCAACAAGATTGGATTGAAGTAGATGGAACCCGCATCCATCCATCCAATCGTCCTAAACCCATCTATTTGTTGTTACATAAGCCTGCGGGTATAGTTTCAACCTGCCATGATCCTGAAGGGCGTTCTACCGTGATTGATCTGATTGCCCCATCAATTGGGGTTGACTCAGGGGTACATCCTGTAGGGCGACTAGATACAGCTTCTACGGGAGCGCTGATCCTGACCAATAACGGAGCGGTCACGTTTGGTTTAACCCATCCTCGCCATGCGGTTCCCAAAACCTATCAAGTTTGGGTTGAAGGCTTTCCTAAATCCGAGACTTTAGAGCAATGGCGCAATGGAGTGATGTTGGAGGAACAATTAACGTTACCTGCAAATGTTCGAGTTCTAGATCAAGAGCGAAACCAAACGCTGCTGGAGATCGTACTTCGAGAGGGGCGGAATCGACAGATCCGTCGGGTTGCTGAACAATTGGGTCATCCGGTTCGCCAATTGCACCGTTTGAGTATTGGTTCAATTCAGCTAGGAAAATTACCAAGTGGGCAGTATCGTTATCTAGGAGAGTCTGAAATTGAGTTTTTACAGGTTCAGGCTGAAGGTAGTGGACAGGCGCTGTCAGAATTGAAAGTAAGTGAGCCAGATTTGAAGATTGGTGTGAGTGAGAGCAAAGGCTACAAGCTATGACCAGAGATACGTCCCTCCTACAAAAAAATGAGCAAGCGGAACAACTCACGCAGATAGGTGATTATCTGCGACAGGTTCGTGAGGAGAATTTGTTGTCTCTCGAAGACGTTTCGCTCAAGACGCTGATTCAGCCTCGGCTGTTGCGGGCGATCGAGACAGGCAAGTTACAGCAATTGCCTGAGCCTGTGTATATTCAAGGATTTATCAAGCGCTATGCGGATGTGTTGGGTTTAGACGGTGCTCAGTTTGCAGAGGCGTTTCCGGTGGAAGGCAACACCCGCAAGGTTGAGACATCTTGGAATGAATCTGCGGCGGCTCAACTTCGTCCCTTACATTTGTACGTGGCTTATGTGGGGCTAATTGTGGTATCTGTGAGCTTACTTTCTTACGTCGTCAATCGCTCAGCGCCCATTCCTGGCGGGGTGACTCGTTTAGAGGCTAGCCCTTCTAATGTGCAAAGAAGCCCAAGTGACACTAAGAAGCCAGTCGATCCCCAAGCGATCGCCAGTCGTCCAACCGTCGATAAGCCCGTCAAAATCAACGTCAAGCTTACGGCTCAGTCCTGGCTACAGGTGGAGGTAGACGGTAATCCTGACTACGAGGGCGTTTTATCAGAAGGAACGGAGCGTTCTTGGTCGGCAAAGAGCGTCATTCGGGTGCGATCGGGCAATGCTGGCGGCGTGATGGTTGCTTACAATGGCAAGCAGGCGAAACCAATGGGTGATCCGGGTGCGGTAGAAGAGAAAGTCTTTTCGGTGAGCCAAGACTCAGCCAGCTTACCAGATTCAGCGATCGCGCCAATTCGATAAGGCTCTATTCAGTTCTAATTATTCAAAAAGCAGAGAGGCGGCTTCTAATGAGCTACTTCTCTGCTTTTTAGCGAGCATTTCTTGATCCTATTTGGGATCGCGCCCGTAGATGTGGGTCATGGTGCGAAGGCGATCGCTCATCTCAGTTGTCAAATCACCTGCTTCATATCGCCAGCCCCAATTGTGTTCAGCCTGTCCAGGTGAATTCATCCGCGAGGCTGCTCCTAATCCCAACACATCTTGTAGAGGCGTAATAGCTTGGTTTGACACAGAGCTAAGGGCGAGGCGAATTAGATCCCAGTGAACTCCGGCGGAACTAGGAGCACTGAAGTATTGGGTAACACTGTATTGTTCATCGAGCGATCGCTCCTCAAACCAGCCCACGGTTGTATTGTTGTCGTGGGTGCCTGTATAGACCACAGTGTTAGGGCTGTAGCTAAAGGGTAGATAGGGATTATCAGAGCCGCCATCAAAGGCAAACTGGAGAATTTTCATGCCAGGAAAGTCAAACTGATCCCGCAATGTCTCTACTTCTGGCGTGATAAATCCTAAGTCCTCGGCAATGATGGGCAGGCTACCTAATTCTTTCTTGAGCTGTAGAAATAGTTCTGTGCCTGGAGCTTCTACCCATTCGCCATTGATAGCTGTGGTTTCGCCTTCAGGAACTGCCCAGTAAGCCTGGAATCCCCGAAAGTGGTCAATCCGAATTAAATCGACGCAGTTGAGCATGACCTGAAACCGCTGCATCCACCAGCTAAAGTTTTCTTGCTGAAGGCGATCCCAGTTATAGATGGGGTTGCCCCAAAGTTGTCCGGTAGTGCTGAAGTAGTCGGGGGGAACGCCTGCCATCAGAGCGGGTTCGCCTGTCTCTGGGTCGAGGTGAAAGTATTCGGGGTGTGCCCAGACTTCGGCGCTGTCATGGGCAACATAAATCGGTAAGTCGCCTAGGATTTGGATGCCTTTTTCGTTGGCATACCGTTTTAAATCTGACCACTGTTGAGCAAACTCGAACTGAAGGAATTTGTGGTAGAAAATTTCGGCAGCTAATTCTTGTTGCTTGTGGGCGATCGCCTCGGGTTTACGCTGAGCGATTTCTTGCTCCCAAGTATGCCAACTTGCTCCCCGGTGAATTTCTTTAAGCGCCATAAATAAGGCAAAGTCTTCGAGCCAATCGGCAGATTGACAGAATGCCTGAAACGCCTGGTATTTCTGCGGATCGGGCTGTGCCCGAAAATTATCGCAAGCCTTCTGCAACAGCGGCATTTTGATATGAATGACCCAACCAAAATCTATAGATGATGGAAAATTAGGCGGGTTGAAAAGATCGTCTACACTCAGTAACCCTTGGGCTTGGAGCATTTCTAGGCTAATCAGCAGCGGATTGCCTGCCATCGCTGAAAAACACTGGTACGGAGAATCGCCGTAGCCTGTGGGTCCTAGGGGGAGAATTTGCCAAATCTGCTGATTACTTTCAACTAAAAAATCAACGAATCGGTAAGCCTCATTACCTAGGTCACCAATACCAAATTGACTGGGCAAAGAAGTGGGATGGAGCAGAATACCGCTGGTTCTAGGAAAGGGCATACGGGTTAGAGTGTATGGCGAAAATTGTTTGTCCAACATTCGACTGTATCATGCTATCTGAATGTTTCGGAGGGAACCGCGACATTGCCAGATGCGATCGCCAAAGTCGGTAAAATATAAGTATTGACTACTGCTTTAGCTGGTCACTTTAAGCATTGGCAGTCTTTACGAGTTAAACACTTTTAGTATTTTTTGTTGTCTATCTTCTGGTTAGACTTTTAGGCTTAGTTTAGGCTTAACGATGACCTATAAAAATCCTGCTCCTACCGTTGATATCATTATTGAACTGAGCGATCGCCCCCATCGCCCTATTGTCTTAATCGATCGCCTCAATCCACCCTACGGCTGGGCATTACCTGGCGGCTTCGTAGATTACGGTGAATCAGTCGAAACCGCAGCAAAACGCGAAGCCGAGGAGGAAGTTGGGTTAGGAGTTCAATTGATTGAACAGTTCCAGGTCTATTCTGACCCTGCCCGTGATCCCCGGCAGCATACCTTAAGTATTGTGTTGATTGCGATCGCCCAAGGAGAGCCAAAAGCCGGAGACGATGCCAAAAATCTCGGAATTTTCGACCTCTGGCAACTGCCCACCAATCTTTGCTTCGATCACGATCGCATCTTGCAAGATTACTGCTACTATCGGCGGTATGGTTTTCGACCCAGGCTTTACCTATGACCAGCGAAATTATTCAGACGAACCAAGCTCCTGCTCCTGTGGGTCCCTATAATCAGGCGATCGCCGCGACCGGAACTCTGATTTTTGTGGCGGGGCAAATTGCCCTTGATCCAGCAACCGGAGAAGTGGTAGGAAATAGAGATGTGGTGCAACAAACCGAGCAAGCGATCGCCAACATCAAAGCCATCCTATCTGCTGCTGGCGTGACTTTGGCAGATGTAGTCAAAACCTCAGTATTTTTGATTGATATGGATGACTTTGCGGCAATGAACGCTGTTTACGCTAAACATTTTGACGAAGCGACGGCTCCCGCCCGTGCCTGTGTCGAAGTCTCGCGCCTGCCAAAAGATGTCCGGGTTGAGATCGAATGTATTGCTGTGAAAGATTAGGACGGCACTAGCCTTTTGTCCTTAGAAGCTGCTTGACTGCTCTAACTAAATCCTGGGGATGGAAAGGCTTAGTCATATAGGCATCGGCTCCTTGCTTCATGCCCCAGTAGCGATCGAACTCCTCGCTTTTGGTCGAGCACATGAGTACTGGAATGCTATGTGTAGTCGGGTCGGTTTTAATCCATCGACACAACTCATAGCCATTCATCAGCGGCATAATCAGATCAGTGATGACCAAATCGGGCGCTTCGTTTTGAATTTTCTCCTTTGCTTCAACACCATTAACGGCTTCAATTACCACTAGCCCACTGCTTTGCAAAATCTCAGCAATCATCTGCCGTAAGGTGTGGCTATCATCAACAATTAGAACTGTACTCATGCTGATTTATTGCCCCAATTGCCCTAGCGGTAAGCTCACTGGTTGACCCAGGAAGTAAAATCCTGTTTGTAGTATTCCCATAAGGTTGGAAACAACTGCCTTTAGCTTAAACTCTGGTGTAGCGCCTATCGATGATCTGCAAACCAAGCTTCTAACTCGGCTATGCTTCCAAAATCGAGCAATGCTTCAACCAGTTCCTCAAGCAAGGGTAGAGGTAGAGTGGCGATCGTTGTTCTTACCTCTTGGGGTAACTCCTGTCCCAATCGGCGCGTCAAAAGCCGCAAAACTAAGTTTGCAGCTTCTACAAGCCGCCCTTCTTCTCTGCCCTCTTCTTTGCCCTCTTCTCTACCCTCTTCTCTGCCCTCTTCCTTGGCTTCTTGGTAGACTCGTGTTGACTCTAATCGCATGTCTAGCATTGCTTCTATCTCCACTCGGCTCAACTCGGCAAATTGATAAACCATAATCGTTGTCACGACCTCCATTATGGCGCGACTCTCTGCTTCACTCGCAGTTTCCTGCCCTGTTCTATTCAGTAGATATCGTGCTTCAACAGGGGCTTGTTGGCGATCCAACGTTGTTAATACCATCAAAGCTACGCCGATGGGCAACTGACGGATTAACCCTAATTCATCTAAGTAAATGCGATGCACCTGCTCACTGCCTAATAGTGCTCGATAGGGACGAATATCACTTTGCTCTAAACTGCGAGACGGATAAATCACAACGGCTTGCCAGTCACAATAACGTGAACGATTGCGATAAAAGTATAAAAACGACTCGCCAAATACCCGTTCATAGAGTTGTTCATCTTTTTGGAACTGTACCTCACAGAAATAAATCACACCTGGTGTTCCAGTGCTGGGAGGTAGAAATACTCCATCAATCTCAAATTTTGGTTCTTTGACCGCGACTGAATCAAAGCGATAATCTTGGGCATTGATGGGTGGGTTTGGCAGTAGCTCAAACAGAGAAACTGGAGCTTGTTGAAAGATTTTGTAGAAAATGGAATCTCGGCGCATGGCTGAAAATGAGGGTCATGAGAATGACTGAGCGATCGCACTATACCTGGATAATGCATCAGCGATCGCCTTTATTCATCGTTAGAAGGCGCGAGGGTTGCTATAGTGAATGGGACGATTTTCAGCCTCGGCTTTCTATGACACAGCCTCTGCTAAAGCCTCTCAATGAAGCCCTCTCTCTTGTCCTTGCCCAAAGTGTAAAAAGTAAAGCAAAAACCCCGTTCGATAATGCTTACCGTGCTGCTCTGGCAACTGAAGGCGCGACCTATGTTCAAGGTTTTCTAGTTTTTGCAGGACAGCCCTACAAGCCTTCAGAACATGCCTGGATTGAGAGTCAGGACGAAGTTCTTGATCCTTCTTTGCCGCACTTGAAGCAAAAGCCTGATGGGCTATATTATTTTGCAGCGCAGAGTTTGAGCGTTAAAAAATTGAAGGCGATCGTGGAAGAGGCAAAGGAAGATTATCCAGAAGACGACCCGCTACCGACTTATGGCTCATCGCCCTACGAATACTACGGTAACGTGATGCTGGGTGGCAAAGAATATCAGGCGGCTTTTAAGGCGGCTGAGGCAAAGTGTAAAGAACTCAACCAGAAGCAGGCGGAGAATAATTGAGCAGATCCCTTAGCTCCTCTCGCATCGATCGCGGCGCATATCCCAAGCTAAACGCCAACGAACTATCTAACGAAGTATCTGGGGGACGAGGCGCGGACATTTCCACGTCGGCTTGACGACAGGCATTCAGTTCTGCGTTTTTAATCTGCAAAATGTCCACTAACAGTAGACCCATTTCGTAGCGCGATCGCCGCTCCTTACCGCCCAAGTGCAGATAGCCTGTGACCTGTTTTTCTAGCGCCATCAAAAGTCCTTGGGCTGCTGCTATGCCGCTGACTGGGTTACGAATTTCGTCGGTGAACAAGTTGAGCGGCTGTCCTGCTTTAAGGGTTTCGATGAAAGGTTGGATAAAGCTAGGACGGGGGGCAACTCCATACATGAGCGGCATTCGGCAAACAGTGGCGGCGGGATGACGTTCTAGAATGCCGACTTCGGCGGCGGCTTTTTGCTCACCGTATCGGTTGATCGGGCAGACGGGATCAGTTTCACGGTAGGGCGGATTTAGACCGTTGAAGACTTGTTCTGAGGATGTGAAGAGGTAGGGGATTTGAGCGGCAGCGCTGAGTTCTGCAAGACACCATGAAGTGTTGACATTGATGGCGTAGGAGAGGGTGGGATTCTCTTGGCAAGCATTAGGACTTGAGATTGCTGCGGTGTGGATGACGGCATCTGGCTTGAGGATTTGAAATTGGGTTTTGAGTGCTGCGAGGTCGGTTAGATCAAGCGCGATCGCGGGGATGTGAGGGAGAGCGACCCCTTGCAGGTATCTCGAAGAGATCGCCTGACTATGGCAGATGCCATGAACTTGCCATGTCTTTTGAGCAAGCTGACAAAGATGCCAGCCCAGAAAGCCACTTGCGCCTGTGATTAAAAGTTTTTTCATTTATTTCAAAATTGCAGATCCAAATCTGAAAACATGTTCTATCCTTAACCTGACATTTAGCTGATAGTATCTTTACTTTTTTATTCGCCGACAGAGACAATCCCTATGGCAACTA
>JBBRCV010000271.1:0-7150 GCA_038204505.1 Elainellales cyanobacterium
TAAGCCGAAGGTAATGGCGACGAGAACGCCATAGGTGAGGTAAACCGCGATCGCTTTGGGAATGGCGATCGCGCGTCCATAGATATAAAATCCTGGATCAAATACCCGGTGCAGCAGATGCTCCTCGTGAGTCCATGCGCCAGTGAAATAGTAATCCCAGTTGCCTGCATAAAGGAAATAGTAAAGGTAAAACCCAACGACCATGCCTAGATACCCATATTGCACCAGTCGCCGTCCTGGTTTTTGCAACTCCTGCCAATAGGATTTTTCGGCATCAATATCAATGCAAGCGACTTTGCAACCCACACAGGCGCTTTTCTCTTGTCCAGCATTATCAACAGTGCGGCACATGGATTGAGTAACGCCAGGTGCAACGTGGGCTTTGCTGCCTAGTAAGGCGCGAGGCCCTGTATAAACCATTTGTACAGGAGCCATAGGGCAAAAGTAATTACACCAGCTTTTCCCAGCGTAAAGATAGCCAATGATCACGGCGGAAAGAATCGTTCCGATGAGGAAATAAGCTAAAGCGGTGCGATCGCCATTTACAAATAAAATTCGCAAGCCTAAACCCACTATAAATAACCCAAACTGCACATAGAGGTGATTCCGTCCTAACCAAGAATGTTCACCTACAGTAACCAACTCATATCGGACTTCTTGGGTCACTGGATCAATGACCTTACGTTTGCGTTGAAGACCCAAAGCGCGTGGAATTTGTGAGAAGAAAGACAATGGGCAAATTCTTCGCCAAACCTCGTGTCCTACAGTCATTAAAATCAAAATACCCGCAGGTACAATCATTGCCCACCAAATTAAGACACTAAGAGAATAAGGCTTTTGGACAATGCAGTTTTCTCGAATTTTAATGCAACTTTTAGGATCAAGATGAAAAGGACTGCTGAGGTTACTTGGATCAGTTAATAAAGGTGTAAAGGGATCGTAAAACAATGAAGCAATTAATACCAACCATCCGAGGGCAAGTACCCATCGAACGCGGTGCATGGTTTTTTCTGAGGTTTGGCTCAACATAAGATATCAGGATTCTAGGGTGTTCTGAAATGGGAAATTGCGAATCATTGGAGGGTTAACGAGTCGATCGCAAACTATCCCAAGCCTTAATTAACTCATCTGCCACATAGCTAATGGGCGCACGGGAACGCACTTTTATATTGGCTCCAACCGTCATTCCAGGAACTAGCGAAAGCGGTTTTCCTTGACGATCTAAAGCCTGTGTTTTTAGCTTCACTTCAATCGGAAAAACCGTTTGCCCTGGCGTTTGTTCACTGGTGGGTAATGCTTCTCGGCTGATTTTTGTTAGTGTGCCCTTTACTGCTCCAAATTCGGTAAAGGGATAAGCATCAATGCGGACATCTACGGTCATTCCTTCCTGTAAATTAGCAATGTCGGCATTGGCAACTTGAATGCGGGCAATCAGTGATTCGCTGGGCACTACCTGGAGCAAAACCTGTGCAGGCTGTGCAACAACACCTGGCAACTTGTGTACCAGGTTAACTACTATGCCATTTGCAGGAGCGCGTAAGTCTTGACTTTCTAGATCGTGTTGGACTTGCTTGAGCTGTGATCCAATTTGGAGCAGTTGGCGCTCGTTGGTTTTAACAGTGGTATCAACCTGAGAGTCTAATGATGCAAGCTGTTGTTCTACATCCTGGTAAGCGGTGGCTTGGACTCTTTGGGTTTCGACTTGGGCTTGTTGTTGACTAATCTGTAGTTGGCTTTTTTGGAGATTAGCCTGGTTAATTTGACTTTGCAATGCACTCACATCCACGGCTCGTTTCATGACATCTGAGCGAGCGATCGCCCCTGATTCGGCGAGCGGCTGTAACTTATCTAGCAATCCTTGCTCAACTTGAAGTTGATATCCGGTCTGTGTTGCCTTGGAATCAGTCGCAGCAATTTGGGCGTTTAGGTTAGAGGTTTGCAATTGATTAACCGACAACTGATTGTTCAATTGCTGTTGGAATAAAGCATATCGCTGTTGCTGGTTGGGGGCTAACCCCGCAGGACTGCCAGAGATCTGTGACACGAGGAGCGATCGCTCCTGAATCTGATTTTTTAGTTCTGGCGGCAGATCGCCCGTTGCCGCAGCGAATTCTCCTTGTCGTGCCATTCGTAGCGCTCCCACCTCTTGCAGCATTTGTCCTCGCTGCTCCGATAGGGTTGCCAATTGGTCGTAGAGTGGGGTTTTATCGAGCTGCATTAACAACTGTCCTTTTTTAACCGTCTCTCCTTCATGCACCATGACCGCAGTCACCACGCCTCCAACTCGTGACTGCACTACCTGAGTTTGAGAAACTGGCTCTAGCTTGCCTCTAGCCGCCACCACCACGTCTACCCGTGCAACGACCGACCAAATGCCTGTTGCCGTTATTCCTAGCAGCATGATCTGGGTAATTCGTTCTATCCAAACGGCAGGCTGAGGCAGGCTTAACGCGCCTCCATTAGCTTCTTCTTCTATTTGTTGGACAATAGATTCGTGATGATTTTGTAGAACGCGTAGAGGATTAAATGATGGAATCTTAGGGTTCATGGTATTCCTCCTTTGATGTAGTGCTAGATGGAATGATTAGCAGAATGATGACCGTACTTAACGTGATGCTTGGCTGAACAAGCTGTAGTAAAGCTGTCGGTTCGCCATTAAATCTGCGTGCGTACCTTGTTCGACAATGACACCAGACTGCATGTAAACAATCCAATCTGCACCTGCTACAGTATTGAGCCGATGCGTAATAAAGAACACAGTGCGATCGCGGAAATAACTTCTTAATTGAGCACAAACCTGTCGCTCGGTTTCATAGTCCAGGGCACTCGTAGCTTCATCAAAAATCAACAGGCGCGGATTGCTAGCCACCACCCGCGCAATGGCAATCCGCTGACGTTGCCCACCCGATAATAGACCGCCTCGTTCGCCAACTGGAGTGTTATAGCCTTCGGGCAATTGCATAATAAAGTCGTGGGCATTGGCTACTTTTGCCGCTGCAATTACATCATCATCTTCAAATTCTGAGAACAGTGTGATGTTGTCCCGAATACTGCCCTCAAACAGCACAGAATCTTGGGGAACGTAGCCAATTTGCCGCCGCAGCGAACTCAATTTAACTTTGCTAATATCAAATCCATCAATCAAAATATTGCCTGATTGAGGCGTGTACAAACGCGGTATTAGTTTCACCAATGTACTTTTTCCAGAACCGCTTTGCCCTACCACACCGACAAATGCACCTGCCGGAATTTCTAAACTCACATTCGAGAGTTGCTGTTGCCCTGGCTTAAAGCCAAAACAAAGATCGTGACATTGAACCCGTCCTTCAATGGCAGGCATTCGGACATGAGCATCATCCCGATGAGGATCTGCCTCCATTGGGCTTTCAACAATATCTGCCAGTAGCTCCATTGATAACGAGGCTTCCTGGATCTGCTGCCAAAGGCGAGAGAGACGCGTAAAGGGACCTGTAACTGAACCGGATAAGATCCGAAAGGCGATCAATCCACCCAGTGTCAGTTTGCCTTCAATCACTAAACCTGCACCGACCCACAGCACTAGAAAACCGCTAAGAGTATTCAAAAACTGGCTAAATGAGCCAAAAATAGTAGTGATGTTGGAGGCAGTAAAACCGCTGGTGAGATACTTGACGTAGCGATCGCGCCAGGTTGCTTCCACCAATCCTTCCATGTTCTGAGCCTTGACCGTAAACATACCGCCCAAGGCTTCAATCAAGTAAGATTGCACCTTTGCCCCATGGTCGGCTCTAACTCGAATCAGGCGCCGCTGAATGGTTGCAACAAGCACCGTCGAAATCATAATGACCGGAAGCATCAGCAGCACGCAAACCGTTAGCGGTACACTGTATAAGAACATCACTGCCACATACATTGTGGAGAAGACTACATCTAATACAGCCGTCAGTGCAGTTCCCGTTAAAAACTGTCGAATCTTTTCCAACTCCGACAGTCTTGCCGATAATTCACCCACAGGACGCTTTTCAAAGAAGCCGAGAGGCAAGTGCAGCAGGTGACGGACAACTTCGGTTCCTAGCCGCAAATCTAATCGCAACGTTGTGTTTGCAAATAGGTAAGTTCGTAGAATTGTCAATGTGCCTTCTAAAAAGGCAAACGCTACCATTAAAAGACCAAAGGTAGGCATCGCGCCCTGGTTGGCGTTAACAATGACTTTATCAATTACCTGCTGCACCAACAGCGGGTTTGCAAGTCCCAGCACTTGCACAAATGCTGAAGCCAATAAGACCTGAACTAGGATGCCGCGTTGCGCTGCTAATAGTGGAAAAAACCAACTGAAGCCAAAATGTTTGACCGGAGTTTGCGGCTGGCGCTCCAAAATAACAGCGCGGCAAGAGCCTTTATCTGAGTCGAGCCGCGATGCTAATTCAGCGGGCGATAACCGCAGCAGTCCTGAACGAGGCGAACCTACAACGACATTCTTAGGAGTCGCCTCGTACAGGACGGTCAGAAGACCCCGGCAAGGCACAATTGCCGGGGCGCTCAAGCGATTGAGTCCACCCGTCGAAGGGGTAAAGTGGACGATCCTGGCATCTAAACCAATCGCCTGAGCAATGCGAACGCATAAATCTAATGGATCAAATTCTTCTAGCGATCGCTGTCCCAACTGTCGCCGCATTGAATCAGGACGGTAAGGCAGTTTGAGAAACTGACAAACCATGTCAAAACAAGCCACCACATCTTCAGTCAGATTAGGGGAGGGCGATCGCCGAATCGGATAATTCTGAGGCTTACGATCCTTTACGGTTGGGCTGTCTGGAGCAGTCTCAGCAACGGCTCCAGGCAACAAGCGCAAATCAATAGATGACTCAATCGACGATTCTATCGAACGGGGAATTGCACCATTGAGAATTGCCGAAGCCAAAAAGTTTCGATCAATTCCTAGCAAGCGCACCGGAAAAGGTGAGGGCTGCACCTGGCGCAACTGCTGTGGCAAGTTAATGGGCGTTCCAACTGGCGTATTTAATAATGCCCCTCCACTAACCAACCAAACTCGCTCATCTGACAGTTGAAGTAATAGCGCCACAGGTTTCGTTTTAGACGGATACCAATGATGTACCGCTGCTAGTTCTTCCTGTTGAATATATCGCACTACATCTTTAAGATTAACGCCCGAAAAGTAACTGGGCATTGCCGATAAAAAAGCAGAGAGCGTATCAAATAATTCGATTAAACTAACTTGCTGAGCGATCGCTGGCATTAAATATTTCAATGCTAACGGCTCAAATTCATCCGCAGGCAATGCCAACGTTAGAATAGATTGCCCCGCCTCAGAAGTGGGCAGAGAAGTCGGTAAAGCTGCCCGCACTGCACCGACTGCAACCCGCCTCAACAAACTATCCCAGCCAATGATAGAACCTTTGCCCGACACCGCTAGCGTGGGACTTTGATGCGATGTTGGACCTAAAACGCGTACCTGTCCTTGCACAATACAATGAATATCCGACGGCAACTCCTGATCAGGGTAAATAACATCTCCAGGATTGAAGGAGCAGAGACGGAGTTTAGAGACGATCGCCTCTCGTAAATGTTCGGGTAGCGATCGATAGAGCCACGTTTCATGGAAAACGGGAAGGAACGAACGAACTTGGATATCAACTTGCGTCATTACTTCTTTAGGAGATACTTTTTACACTGGTTCTGACTGTTGCATTTGATCTGACGGTTGCATCTGAATAGCACCCGGTTGCGACATGAGCGTACTAACTTGAGCATTGAGCCAGCGATCGTATAAACGACCCATTAAATTAGCGCGCACTGCCTCGGTCAAACGAGCCGGAATCAACTTTTCTAGCCGCACAATCCAAAAACCATCACCGACTTTAATTGGCGCACAAACCGCAGTTTGCCCACCCCGAAACAGGTTTACCGCTTCGGGCGGCAGTTCTGCCATCGTCATCGGACCGAGCCTGCCTCCAAGCCGCCCCTGACTGTATTGACGAGCGAGCGTTTCAAAGTCGGCTCCATCATCTCGCAGATGAAAATAGAGTTCTTGTGCCAAAGATAAATCAGTCAATTGCAGCAAGCTAAATTCCACCTGATCAAACTCTGGCTTGAGCCGAATAAACTCAGCCTCGACTTGATTTGCAAAATGAGTTTGCTTAAACTTTTGCACTCGCAGTTCTCGCAATATCACACCCTTAAAGTAAACGGGTGTAATCTCCATCTGCTGACACCATTGACCTACAAATTCTTGTAAATCTGGTATTTCTGCATTTGCGTCTCCGCCCAAAGCCGAAAATAATTCTTGCTCTGATAGCGGTACTTCTTCAATCGCTCCGTCTAGTAAAACCTGCCCAACTAAAGGCTCTAAGAGCTTGTATTGGACTAATGCTGAAACAATTTGATCGCTGTTTAGTTGGCGATCGCCAATTTTCAATGCACTCATGACAACCTTCTAAATTCGTCAAGGAGAGCAGATGAACCCATGCAATTCTCCATATCTCTATCAGCCTTGTGACGTTGCCTCAGATGCTTTTATCAGGAGGCAACTCTTCCGACGCGGTTTCCTCTTGGTAAAGAAGAAAGCAGGAGATTGTCGGCTGGAGAAGCTATAAACCCTGAACTTCCCCTACTATGGCATCATAAGTTTGCGTAGTCAACCTTATATTATTTGTTAACTACGCAGATCGTGATTCATGCCTCTCTCTAAAGCTATGGATCATCAGGGTTGAAGCGATATTTTAGGCAAAATGAACGTAAAAAATTAAATTTAAACTAACGAAAATTTCTAACTCTATTACTATGCTGAGAAGAAAAAATTACTTGAAATAGAATTACGATTACACTCAAGCTGTACGCAGATCAAATCACTGTATAAACGGGTATATACAGCCGTTTTACCTAAGATCTAATCTCAGCATAGGTTTAGGATGAATTTTGGATAATCGCGATCGATTAGTAGAGTTGAGAATCGCGACAATATAGATCTAACTAAGGTTAGGGAGTTGCAACTAAATACCGCTCCGAACAGCCCCCCGTACCCCAGGGCTGATTCATTGAAAGAAGGAAAATAGCTTCCTGACATCATGCGCCAAGAATCGCAGTCCTTTAGTGATGGAATCAAACCCATTCAGCCGAAAAAGATTGAGTCCAAAAGTGCGGACAATGCCAA
>JBBRCV010000272.1:0-7129 GCA_038204505.1 Elainellales cyanobacterium
GGTGTTGCGATTTTCTCAAACGTTAATGTTTAAGGGAAAACAACCCACTGTTACCTTAGTGGAGACAGTCTACCAAACAGGCATTAAACTCACCCAACAGGCAATGATAGCCGTGGAGCAGCAGATCCAGCGTCTGCCGAAGCTTACCAAGTGGTTTGTCTCTATCTGTGACAAGTCGAGCTAACCTTGGATCTTTTTTATTCTGGATCACTCTTAGATCAACTCTTTTGGATCACACCCCTGAACCTAATTCCTCTCATCTTTCTAGTCGTGCTATCAATTCGCAAAGTCCCGGCATCCCTGGCGATTATGAGTGCAGCGCTGTTTGCGGGTGTCATGGGTGCAATTCTGCAACCGCAAGCTATCCTCCGCTTTGTTAATAATCCCGATTTAGGCGCGCCCTTGGTGTATATCAAAGGCATTTGGATGGCACTAGCCAATGGCTATCAGGAAAACTCTGGCATTGCCGATATCGATCGCTTGCTTTCGCGGGGTGGCATGGACAGTATGCTGTATACCCTTTGGATCATCATTGGCGCAGTGACGTTCGGTACTTTAATGGAAGAATTTGGACTGCTGTCTAAACTAATTGATCCAGTGCTTTATCGGGCAAAAACCACTGGTATGTTATTTTCCACGGTCGTTGCGACTGGACTAGGATTAAATATTATTGCTGGAGATCAATACATTGCCCTGGTGCTGCCTCTGCGGTTGTTTCGCCTTGAGTTTCAGAAGCGCGGATTAAAACCGCAAAACCTGTCTCGTGTGGCTGCCGATGCTGGAACTGTAACTTCGGCTCTTGTCCCATGGAACTCTTGTGGCGCGTATATGGCTGCCACGCTTGGCATAGGCACTTTTCTATACTTGCCGTTCGCCATCTTCAATATTGCTAGCCCTCTTCTGTCATTGGCTTACGGAATTACAGGCTTTAAGATTGAGCGTATGGGACCAGAGGAAAATAGCTTTACCGCAGCGGACAATTAGTTTACGTCACACCGTACTTAACCAACGTAATTAGACAATACAAGGCAGTAACTTCTAATAGCTACTGCCTTGCACTTACCTATCGAATTTTAGTGGATTCGAGCATTAAACTATGCAGGAAGCAGCACTGTATCGATGACATGAATAACGCCATTATCAGCGGCAACATCAGGTGTTACAACTGTAGAATCGTTCACTTTAACGCCATTAGAAGCATCGATTTTTACATCTGAACCTTCAACGGTTGTTGCCGACTTCAGCTTGACTACGTCAGCCGCCATCACTTTGCCTGAAACAACGTGGTAGGTCAAAATCTGCTTGAGTTTAGGAATGTCTTTGAGCAAGCTGTCAACAGTTCCAGCAGGAAGCTTAGCAAATGCTTCATCGGTAGGTGCGAAGACAGTAAAAGGACCTGCGCCCTTAAGCGTTTCTACTAGACCAGCGGCTTTAATTGCAGCAACTAGGGTTTCAAAAGAACCAGCACCAACAGCGGTATCAATAATATCAGCCATGCGTTTTACCTAGTTTGTTTTGCGTAGACCGATACAATGTAACGTACTTTTAACAAAAAGTGTGACCCTGATATTTTTGCCAGATAATCTTACAAAACCTTGGCTTTTGACTTAATGCTGAATGACGAAAAACCCTTAGCACGATAGGTTTGTAGCTATTAAATTTGCAGTTAAGGCGATCGCTCTTCAGTGAAAAGATCAGGTTCTCTGATATGCTTTTATGTTCTTAATAGCGATTTAACGATATCTTAAACTCTTGCGCTATGAAAGTAATAGGGATATCACCACCACAAGTTAATCTCTCCATTTCAATTTAGTTAAATCATCCTAGAGATAGATTACAGTAATCATTTAACCGTGTTGAGAAACATATCTTGCTTAGATAAAAGCTGTTCGATTGGGGCGATCGCTTGCAGGTATTGCAAAGAGCGCTGACAATCATTTGCAGTACGATAGTTAACCCTGAGTAATGGCGATCGCCCCCAAAGTTACATTCGCTCTTCCCTGATCAGTGTTGTCGCCCAAAAACAAGAAGCTAGGTAAGACATAGGGACTGGCTGGCAATGGCGGATTGCTAGTTGCAGGGTCAAACTGGTAGGTTCGGAGCGCCCCTTTAAGAATAGAAGCGTTATTGGCAAACAGTTCGTAGCCGTCGCCTTTAACTGCAAGCTTGTAGTCAGTTAAAGCATTGGTGCTAAAGGTGGCTTTTTCATCTTCGGTAAAGGTGCTGGATTGGGCAAAAATGCGATCGCCCTTAAACCCTAATTCAATTCCCTTAGTGTCTTCGCTGTTGAGAATAATGCTGAATCCGGCTCGATTAGGATTGCTCACTTCTGAAGTGACTACCAGCTTAAATGAGAGGCTATAACCTGTGGTGCGATCGAGAGTTGGGAAAGCTGAGTTAATTTTTTCTACCTTAAAGCTCAAAGGCACTGAAACCACAGGGGCAGCAGTATAGTTACTATAGCCTGCGTAGCCCTGATTTAGATCTGTGATGGTTGTAATGCCTTCATCGGTTCTAAACGTGATGCCCGTTGCACTTGGAGTTTCAACGACGGGTTTGGCACTGCTCGATAGGAAGGGTGGTTTGTTAAATGCGGCAGAAACAGGAACGGGAATCTGGTTGAAGTCTATCCAGCCTTGTGCTTTAGGTAATCCAGTGCCGTTGAAAAGGGATGTGGTGGTTCCAGTAGGGAGAACTGGATTAGGAGTTAATGTTATAGTCGGACTACTGATAGAAACGCTGTAGTTTGTTTGGTTTTTGGACGATCGCACGCGCAAATAATAATTACCAGAATTTAAATCTGCGATCGTGATTTGAGGAACGCTTCCATTACCAGAACGAGCAACGCGAATGAGATTACTACTGATATCTTTGCGCTTAAGATTGCTGAAATCTATTTTACCGATTCTTTTAATGGCTTTACGATTTTTTAGGGTAAACAATTCAGCCGCGATCACCCCCGAAAGATTTACATTCAATCCACTGCTGCTACCAATGCTGAATGTATACAAATCGTCGCGATCGCCTGAACCTACAAAATCTTTAAAGTTCAGAGTTTTGGCATTCAAGCTGCCCAATTTTCTAGCAGATGCCAGTGTGTTACCTGCGCGGTCTTTCATTCTGTTCTACCTTGTGAATTTAGTAAGCTTTGGGGGGTCTTGGGATAGCCAAAATTCTAGCCGCCACTACGCCCCCAATGAACCCAAATAAATGCCCTTGCCAGGAAATACCGGGTTGTCGTGGTAGAACACCCCAAAGTAAACCTCCATACAATACTCCAACGGTAACGGATAGCGCTATAGAGGCAAAGTTGCGCTCGAAGTATCCCCGAAAGAGGAGGAAGCCTAAGTAGCCAAAAATTATACCGCTGGCACCGATGTGGATGGAGTTGGATGGCGCAATTAACCAAGTGCCTAATCCACCAATGAGGGCAGCGATCGCCGTTACAACCCAAAAGTCGCTAGTGCGACGCAGCATCACTAGCCATCCTAATGTTAAAAAAGGCACTGTGTTGGCAATTAAATGAGGAAAATTTCCATGCAAAAATGGCGCAAATAAAATTCCCCGTAGTCCAATAATATTGCGGGGAATGATGCCATATATATCCAGGTTCATACCGGGAAGATGATCGATAATTTCGATCGCCCACATCAAAGCAACAAATCCGCCCAAAGTCAAAAGCTGAGTTTTGAGTTCGTTCGCAATTCCTTTCATTTCCTTCCTGCTCATGACTCTCCTGGGGTAATCGCCGCTAGTGTCGTCCTGTTAGGTTATGTTAGATGACGCGACGACTAGTAGACTACGGCGTAAATTCAGCTACCAATACAGTTCAAAGTTCAAAATTCAAAGTTAATTTTGAACTTTGAATTTTGAATATCGGCATACTCCCGCCCAAGTCTACTAGCCCAATTCTAGCCATGATTTTCTAGAGCCGACTATTCACCCCGTATTTCGCATTCCGGCAGCAATGCCGTTAATGGTAAGCAGTGCGCCCCGCAGCAGTTCGCCTCGACTGTAGCGAGAGCGAATGGCTCCAGATGCAGCGTTGGTTTTGTGTTGGCGCAGACGCTTGATCAACGAGACTTGCAAAAAGCCCAGAGGGACAATGGTGCCGTTGCGGAGCTGCACCGATCGCTGCAAGTCGGGGTCGCCGTCGAGCAAGCGTTTGTGTCCAGTGATCGCCAGCACCAGTTCACGGGTGAGGTAGAACTCTTGGGCAATTTGGGCAAACACTGCTTCCAGGCGATCGTGGTCTTCGGGGTGGCTAAGTTCACTGACATAATGGTGAGCAATCTCCAGATCCACCTTCGAGAGCGTCATTTCACACTTAGAAATCACCATTTTAAAGAAAGGCCATTTGTAGTAGAAATAACGCAGTAGCTTTAAATTCTCATCGGGTGCTTCTGCCAGAAAACTTTGAATAGCAGTGCCAACTCCGTACCAAGAGGGCAACAGAAAGCGGGTCTGAGTCCAGCTAAACACCCAGGGAATTGCCCGGAGGCTCGCGAGATCTTTTTTGCCGCCGCGACGGGCAGGGCGAGAACTAATTTGCAGTTGGCTAATTTCTTCGATGGGGGTGACTTGGTGGAAGAAGTCAATGAAATCGGGTTGCTCGTAAATCAGGTTGCGATAGTGAGTGCGCGATCGCGTGGCAAGTTCTTCCATAATTTCGTGCCAGGGTTGAATATCATCAAACCCGTTGCGTAAAAGGCTGGCTTGCAGTACGGCAGTCGTTACCGTTTCCAGGTTATACAGCGCCAGTTCGGTCATATTGTACTTCGATGCCAACACCTCCCCTTGCTCAGTAATTTTGATGCGTCCATCGATGCTGCTACCGGGTTGCGCCAGAATTGCGTCGTATGCCGGACCACCGCCCCGTCCCACTGAGCCACCCCGTCCATGGAAAATCCGGAGGGCAACGCCATACTGTTCGGCAATTTTTTGAAGAGCTTGTTGAGCTTTGTGAATTTCCCAGTTGCTGCTGAGGAAGCCGGAGTCTTTGTTGCTGTCGGAGTAGCCCAGCATGATTTCTTGAATGGGCTGAGGTCTGGGCGCTGCCAAATCTGGCTCACCGCTGTCGCCGCCCGACAACATGGCGCGGTAGAAGGGCAGTTCAAAGATTTCCTTCATCACGGCTGGGGCGCGCTGCAAGTCTTCGACGGTTTCAAACAGGGGGACAACATTGAGGCTGCCTGAACTGGTTGATGGGTCGTAGAGTCCTGATTCTTTGGCTAAAAGCAATACCTCCAGCATATCGCTGGCACTGTGGCTCATGCTGATGACGTAGGTTTCGCAGATGGCAGAACCAAATTCCTGCTGCAATCGTCGCACCATGCGGAAGGTGCGGATGGTTTCGACGGTTTTTTCGGAAAAGGGGAGTTCGCCCGGAATTAAAGGGCGACGGGTTTGTAGTTCGGTGCAGAGCCAGACCAGGCGTTGTTCTTCGGAGAGGTCGTTGTAGGAGCGGGGCAGAATTTGTAGATAGTCGGCAATTTCGCTGAGGGCATCGGAGTGACGCGAACTTTCTTGGCGCACATCCAGATATGCCAGGTTAAAACCATAAACTTCGACTTGGCAGATCAGGTTTTCTAGCTCTCGGCATTGCAGCCCCGTTTCGCGGAGGTTGCGGTGGATCAGGTCTAGCTCGGCTAATAGATCAGCACCTGAGCCATAGGTCGTGGCAGGGTTAATTTCAGGAATTTCGGTATGGAAGCAGTCGCCGTTGTAAAGCTGAATACTGCGATCGCGCGTGTTCTCCAACCGCCTTTGAATATAAGCCAGCTTCAACCGATAAGGCTCCTGCCGATAGCGAATTGCTAGACCTTCGTAGACCTCTGGAAGCTGCATTTGGTCTTGCTCTAAAGACTCTAGTAGCTCTGGTAAGACATCGCTCCAGTGCAGGCTCAGGCTGAGTAGATTAATTAAATACCCCATCGAACTAATGTACTTGCCAAGCACCAAGTTGCGCTGATAACCCGCTGTTTTCCAAGTAATTTCGGGCGTGACGGACGGGTTGCCATCGCGGTCAGAGCCGACCCATGAGCCAAATTTGCAGAAGTTTTGGCTAGGGGGGCGAAGTCCGGGAAAAGTGGCTGAGAGCGATCGACAGAAGCGGTGATAAAGCTGAGGGATCGCATCAAACAGCACCTCTTGAAAATAGTGGAGCGTATAGTCCACTTCATCTAACACAGTGGGCTTGAACTGGTGCAGCTCATCGGTACGCCACCAGAGGCGGATTTCTTCGGTCAACTGATCCCGCAGCTCGTTGGCTTCCCAAGACGCAGAATGCCCCATTGTTTGCATTCCTTCTTCGGCTTGGTCGAGTTGGCGCAAAATTTTGGCGATGCGGCGCTGCTTGTCGCGGATCGTGTGACGGACAATTTCGGTAGGGTGTGCCGTGAACACGAGGCGCACGTCGAGGTTGTCGATCAACTGCTGAATTTGGCGAGGCGGCACGTTCAGCCGTAACAACTTAGGGAAGAGGGTTTGCAGCGTTCCAGCTTCTCGCCAACTGGTCGTATCTTGCATACTTTTTTCAAGCATATCGGCTTGAATAGCGCCCTGACATTCTTCGGGATCGCCAATGTATTTAATGGGATTGGAGGCAAAGAACGAGGTGTCTTTACCGTTGTCGTTTGCTTGTTGCTCGTAGGTGGCGCGGTATTGTTGCTGTTGTCCGCGCTGCTCGTAGTGTTGCTCGACAATATTAATGAGCTGGAAGTAGAGGGCGAAGGCACGGGCGGCGCGGATAGCTTCGTTGAGGTCGAGGTTTTCTACAACTTTGAGCGCCTCTGAACCGATCGCCGCTGGCACTTGTCCTTCGGGGGAACAGAGCGATCGCAATTGCCGTAGTAAATCCACTAGCTCTTGCCCACACTCTTGCTGCAACACTGACTGCCACAGATCTTCCACAATTTTGAGGCGATGGCGTAGAAATAGCTCAGCGGCTGACCCAATCTCTAAGTTTAAATCGGGCGCGTCTGGGGTTTCTGTCACGGTGCCAATCCGAAAAGCATCATCAGAAGAGTGAAGGGTAGAACTCATGGGGTCGCCTATGATAGTTATCCGGGCAGTGTGATAATTTTATGGTCTTTGGGTGTCAAAGAGTAGTGGGGTGGGCGATCGCTGA
>JBBRCV010000273.1:0-7042 GCA_038204505.1 Elainellales cyanobacterium
AGACGGTTTTGGCGGTGGCGATCGAAAACTTAGCAAAAGCGATCGCCCCCGTTCTCTGCCATCTTGCCGAGGATATCTGGCAGTATTTGCCCTATGCCACACCTTATGAATCAGTGTTTGAGTCCGGGCTTGTTCTAGCACTTTGTTAGCCTCTTGGCGAATGTCGCGGATCTGATTCCAGACCGTCGAAAGCTCTGGGTTCTGCCATTTTTGATCAATGTTAAGCCAACCGGACTCGAACACCGATTCATAGGGCATGGCGTAGGGCAAATACTGCCAGATATCCTCGGCAAGATGGCAGAGAACGGGAGCGATCGCTTTTGCTAAATTCTCGATCGCCACCGCCAAAACCGTCTGGCAAGCCCGACGGCGCAAGGTATCCTCAGCGCTGATATAGAGCCTATCCTTCGCAATGTCTAAATAGAAATTCGACAGATCCACTACACAAAAATTCTGAATTGTTTGGAAGAAGCGGAAGTATTGATAGTGCTCAAAGGCTTCATCTACATCGGCAAACACTTCAGTAATCCGATGTAGCATATACCGATCCAGTTCGGGTAGCTGCTCATAACTAACGGCGTGTTGTGCTGGATCAAAATCATGCAGATTTCCTAGCAAAAACCGCGATGTATTCCGAATTTTGCGGTACACGTCCGACATTTGTTTGAGGATGTTTTTACCCACTGGCACATCAGAGGTGTAATCCACCGACGACACCCACAGGCGCAACACATCTGCACCATAAGGCGGTTCTTCCTTCTGATTTTTACCCCCTCCAATGACGATCGCCGGATCAACCACGTTGCCGATCGACTTACTCATTTTCCGCCCCTGCTCATCCAGCGTAAACCCATGAGTCAGCACCGTTTTATAAGGCGCTATGCCATGGACTGCCACACTGGTCAGCAAGCTCGACTGGAACCAACCCCGGTGTTGGTCTGAGCCTTCCAAATACAGATCTGCCGGGTAGCGCAGCCCCTCTCGGCTTTCCAAAACCGCCGCCCAAGAAGAGCCAGAATCGAACCACACATCCATTGTGTCAGTCCCTCGGCGGTACTGATGTCCGTCGTTGCGATACTGCTCCGGCAATAATTCTTCCACTGATAGTTCCCACCAAGCATCCGAACCTTTTTCAGCAAAGATAGCTTGAACGTGAGCGATCGTCTCAGGAACCATCAGCGGCACGTTAGTTTCCTCATCGTAAAACACAGGAATGGGAACACCCCAACTCCGCTGTCGAGAAATACACCAGTCCGATCGCTCCGTCACCATAGCAGTAATGCGGTTTTCGCCTTGTGCCGGAATCCATTGCACCTGGGCGATCGCCTTCAGGGTCGCTTCTCTAAATCCCGCCACCGACGCAAACCACTGCTCTGTCGCTCGATAGATCACTGGCTTTTGCGTCCGCCAATCGTAAGGATAACGGTGAGCGTAGGATTCTTCTTTGAGCAGCGATCGCGTTTCTATCAACGCCTGCACGATCGCCTCATTCGCATCCTTCAGCACGTTCAACCCTTGGAATCTGCCCGCTTCCTCAGTAAAGTTGCCGCCATCATCCACAGGCGACAGAATGGGCAAGCCATAGCGCTGACCCACGATAAAGTCATCCATGCCGTGCCCTGGGGCAGTGTGAACTAAGCCCGTACCTGACTCAGTGGTGACGTAATCGCCACCGATGACGATGGGACTTTGGCGATCGAACAGAGGATGGAGGTAGGTGGAATGTTCGAGGGCTGTACCAGAAATTTCTGCCTTGAGCGTTAGGGTCGTGCCGAGCGTGTGGGAAAGGCGATCGATCAATTCCTTTGCCACAATTAAATACCGAAAGCGTGGCTCACTGCCGCTCTCATTATTAATAGCCGACTGCTCGTTGCCAGCCACTTCCACCACAGCATAGGTTAAAGCCGGATTGACTGCAACAGCTAAGTTTGCTGGAATCGTCCAAGGTGTCGTCGTCCAAATAGCGACCCCTAACTCTGCCAAGTAAGGCGCTAAAGCCTCAGCTTCAGCCGACAGGCTCACCATTGCGAACGCCACGTACAAACTGCGTGAAGTGTGCCCTTCAGGATATTCCAACTCGCCTTCTGCCAAAGCCGTCCGCGAACTCGGACTCCAGTACACAGGCTTGAATCCCCGGTAGATGTAGCCCTTCAGCACCATTTGCCCAAACACGCCAATCTGCGCCGCCTCATACTCAGGCTGCAAGGTCAGGTAAGGATGCTCCCAGTCGCCCCATACGCCATAGCGCTTGAAGCTGGCGCACTGCTGCTGTTGCTGCTCAATAGCCCAAACCTTTGCCCGCCGACGCAGTTCCAGCGGCGTTAGGTTTTTCCGCTCCTCAGCTTTCATGCCTTGGAGAACCTTGAGTTCGATAGGTAGCCCATGGCAGTCCCAACCTGGCACATAGCGAACCTTTCGCCCTTTAAGAAGCTGGTACTTGTTAACAATATCTTTGAGGGTTTTGCCAAGAGCGTGCCCAATATGCAGCGCCCCATTAGAGTAGGGCGGTCCATCGTGCAGAATGAACGGTTCGCCCGGATTGTTCTGGGATAGCTTTTCGTAAATTTGATGATCCGCCCAAAATTTTTGCAATTCAGGTTCGCGCTTGGTGGCGTTTGCCCGCATATCGAATTGAGTCTGGGGCAGTTTAACGGTGTCTTTGTAGCTTCCTGGTTCTGTCACGATCGCTGGGGATATTGTGGGGACGTTTGATATTTAAGAATTGTATCTAACCCTGGCAGACATCGAACCATTATCGGATGGATCTAGCAGATTTGTGAGGGTTAGTGGAGCTTGATGGAATTCAACTAAATGCAATGTGTGCTCATACTTCATTCATGCTACACAATTACTACATAATCTGTCCCAAAAATATCTAATTCGCTCTAACAGCTACTGAAACTTTATGAAGTAGGCTTGTTGTAAGGGATATTATGCGGACAGTTTTGGTCTAACGAACATCAATAATTTTTGTCATTATGAAGGGTTTCCCAATTTTTAGAAGTGCAACTGTTATTGCTCTAATTGCAATGACCACGATCGGAACCAGAGCATTTGCAGAACGCTCAGACCGATGGGAGTATCAAGGCGTTGCATCTACCGGAGAGCGAGTTTATGTCGATCTAGATTCAATCCAAGCAGATGCTAGAGGAGGTGGCTACTTTTTCATCTATCAAATTGGGGAAGATCGTCCAACTTCTTTCACGTCTTGTGATGGACGCTTCCAAGTAGTTAGCGCAGATGGAGTGACGTTTGAACCCATGATCGAACCGCAGTCTGATGCTACCCGCAAAATGCTAAGGCGTGTTTGCACTTATCATTTATCTCACTAATCTGATTGTGGGAATTGAACCCAAGCCTTGAACATTGACAGTGGAATCTTTAAACAAAAAACGAAGCTTAGGAAGAGAACCTCGTACTGACTACCACGATTCTGAGTGGTGAGTGGAGCATAAAGAACTAGGGCGCGAGGGGGATCTGCATCTTCACGAGAAATGATTAAAACGGGGCGAGTCTTTGCCGCTAATCCTAAGTCAGCCAGCCAAACTTCACCAGGTTTCGTCATCATCTAATAAATCCAAAACTTCTTGCTCAACTCGGCGCGATCGCGCGATGTCTAAAGCGTCCTGGTCTGCCATCTCTATAATTTCCGAAACATACCGCTTGACCTGCTCAGTGACATCGGGTGCCCACTGGCTTAATTTCGTACTAAGAGTTTCCACAACAATATCCATTGAGTTGCACTTGAAGTGAAAACAAGAGAACAGTTCACATTAAATAATAAATGAATTTAGCGTTTATCTACACAATATAACTGGGTTCCTTTTCTCGTTGCTGATTTTCCAGGTAGCTAAACGCAAAAAACTGCTAAAACTGGAGTAGAACGGGCGATCGGAACTGATGAAGAGGGGGCGATCGCTTGGATGAATCAGCAGCTTGAAGCTTTGGGGGTTGATTTGGGATGAAACTCAAAAATATTAAAGTTCCTACAGATGAAATAGCAGCACTTTGTCAGCGGTGGCATATCTATAAACTTTCCTTGTTTGGCTCAGTCTTACGAGATGATTTCACAGCAGACAGCGATATTGACGTTTTGGTGGAGTTTGAGTCTGAGTTCACTCCTGGTTTCTTGAAACTCCATCAGATCCAAGAAGAGCTATCAGACTTATTTGATCATCGAACCATTGATTTAGTCACCCTTAAGTTTCTCAATCATCGCATTCGCGATCGCGTTCTAGCTACAGCCGAGGTTTGTTATGACGCAGAGAGATGATCGAGTTTACGTTGGGCATATGATCGACATGGCAACCAAAGCGATCAACTTTGTTGAAGGTGTGAGTCGAGAGGCTTTTGACAACAATGAACTATTGCGGTTGTCTCTTACGCATTTATTGCAGGTAATTGGTGAAGCTGCCCGTCGAGTATCTCCTGACTTTCGATCCGCTTATCCAACAATTCCCTGGAAGGCTGTAGTTGGAATGCGTAGCAAAGTCGTGCATGATTACTTAGACGTAGACGAAGACGTTGTAGGGGATACCGTTAAAAATGACTTACCATTTCTGATTTTAGAGTTGAAGAAAATTGTAAGTAGTCTGGAGCAGTTATGACTACAATGCTTAAGCCTAATAACTGCTGGAAATTGCTAAAACTGGAGTAGAACAAGCGATCGGAACTGATGAAGAGGGGGCGATCGCGTGGATGAATCAGCAGCTTGAAGCTTTGGGAATTGATCTAAAACAACAGAGGCAGGAAGTATGAAAACCAAAGAATTCTACGTCGTTATTGAAAGAGACGAAGATGGAATGTATATTGGCGAAGTTTCACAACTCAAAGCTTGCTATAGCCAAGGAGAAACAATTGATGAGCTAATGAAAAATATTCGTGAGGTCATCGAAATGTGCCTTGAGGAGATGGAGGAAGAATCAACCACTGAGTTTATCGGTGTGCAGAGAGTAGTAGTTTAATGGCAAAACTTCCAAACCCAACTGGAGAAAAACTGATCGTTGCGCTCCAAAAGATTGGCTTTTGCATAATAGAGTTGTTGGGTAATAAGCGCCAAAATCCTTGAAACTCGCTTCTAGTATGCTTTTCAGCGATTCTTGCTCGAAATCCTTAAAACCCACTCCATGTAAGCTTTTCAGCGATTTTTCTCGTTATTACCCAACAACTCTAATGAGGCAAAAAGGTAGCCATGTTCGCATGAAGCACCCAGATAGCCGAGTTATTTCTATTCCTGTTCATGCTCGTAAGACAATTGGTAAAGGGCTACTTTTGAAGATTCTTCGAGATGCTGATCTGACTAAAGACGAATTAATTGATCTCTTAGATTAACCAGACTACTGCTAGAAATTGCTAAAACTGGAGTAGAACGGGCGATCGCCACTGATGAAGAGGAGGCGTTGCCTTGGGCACAGCGAAGCTGACCGCTTGGATAAATTAGCAACTTAAATCTTTGGGAGGTGAAACTGACATGACCATTACTGCAATAGAACTGCCGATGGGAAAAATTGCTGAGTTTTGCGATCGCTGGCAAGTTACCGAGTTTGCCCTATTTGGTTCCGTTCTGCGGGACGACTTTCGCCCCGACAGTGATATTGATGTATTGATCACCTTTTCCCCAACTGCCAAACGTGGCTTAACGGAAACCCTACAAATGCGTGATGAACTCCAAGCAATCTTTGATCGAAAAGTAGATCTCATCGTTAAAGCTGCGATCGAACGGAGTGAAAATTGGCTCAGACGTAAAAATATTTTGGAATCAGCACAAACTATCTATGCATCGTGATCGAGAATCTCTCATTGACATTGCAACTGCTATCAAACGCATCCTACGGTATACAGCTAACATTAGTCGGGCTAACCTAGAAACTAATGACGAAAAACTATCTGCCATCCTTTACCAGATCACGATCATTGGCGAAGCAACTAAACGGTTATCTCAATCGTTTCGACAGCAACATCCAGAAATTCCTTGGCGAGAAATGGCAGGAATGCGAGATGTAATTGTCCATGAATATGATCAGCTTGATTTTGATGTGATATGGGATGTCGTTCAAAATAAATTGTCATCACTTCAAAACCTGATTAATCCTTTACTTTGAGGTAATGTTTAATCAACTGCTAGCAGTTGATTAAACTGGAGAAACACGGGCGATCGCAACCGATGAAATGAGGGCGCTCGCTGGGATAAATTAGCAACTTAAATCTTTGGGAGGTGAAACTGACATGACCATTACTGCAATAGAACTGCCGATGGAAAAAATCGCTGAGTTTTGCGATCGCTGGCAAGTCACCGAATTCGCCCTATTTGGCTCTGTCTTGCGTGACGACTTTCGCCCCGACAGTGATATTGATGTGATGGTGAAATTTCACCTAGAAGCTCATCCAACCCTGTTTGACCTAACTTACATGGAGGACGAATTAAAAATACTTTTTCAGCGTGACGTTGATTTGGTTACGCGCAAAGGCATTGAAACGAGTCGTAACTATCTGCGTCGCAAAGCAATTCTCTCTTCTGCTCAGGTAATCTATGGAACGCGATCTTCAATCTCTGCTTGATATGTTGCAATCTGCCCAAATTGTGATGAATTACATTGCTGGGCGATCGCGGGACGAATTGACAACCGATCTGCAATTTCAAGATGCAACGATCCGCAGACTTTTGATCATTGGCGAAGCCTCAAAGCGGGTTTCTGAAATAACTCGACAAACCTTAGCAACAATTCCCTGGGTGGCAATCAATGGTATGAGAAATCGGCTTGTGCATGAATATGATGAGGTCGATCTAGACATCATTTGGGATACCGTAGTCAAGAGTTTGCCAACTTTGATTGTAGAGCTGGAGAAAACAGTCCCTCCCAATGAATAACGTAGATACCGAAAAGGAGACTGCTATAGCAATCCTAAATCGTTGGCGAGACTTTACTAGACTGTATGGAGCGAAGCAGAGTACACCAAATATTTAGTAATGTTGCATTCCACATCTTTTCATGCACCCTATATGCTTCCGCATAAATCTAATAGTATTGCTATAGAAGTTGAT
>JBBRCV010000274.1:0-7035 GCA_038204505.1 Elainellales cyanobacterium
CCGTGCAAATACTTCGTCAGAAGGCACATAAATAGTCTGGGCTGCAACGATATCATTGACTTGCCAACCAAATCCGTGTTTTGCACCAAAGCTGGCAAGCTGACTTTTAGGAGCGACCGATGGGCGGCTATGGCACTGCAAACAACTGGTTGCTTTCACCTTTAGGGGACGAGCGGTGTAGAACTTCTTTACTCCACCAATATTTCGATAGCCTGAGAGTTTAGCGAGATCGGGCTGTTGACGAAATTGTTCCACGAGTTTAGTTTCAAACTCATCGGCTTTATCCTTGAGAGTGGTGGGGTTCAGCGTTGCTTCTTTGTAGAAATAGTTGCGGTACTCGGACTGACCACGAAAATTTTCAAATACTTTTCGTGCAGAAAAAGCAGGCACGACTTCACTAATAAACTTAGGTGTTGTTTCTAACTGATCTTTCAGCAGGGGAGCAATGTGATCGCTAGTGTAGGTTCTGACAGCATTCATTGTCTGGGTCAGGATCTCGGCTTTGGTTGTGATTTCATCCTCAGCTTTCCGCTGCATTGCCCCCGACAAGGTGATGCCACTCAGGAGAATTCCCCCTAAAAAAATTAAGGTTAGCAGTAAAGTAAATTGAGTTCCAAGTTTGAGCTTTCTAAACATTTTCACTCCTTGGTAAGACGTAGCCGAAGAAGCCTTTCAGACAATAACTGTGTTTTAAGCGATCGCCAGACACCGTAAATGTGCGATCGCGGTAAACCAGCACTTCGCAAATTACGGCAATCGGAATTTTTTTCCGATTTTAGCACTTAAAGGGTATTTGAAAAGTCATCAATATAACAGACCGCTTCTTAAACCTCTCACTGGGGAATAAAGCACTACCCAGAGTTTTTAAGAAGCGGTCGCATTATCCTATGATATTGGCTGCTAAGGGAGAGTTAACTGTTGTTTCATCATTGCGTCATAGCAGATGACAACGTTATCAATTACATACGAGCATACGTTCCCTAAAATTGAAAAACTAAGAACAGTAGAACTGCCAATAATGGCTATGCTGAGCGATCGCAAGACTATTTTTTTGACGGATTGCTTAGAATGAGTGAACATAGTTTTCCTCTAGGCAGGTTCAGAGACTTTGGGCGATCGCCCTTTTTTGCTTTACCGACAAACCATGCATTGTTCAAACTGCCAACGCCAGTTGATGGCACGGGACTTTTGATAGGGCTTAAGGGGTTGAAGCTTATGCTCATAAGTATTGCCCCGATAAATCAGAGTTACAGTAGACCCATCTGTTTCAATCTCTTTAGAAACCGCAACAGGACGCGGAGTATAGTCGTATGTATGACCCCGATAAATGAGTTTAATTTTGGGCTTATCTGTAGAACCAGAAACAAGCTGAGTTGGGGCAAAAACTTCGTAAGAGGCGTTGCGATAAGTAAGTTTCATGATTAAGACTCTTTGTGGATTGAACTGTTTATTATCAAACTTGGATAGTAGGCGTGAAGCGGTGTTATTAATCGGCACTGAGTGCTTGCTCTCCTGCATGACAACATCGTAGAGAACTAACCTAGAATTCACACCTAGAGGAAGTTCTATCTTTTACTGCAACTAAAGTGCAGAATAAACTCTAACTAAAGTTAGACTCATACCGATCGCCACTCTCACATTCCATCCAACACAGGCGTTACAGTGCGTCACATCACGTTACAGCGATCGCCTTCCATTCCAGATCTATTAATAATACTTGCTTAGAGAAATATATAATTTGACCAATTCGCGATTATCAACGACACTGACCATAGCGATCGAATCTAATTCGTGAACAGTTCAGGGGATGCTTACCATGTTGTTTAAACGACTGAACCACGCAGCTCGTCAAGTTTCTAAAACTGTTTCCAAAACTGTTCCCTTACAGACCGTTTTAATCATTCCGTTTGCTCTACAAACCCTTGTCACCGTCGGCTTAGTCGGCTATTTTTCATTTAGAAATGGACAGCAGACGGTCAGCGATCTATCGAGTCAACTATTTAGAAATGGACAGCAGACGGTCAGCGATCTATCGAGTCAACTGCGGCATGGCATTACGAATCGGATTGAAGAAAAACTTAAAAGCTATACAGAAACTCCTCATACCATTAATCACTTTAATGCGATCGCCTTTGCTGAAAACAATATTGATGTAGACAATGCCAAAGGAGAGAATCAATTTTGGCAACAAACGATTATGTTTCCTTCCACCAGCTTGATTTATTGTGGCAGCGATCGCAATGGATCTGTTATGGGTGCTGGCAGACTGGCGGGAGAAAACTTATTGCAGATTTGGCTTAGTAACGACACGACCCGCAATATTCCCAATTTCTACAGCATAAATTCTCAGGGTAAGCGCGATCGACTCTTGGGCAAAGATACTAAACGGTTCGATGCTCGATTGCGCCCGTGGTATAAAGCAGCAGTCGCCGTGGGTCAACCGACTTGGAGTCCTATCTATAACGATTTCACCACGGGCTTACCTACCCTTACGGCGAGTATGCCGATCTATGATGCAGCAAATCAATCGCTGCGTGGCGTTTGTGCGACCGATTTTTTCTTGCCTCAAGAGATGAACCAATTTCTGGAAAGTCTAGAGATTGGCAAGAGCGGCACAGCTTTTATTATGGAGCGATCGGGACTATTAGTTTCGACCTCGATCGAACAACCACCGAGCAAAAGCAATGCAAGTAAGACTCAACGTTTAAGCGCGATCGCCAGTGAAAATAGAACGGTACAGGCAACGGCAAAATACTTACGCGATCGCTTTGGTAGCTTCGATCAAATTCAGACCTCGCAGCTACTAAACTTCAAGATAGATGATAAACAACAGTTTGTTCAAGTATTACCGTTTAAAGACCAATGGGGTTTGGATTGGCTGATTATGACGGTTCTTCCAGAAGCCGATTTTATGGAGCGAATTCAGTCCAATAACCGCACCACTGTCCTATTGTGTATTGCCGCTTTAATCGCTGGAGTCGCTATTAGTATGCTGACAGCCCGGTGGATTACAAAACCGCTGGTCAGCCTTAGTCGCTCTGCAAAAGCAATTACCAGAGGAGAATGGAATCAGACTATCAAAATTGAGCGATCGGGCGACTTAGGAGAACTTGCCACATCCTTCGATGAGATGGCTCATCAACTTCAAGCCTCTTTTATTGAACTGCAATCTTTAAACGGAGCTTTATCACGGAACGAGAGCCGACTCAAGCAATTCCTGGAGGCAGTACCCGTGGGCATTGCGGTGCTGGATGCAGCAGGTCATCCTTACTATGCAAATCAGAGAGCGGTTCAGTTATTAGGCAAAGATGTGATCTCGTCAGTTACGGCAGAAGCGATCGCGGAGATTTATCAAATCTATGTGGCTGGAAGCGATCGTCAATATCCCACTGAAGCCTTGCCGATCGTGCGAGCGCTCAGAGGTGAGCGAACCACAGCCGAAGATTTAGAAATCCACCACAGCGATCGCATCGTCTCCATAGAAGCGTGGGGAACTCCGATTTTTAATGAAATGAACGATGTGGTTTATGCGATCGCAGCCTTTCAAGATATCACTCAACGCAAACAGGCAGACCAACTTTTAGCCGACTACAATCAGACATTGGAACAGCAAATCGTGCAGCGAACAGCAGCACTACAGGCATCTGAAGAAAAATTTGCCTCTGCGTTTCGCGCCAGTCCCGTTGCGATGGGCATTTTGAACATCTCTGATGCACGATACATGGATGTGAACGGCAGTTTTTGTCGCACGATGGGCTACCCACGAGAGCTAGTAATTGGAAGGACTTGTGCAGACTTAAATCTTTGGAAATATCCAGAAGACCGTTCCAGAATCTTCAAGATGATGGCAGAAACTGGATCGCTGCGAGACCAAGAAGTAGAATTTCGTAAACAGTCTGGCGACACGCTAATTATACGGGTTTCGGGAGAGATGATCAGCTTGGACGGAACGGCCTACATCTTGTCGCTGTACGAAGACATTACAGCGCGCAAGCACGCAGAAGCAGCCCTGCGCGATCGAGAACAGGAATTGCGGCTGATCACCGATGCACTGCCTGCTTGCATTTGTTATGTGGATGCAAATTGGCGCTATCGATTTGTTAACCAAACTTACGAGGTCTGGTTTGGTTGTCGTCGAGATGAAATTCTCGGCAAGCATATTCGTGAATTTCTAGGTGAGGCGGTTTATCAAAATGCTCAATCGTTGATTGATCGATCATTGGAAGGGCAAATTACAACGTTTGAATCAAAAATTTCCGATCAATTAGATGAAAATCAATTAGATGAAAAATATATCAGTGCCACCTTTATTCCCGATTTTGGTCACAGTAATCAGGTGAAAGGATACTATGGTCTGATCACAGACATTAGCGATCGCAAACGTGCTGAAGCAGCCTCAATTTTAGAAGAACGCAACCGCTTTGCCCGCGAAATTCACGATACGCTTGCTCAAGCATTTACAGGGATAATTATGCAGATGGAGACGGCAAAAGTTGTAGTACCAGACGATTCAAAAGCCCGCGCCCTGATCAACGCAACCGATGATTTAGCACGGGAAGGGTTGGCAGAAGCACGGCGATCGGTCTGGGCACTTCGTCCACCTCAATTAGAGCAAGAAGGTTTGAGCCGCACTTTACAGCACTTGGTCAGTGGCATCACAACGGGCACTCCCCTCCAAGCCCAGTACAAGATTCAAACTCCGCCTTACCCTCTCCCTGACGACATCGAAACAAATCTATTGCGGATTGTTCAGGAAGCGACTACCAACGCGCTTAAACACGCCAATGCCAGTACAATTCTTGTTGAATTGACCTTTGATTTCCAAGCCATTCAACTGCGGATACAGGACAATGGCGATGGATTAAATCCCGATCGTCAGAGCGGTTTAGGCTTTGGTCTGATGGGAATGCGAGAACGTGTTCAGAATCTAAGTGGGCAATTGCTCATCAATAGTCAGGTGGGGCAAGGAACAGAAGTGGTGGCGATCGTACCTTTAGCAGCACCCCTACCTTCCTCAACGACCGTAGAAAAGCAGGTATAGTAAGAGGACAGCCCATGATCAGCCAGAAACCTCCCATTCGCATTTTAATTGCAGACGATCATCCGGTTGTGCGATCGGGCATTGCCGCAATGCTCGAAATTGATCCAGAGATGAACCTTCATGTCGTCGGGCAGGCGAAAAATGGCTATGAAATGATTGAATTGTTTGCTCAACTTCAACCTGATATTGGATTAGTTGATCTGCGGATGCCAGGAATGGGTGGATTAGAAGTGATCGAGCAGATTCGATCGCAGTTTCCCAAAGCTCACCTAATTATTTTAACAACCTACGATGGCGACGAGGATATTCACCGAGGATTGCAGGCAGGCGCGAAAGCCTATCTTCTCAAAGATACTCCCCGTGAGGAATTAATACTGTGTATTCAAACCGTTTACGCAGGGCGATCGTTCATTCCACCCAATATTGGCATGAGATTGGCAGAGCGCATGAATAGTTGTGTCCTGAGTAAGCGAGAACGCGAAGTCCTGGAATTGATATCAGCAGGGATGAGTAACTTGGAGATTGGAACAACGCTGCAAATTACAGAAGGAACAGTCAAATCTCACATGAATAATATTCTCAGTAAACTGAATGTTAGCGATCGCACTCAAGCCGTGATGGTAGGGCTGAAACGCGGATTGATTAGCTTACCTTGAGAGTGCGATCGCCCACCGCAGCTCCATCTCTAACTGCAACAGTGCCCTATCTTGGGCATGCATTGCTGAGTCAAACGAACGAGCTTTGCCGTGTGCTTTGGCTTGGTATAGGGCAGCATCGGCATCACGCAATACGTCTTCGGGATGAATGTAGCCTGTTGTACTCAAGGTGATGCAAATACTCGCGGTTGTGAATATCTCATAACCATTCAGATTGAACGGCAGGCGCAGTATACAGTTCATTCCAGAAGGGAGTGCCATCTTTGCGGTAGTTTTGCAAGATCACGTGACACTCACGTTGTTCTTGAATGGCAGACCGCAGTAATTCTAACGCTGGCTGCTGATGATCTGGCTGATGATAATTAGACCCTTGCAGAAAGCGACAGTTCTGCCCAATGATTTCATCAGCCGTGTATCCAGTAATGGTTTCAAAGGCAGCATTGACGTAAATAATTGGGTTATCAGATTGATTAGCATCCGTCAGCATCACGCCGTTGCTTTACTTTACTTGATTGACTTGTTGCCGCAGAGGAATCCAAATAACGAACTCAGTTCCTTTACCGGGGCTTGAGACGCACTCCAACTTACCACCATGTTTCTCTGTGACAATTTGGTAGCTGATGGACATCCCCATTCCGGTGCCTTTCCCAAGCGGTTTGGTGGTAAAAAAGGGATCAAATATTCGTTGCTGAACCTCTTTAGGAATACCGACTCCATTATCAGCGATCGCCACTTCTACCCAGACTGCATCGACAATCGACGTGCGAATCGTAATTCGATTGGGATGATCCTTAATCTTCTGATAAGTACAATTAGCATTGCTCTCTTCGATCGCATCAATAGAATTCACCAAAATATTCATAAATACTTGGTTGAGCTGTCCGGGATAGCATTCTACGAGCGGTAGGGCAGCGTAGTCTTTAACCATCTCAATTTCTGGTTGCTCAGGTCTAGCTTTGAGGCGGTGTTGCAGAATCATCAGGGTGCTATCGATTCCTTCATGAATATCAATCGCTTTAGATTCAGCTTCGTCCATCCGGGAGAAGTTTCGCAGCGATAGTACAATCTGGCGAATGCGATCGGTTCCTAGTTTCATAGAAGCCAGCATTTTCGGTAAGTCTTCCTGCAAAAACTCTAGATCGATATCTTCAGCAGCCGACTGAATTTCAGGAGTAGGGTTAGAATCATGCTGCTGTTGTAAGAGTGATCCAGAATAAAAAAGATCCAAGGTTAGCTCGACTTGTCACAGATAGAGACAAACCACTTGGTAAGATTCGGCAGACGCTGGATCTGCTGCTCCACGGCTATCATTGCCTGTTGGGTGAGTTTAATGCCTGT
>JBBRCV010000275.1:0-7021 GCA_038204505.1 Elainellales cyanobacterium
TCAGACCCATCAGTAAGACTGTTAGGGAAATTGCGCCAATAAATCGTTCCATCACCTTGTCTACTCCTTACAACACCAATCACATCCTTCTGCTACCCATTGCAATCAACAGTCCGTTTGCTTAGTTATCCGGAAATAGCGGCGAAGCTAAATCAAACCTTGTTATGCAATGACTAATGAGGAATTGTGGGAACGGTTGTGACAGTATTTGGGCTGGAACTTTAAGATCTGGATGCTGGAACTTTAAGAATTGGAGTTAATTTGCTTGATCAAATGCCCTAGCTCTGGAAGGATTAATTGCTCGACTGCAAGGCGTACCGCACTAGTGGAGCCGGGAATGGAGAAGACGAGCTTAGACTGACAAACTCCTGCTACAGCCCGCGATGCGATCGCCCGTGAGCCAATTTCTGAGTAGCTGAGCCAGCGGAAAAGTTCGCCAAATCCAGGCAGAGTTTTATCAAGAGAACGGGCGATCGCATCGTAGGTGGTGTCTCTAGGCGCAATGCCCGTGCCGCCGTTGAAGATCAGCGCATCCAGGTCAGAGCGCTGGCAAAGGGTTTGCAGCCGCCCTTGAATCTGCGTCGGCTCGTCTCGCACCAGCGCATAATCCACCACCCGATGCCCTGCTTTTTGTAGCAGTGATTGAATCAGTTGACCGCTGTTGTCAGTCTCAGCAGAGCGGGTATCACTGACGGTAATGACCGCACAGTTTACAGCAAGCATCTGAGTATCAGGATGGGGAGTAGGGGACATAGAGGGTTCTGCTAAATCTTTCACCCTCATCCTAAAACTTCGAATCGACAATGCTTAACCTTTCTCTAGACCGTTTTCTGCCGCATAGCGATCCATAAACCGGATGAACCGCTCCCACTCAGCCGTACTTTTCATCACATAAAGTGCTTCTAAAGCTTCAGGCTGACCATTGACATATTTGGCGTTAACTTCTCTAGTCGTAATTTCTCCTTCTTCGTCCACCATGTACATCCCCGTGATTGCGACCGCACTCTCGTCTGCAAAAGCTTTGGGTTGCTCAAAATAAAACGTGGCAGTACCGTTAGTGCCATCCTTTGAGCGGGTGAGCCGCACATCTGGCACAACCTCTTCTGCAATGCCTCTAGAAAATTGAATTTCAGCCATGACCGCTCCTTTAAACTGCGCTTAATCCCATCTTCCCATTTTTCCATCTCTGTAGAGTCTTGAACTATGATCAGTTTTAATCCTTGCAGAGAGGTCGTCATGGTTGCGGTGGTCATCATTCTCAATATGCTGATTGCAACAGGATGTTTGTATGTGGCTTGGCAGGTCTGGAAGCTACGGTTAGCGCTCTCAAGGGCAGCAGACGCGATGATTTCAGCCGAACGCGCGACGCATCATATCTTGAGCGGTGCCCCCCGTGGCATTGGCAGGGGAGAAACGGGTGTTTATCATTTGCGACAAAAGTATCAGCTTCTGGAAGTAAAGTTGCTAAGGGTTCAAAAAATTTTGAAGTTGCTAGGTTTGGGGCAACTGGTATGGCGGCGATATGGTAAAAAACTGCCCCTATTTAAGCAATCGATTCGTACAGTTTCAAAGACTGGCTTAGCTCAACCTCAAAAACCGTCTTTTCAGAAAAAGCCGTCTTTTCAGAAAAAATAGATCTAAATCGGTCGTCCGTGCCAAGATTCAATACCCTATTAGATATGGGCTGAGATATATGTGCTGTTTGGCGGGGAATAGAAATGTCAGATAACCGTTCTGGATCGTCGGGATCGTTTGTGGGTGGTGTGTTGATTGGCGCTATTGTTGGAGCAGTAGCAGGTTTGTTGGTTGCGCCTAAAACAGGGCGGGAAACGCGGCAGTTGATTAGAAAGTCGGCAGATGCGTTGCCTGAACTGGTAGAAGATTTATCAAGTAGCGTGCAGTTGCAAGCCGATCGCCTCTCTGAAACGGCGGTTCGTAACTGGGATGGCACGCTGGGACGCTTGAAAGAGGCGATCGCGGCTGGCGTTGAGGCGAGTCAGCGAGAGGCGCAGGAGATTTCTGAGTCGCGGTCGAAGGTTGAAGGGCGATCGCCTATTCGTGATTCCAGCGTGAGGTAGCCCATTGTGATTGATCCGGTGTTTTGGTTAGGGGTCTCCATTCTGCTTGTGGCGGTGAGTATTGCTGCTGTTTTAGTAGCGGCAATGCCAGCGTTTCGAGAACTTGCCCGCGCGGCTCGGAGCGCCGAAAAGCTGTTCGATACTCTCAACCGTGAGCTTCCTCCGACTCTTCAATCGATCCGAGATACTGGATCTGAAATTATTGGACTCACGGACGACATGAGCGAAGGAGTTCAAGGAGCAGGACGTGTGGTGCAGCAGGTTGATCAAAGTATCAGCGGGGTGAAGCAAAAAACACAGGTTACTACTCGCGGCGTTGTGAGTGGGGTGAAAGCGGCTTGGAAAGCATTCCGTCGTCCTGAGTCTTCCTCACAGAATATCCCCTCAGAAGACGATCGCCTCAAGGACACGGGTAAAAATCCGCCTCGGCTGCCTGCTAGCACTAGACCTACTGTAGAGATCGAAGATGGATCTAGAGAGATGGAAGGTGGATCTGGACAACCTGTAGATGCCTCTATGGAAGCCAAAATAGCGCTATCTCATTATTCTGAGTCTGTTTCAAAGCTCAGCGAAGATCTGGAAAATATTCGCGATCGCTTAGCTCAAGAAAAAAGTGGAGATGTCATCAACAAGTAGCTCAATTCAGGATATTCGACGAGCTTTATCTTGGTTTTCTCGATGCTCTATTTGATGTTGCTGAGTTAGAGAGCATTCGGTATAGCAATACGAAATTGCGTTGGGACGCTGTATTGCCTCAAAGCAACAAGGGGCTTAAGCCTCTTGTCCTAAAGTATTTACGTAGGGCTACATATTCCGATGGACTCCTGGTGGTTGCTGAGGGGGCGATCGCGGGATCATCTATATTGCCCAGTTTTAATCGCTCTTATATGATTAAAATAAGATTAACGTTAAAAAATGTAACGAATCCTCTCATTTTCCGTTACGTTGATAGGTAACTGACTCATATTCACCTTAGAGAAGCTGCTGTTCTGTCCATGTCAAAATCCTATTTTCACAATCTTTTTAAGTTTCTCGCTGTTTTTACCTTAGTGGTCACGACTTGGGCGATCGCCCCTGCGGCTGAGGCGTATGACAACCCGGACTTGCTGCCCACTTCGCCTACTCTTATTATTGACTTAGCCAATTCTTTGACAGCGGTTCAGCAGGAAAAGCTTGACATACAGCTAACAGATTTTGAAGCCGAGACAGGCTGGAAGCTGAGAGTGCTAACTCAGTTCGATCGCACTCCCGGTCGTGCCGTGAAAGATTTTTGGGGTTTAGATGAACGCAGCGTTATGGTGATCGCCGACCCGCGCGGAGGTAACCTGTTGAGCTTTAGCGTGGGAGATGCGCTCTACAATTTAATGCCGCGCACCTTCTGGATTGAATTGCAAACTCGTTACGGCAATCAATTCTTTGTTCGAGACAATGGCGAAGACGGCTCGATCTTGGGCGCTTTAGAGTCAATTAAGGTGTGTTTGCGTCAGGGCGGATGTCAGTTTGTTCCAGGCTTGCCTAGAGAGCAATGGATTCTGACCTTAGTGACTTCAATCTTGGGAGGCGTGATTTGTGGCTTTGCGGCTCAACCCCGTGAGGGAAAAATGTTTTCTTGGCAATGGGCGCTGCTTTTCTCTCCCTTGTGGGGCATTTTGTTCATTGCCTTTGGCATTGGACCCGTGGTGTCGCGGACTTCCGATTGGGTACCGTTGGTGAGAAATATCGCTGGGTTTGTATTGGGGGCGCTGGTCGCATATTTATCGCCGATGCTCAATTCTTCTTCGGCTTCTGAGACGTAAATTGGGCAACAAGGGTAATAAACTGGGGATTGATTCCATTCGTTCCCCGTTGCGTTATGAAGTCTCGCTCTTTCTTTTCTGCACTGGCATTAGCTGTAGTGATTCTGCTGGTGGTCGGTGCGGGTGGCGCATATTGGTTAGCAAGTAGTTCGCCGTTAAGTGGAAAGACAAGTCCTATAGGGATGCCGTCAGCGGCGGTTTTCATGTCGAAGCGATCGCCCATTGTTGCCTCCTTTTTTGGTAATCCCGATCGCTTGATTTCTGGGGGGCTAGCGTTCACGCCGCCGACTCAACGCCGAGCAATGCAAATAGAATTTAAGCGTTTTCAAGAGAGCTTTCTAGCTGGAACTCATTTGAACTACTCGCGTGATATCCAGCCTTGGGTAGGCGATGAGATGACTTGGGCATTAACGACGATGGACTTGGATCGAGACAGTGAGAATGGTCAGCAGCCCGGATATTTAGTGGCGATCGCTACTGATAAGCCAGAGCAAGCCCAACAATCTTTAGAAAGATTTTGGCAGAAGCAAGTGGCTAAAGGGGCAGATTTGGTTGTTGAGCAATACGTGGGTGTGCCGATTGTTCATGCTTCTGAGCATTTGGCGAGTGCGATGGTGGGCGATCGCTTCGTTCTATTGGCTAATCATCCTAAAGTATTGCGCGATGCCCTTAACAATGCCCAAGTTCCAGATCTGAATCTGAGTAACAGCAAGACTTATCAACAAGTTACGAAAAACTTACCCCCTGAATCCTTGGGCTTGACAGTGATCAATCTGCCTCAGTTGGCAACTGTAGGGGGTAAGTCGTTGCCCCTCAATCCGCTTTACGACCGTTTGGTCATGACCGTGAAGTTAGATCCACAGGGACTACTAGCCGACGCAACGCTTCTGTCTACAACAGGGACAACGGCAACAAAAATCATACCGTCCTCTCTATCTGCCCCGGTGACGGCTTTAAAGTTTATTCCAAAGGGCTTAATTACGGTGGCAGGAACTAATGTAAAACAGACTTTGACGCAGCTTGAAACTGGACTGGTAGGATATGAAGCGATCGCCAAGCAATTACAGCAGCCTATTACCCAGCTAGAGAAACAGTGGGGTATTAACCTTTCGGAAGATGTTCTGAGTTGGATGCCAGGAGAGTATGCGTTAGGGATGTTGCCTCGATCTGAGGGTGAACCTGACTGGGTCTTTGTGACGCGGCAATCAACTGAAACGACTGCGGGATTGGAACGGTTAAATGCGATCGCCCAGGCTCAAGATATTAGCTTGGGTTCCGTGCCATTGGGCGAAACTAAAATCACTGCCTGGACAACATTACAAACGGTTCCTAAACCTCGTGCTAGTTCTCAAAAAAACGCAGAGTCTGAGCTAATGACCATTCAGGCTAAAGTTGAGGGCGTTCATGCCACTGTTAATGGATATGAAATTTTTGCAACTTCTTTAGAGGCAATGGAGCAGGCAATCCAAGCTGCCCAAACTCCTATGACAGAGGATAGACAAGGGGCGATCGCTGCATTAGCACCGCGTAACAACGGCTATTTGTTTATGGATGGCGCTGTGTTGCAGACGTGGGTACGATCCCTTGCGAGTCTCTCAGGAAACTCCCCCCAAGACATTGCTAAAAAAATGCAGCTCTTGTTAAATCCCGTGACATCAGTCACCCTTAGTAATTATGGAAGCGATGCACAGGGGCAACATAATGGCGTGTTAATTCAGTTAAAAAAATAGCTTTGGTGACAAGGGGTAAGGAGTTCTAGGCTACCTATTATTGCGATCCATGCGGGCACTCTAGGTGAGCTGGTTTTACTATCTTCAACACCTCACCTACGGATTTTCTTGCTTAAGAATTAGCCTAATTTCGGCATCCAGTGTAGGAATTTTATTGACTACAACATCCCAAACAATGTCATAGTCAACACCGAAGTAGTTGTGGATTAAGCGATCGCGCATCCCAGCCATAGCCCGCCATTCAATAGCATCATATTTTTGACGCAGCTCATTCGGTAGCTTTTTAACGGCTTCGCCAATGACCTCAATACTGCGAACGTAAGCCCGTTTCAACGTTTCATCTTGCACAAATTCTGCCTTGTCTACACTCGTAGAACTCATCATGAGGTAGGTCGTTTCATCAAGAATGTGCTGTAAATATTCACGAGCCGACAGAGACATATTCGACCTCATCCAAAATATGTGGCCCAATGTAAGGACTTAATGATTCGATCGTGATGAGGTCAACTGCTCTACCAAAAAGATCCTCTAGAAAAAAGGATAAGTGTATAAAGTTATCAAACGTTTTCTGATCTGGATCAAAAGCAACCAAAATATCGACATCACTTTGATCATGAATGGCGGTGTCACGGGCAAACGAGCCAAAAATGCCGCAACGTCTAACTCCAAAGCAGTGCAGCTCCTGCTGATATTCTTGGAGGAGAGCCAGCACTTGAGATTTCGTTTGTACAGGTATCGTTTGCATAGACCGCTCTCACTTGATGCTGAGTCTATCACAACATCAGGAACTCACAGATAGCATCAAAGCCAACGTCCCTACCAAGGAACTGAGCAGTCTAACGTTCTTGGTCAGTGGTGCCAAATAACCTTCTCTACAGCACCGAGGACTTGATATCGGCTGCGGCACCAAGGTCGTTAGCTGGCGGTTGTGCGCTCCTTTAACCACTTAACGAATGTTTTATGCTCTATTTTGCCTGATGCCACTGCCAAAATAATTTGCTCCTGCTCCTGCTCATCCACACCAGCACTGATTTCCATCCCATTTAAAATCAGAAATACTTCCATCGCAGCATGTCCCGTGCGTTTATTCCCATCCACAAACGGGTGATTCATAATAATCGAAAAGCCGATCGCGACTGCCTTCTCAATCACAGACGGGTACAGATCTTCACCGCCAAACGTCATAAGAAGCTGAGCGATCGCTGATTCTAACAACCCTAAATCTCGAATTCCCAATGCACCACCTGACTGCTCAATGATTTGACGGTGCAGTTCTAGCACCTCAAGCAGTGTAAGATAACGCATCATGCTAAGCGGGTATAAAGTTCAGCATTTTTTTTCAGTACATAGTCAGATGCATTACTAAATTCAGGCTTTGGCGAACTGAGCCAATCTTCTAAGCTAGCGCGAAGCAGTG
>JBBRCV010000276.1:0-6993 GCA_038204505.1 Elainellales cyanobacterium
ATCTAGATCAGGAATTTTCCTAAATCGTTGCAAAAGCTGTTCACGCTGATTAATCAGATAGATGCTAATGAGTGTTAAACACACCCCAAACCATTGCAACGGATCAAGGGTTTCCGATAGAAATAGGTTGCCGAATAAGAGCGCAAAAATAGGAGTGAGAAACGTTAAAGAGCTTAAGCTAGTCAGGTTACCTGTAGCAGCAAAGAAGAAGAATAGAGCATAGGCGATCGCGCTGCCAAACACTGTTGAATAAGTCAACGACATCCAATCTGCCCACTGCAAATGCACCCACTGCTCCGACTCCCAAAACCCCGATAAACCAAACAGCGGCAACCCTCCAAAAATCATGTGCCAACCCGTCGCCACCACCGGATCAACATAGCGACAAACATATCGCACCATCACAGTGCCCACAGCCATCGACAACGCCGCCAGCAGCATCAGCCACTGCCCATTCTGCAGCAATTGATCTAGAAAATCCGCACTCACAGAACTTCCCCCATGCAACATTCCTGCAATTAAGTCCTGCGGCAACCCCAGCAGACTAATCCCCAACACGCCAAACCCCAATCCCATCCAGCCCCACAGACCCACTTGTTCGCCAAACAAAAACCGCGCCATCAGTGCCACCGCTAACGGCTGCGAGTCAATCATCACCGACCCTAAACCTGCCCCAGTCCGCTGCAATCCTTCTGCCAAAAAGCCTTGGAATAACGCGCCATCCACTAACCCAAATAAGGCGATCCACAGCCAAGCCATCCAAGTTTTGGGCTGAGGCTTACCCATGTACCAGGCAGCACCCAAAATTAGCACACCCGCCGGAACGAGGCGAATTCCTGCCATAAAGAGCGGCGTAGTGTGGTCAATAGTGCCCTTCATTGCCACCATTGCAGTGCCCCATAGAAAGAAGGGAGCAATCAGTAAGAGTGGATTAATGGCTTTAGGTTCGGTAGCGTTGAGCTGCATGGGGGGCGATCGCGAAACAAGGTTCCCCCTAATATTAATCGGTTCTTATAGTTATGTTAAGCGATCGCCATTCAGAGGCTTGAGAGATTGAGGGTGGGCGCTCGCTCTTGACCCATGAATATAATGAGCGGATTATGGGGGGAAGTCCTAAAATATTCACAGTATTTGAGCTAAATTCACCATGAGCGATCGCATTCCCGTTACCCTTACGTTCCAATCTGCCGATCTGTCGGACGATAAACTCCAATCTGATGTAGAAGAACTGTTGCCCCAACTTCGAGAAATTGATGGAGTAGCGGAGGCTGATTGGGTTCCGGTTGAGGCGGCTCCTAGAGGGTCGAAAGCATTTGGTGATGTGGTGCTAGGTGCGCTGAAGTTTACGATCGAGAATTCTAAGATTCTCACGGGGTTGTTGGGCATGGGCAATGCGATCGTGGGGAATGGGAAGACGGTTAAGATTAGTGTGAAAGCTGCTAATGGTAATGAGTTTAGTGGTGAAGCTAAGAATGTAGAAGAATTAGAACAGGTTCAACAAATGGCGGAAGACTTTTTGAATCGGCAGGGGTAAGGATGAGCAAATATGCCTTGTTGATTGGAGTGAGCCAGTATGCAGCGGAGGAGTTGAAGCCTTTGCCCAGTGCTGAGCAGGATGTGGAGGCAATGCGACGAGTATTGCAGCATCCCGAAATGGGCGGGTTTGCCGCTGAACAAATTACGATGTTGACCAATCCCACCAAGACTAAGGTGGAAGACTCAATTTATGAGTTATTTGCAGGGAAGAGACAGAACGATTTACTGCTGTTTTACTTTTCGGGACATGGCGTGAAGAATGAAGCTGGAAAGCTTTACTTTACGGTGCCGGATACTCGAAAGTTTCAGGGTGCGGTGATGGAACATACGGCGGTTTCAGCGAGTATGCTCCATGAACGGATGGGGAGGAGTATCTCGGAATATCAAGTGTTGGTGTTGGACTGCTGCTTTAGTGGAGCGATCGCCAAAGGTATGACAATTAAAGATGATGGGGGTGTGGATGTGCGATCGCAACTCGGCGGCAGGGGCAGGGCAATTTTTACCGCATCTAGTTCGACTCAATATTCGTTTCAGCAGGATGATTTGCCGCTTTCAGTGTACACGCAGTTTTTTGTAGAGGGCATTGAGAAGGGAGCGGCGGATTTTGATGGCGATGGGCAAATTTCGGCGGATGAGTTGCATCGCTATGTGTGGGAGAAGGTGCAGAAGGTTGCGCCTGCAATGACTCCACAATTTTATCCAGTAGAGCAAGGGCATCGGATTTATTTGGCGAAGTCGCCTAAAGATGATCCGGTGTTGAAGTATCGCAAGGTGGTGGAGCAATGTGTGCAGCAGAAGGCATTTAAGGTAGAGAACGATCGCTTCTCAATCGTCGCCTGTAAGTTGTTGGATGAACAGCGTCGGATACTTCTGTTATCTGTAGAAGTGGCGGAGGCGATCGCCACTGAGGTATTACAGCCCATTCGAGAGTATCAACGCAAGTTGCAAACGTACCGACAAACCCTGGTAGATACCATAGAAGATGAGGAATACCCGTTTGATGAAGTAACGCAGAATGTTTTGAAAGAGTATCAAGTGATTTTGGGGTTGAAGGATGAGGATGTGGAGGCGATCGCCCTTCAAGTCTTGCCTCAATCCACTCCATCAACCGTTCGCCCCATCATCGCTACTCCAACTCCAGTTGCACCACCCGTTCCCCAATCCTTCACGCTCGACCTTAGCAACACAGTAAAACTAGAAATGATCGCCATCCCTAGCGGTAACTTTTGGATGGGTTCACCGGATGGTGTGGGCAGTGATAGAGAACGACCTCGGCATCAAGTGACGATCGCGCCTTTCTGGATGAGCAAATATCCAATTACGCAGGCGCTGTATCAGGCGATCGCTGGGAAAAATCCTTCAAATTTCAAAGGGAATCAGCGACCTGTGGAAAAAGTTACTTGGTGGGAGGCGATCGCATTTTGTGAGAAGTTGCGAGGGAAGGGCGATCGCGTTTTTCGGTTGCCTAGCGAAGCTGAATGGGAATATGCTTGCCGTGCCGGAACTGAAACGCCGTTTTACTTTGGTGAGACAATTTCGACGGAACAAGTGAATCATAATCAACACTATAAGCGGACTACTGATGTAGGAATCTTTCCGCCTAATTCGTTTGGTTTGTACGACATGCACGGCAATGTTTGGGAATGGTGTGCGGATCATTGGCACCCGAACTACAACGGTGCGCTCAAAGATGGTAGTGCTTGGAAGACCTCTAATGATAAGGATTCCCGGCTGCTGCGCGGCGGTTCTTGGTTCTGCAATCCTGGTCGCTGTCGCTCTGCCTGTCGTGGCAGCTACTCGCCCGACTATCAGCTCTACTTCATCGGTTTTCGAGTCGCTTGTTCCTAGCCCAGGACTCTTCTCTGCCATTTTTTCCCCTTTTCCCTCTTTCTTCTTTCCCCTCCTTCGCGGGGAACTCATTGGGCTAAAATGATAAACAGGTTGCACCCAGGTTTTTTATGAGCATCAGTCTCACCCCCGACCTAGAACGCTTCATCCAAACCAAGCTTCAAACTGGAAAGTACCGTTCTGCACAAGAAGTACTTGAAATCGCCCTGCGGTTGTTAGATGAATGCGATCGCGCTGATACCGAATGGGTTGAAGAAGTGCGAGAAAAAATTGATATGGCGATCGAAACATCGACTCACACCCCACCCGTTGATGGTGAAACATTCATCAACCATATTCTGGAACGGTTCCAGCAACCCCATCAGGCATGAGTCGCTACGTCATCAACTTCTTGCCAGTCGAGATCTTAACGAAATCGCTGATTACTTTGCCGAAAATAGCCTTGAAGCAGGGGATAAGTTTTTTCAGGCGTTTAATCAAAAATGTCAACAACTTGTTCGTTTTCCCAACAGTGGCAAAAGCTACGCCACAATTCGTCCAGACCTTCGAGGGCTTTCTCTGCAAGGCTATATGATTTTCTACAGATTGCTAGATGATGGCATTGAGATTCTGAGAGTTGTGAGTGGTCGTCGTAATTTTCTATCGCTTTTTAACGACTCCAATTAACTTAAGGATGATCTGTCTCCTTTAATTCCGTCTTTCCTATCCCAATTAACGTGACTTACTGCACAAGCCCAAACCTAGCCCGGACTTGCCCCACAGAACTAACTCTACCTGCTTCACTATCCGCCAATCCTGCCTCGATCGCCTGTCTCACATAAATCCCGTGGATCAGGTCATCCCAAGTTGAGCCTTCTGGCAACTGGTCTATGAGTTGTCGTGCTGATTCCTTAATACTTTTAGTTTCCATACTTTACCCAATTTCCAGATGCTAGGGTTTATCTCAATGCATTTTAGCCTAGTGGCTTTGGCAACTAAACCAGACCTAGCCGCTGACTTCCATCTCAGGCTTTTTAAGCTGAATTAATTCCACCTTGTAACCATCTGGGTCTTCCACAAATGCAATCACCGTCGAACCATGCTTCATTGGTCCAGGTTCGCGGGTTACCTTGCCACCTTGAGCGCGAATCATCTCACAGGTGCCGTAAATATCATCGACTCCTAAAGCGACATGTCCGTAAGCATTACCTAAATCATATTTTTTTACACCCCAGTTGTAAGTCAACTCAATGACAGCGTTATTCGACTCATCGCCATAGCCCACAAACGCCAATGTAAACTCGCCACCGGGATATTCTTTTTGGCGCAACAACTTCATGCCCAACACCTCACAGTAGAACTTGAGGGACTGCTCTAAGTCACCAACTCGCAACATTGTGTGCAGTAATCGCATTGTGTATTCTCCAGTTTTGCCCTTCTAATGATATAAGGATTGAGTGATATAAGGATTAAGACAGTTCAGTGACTAACCCTGTAAGAGGAAGAGCAATGATGGATGCACTTGATACTGCCATTGAAGCGATCGAAGCTAGAGAAATCTTAGATTCACGAGGACGACCGACGATCGAGGCTGAGGTTTATTTGGCAAATGGTGCCGTTGGTTTAGCTCAAGTGCCCAGTGGCGCATCAACGGGGACTTTTGAAGCGCACGAGCTGCGCGATGGTGATGCCCGACGCTACGGCGGCAAAGGAGTCCTCCGGGCTGTTGTCAATGTTGATGAAAAAATTACGCCCAAGCTAAAGGGCATGGATGCGCTCAATCAAGGATTGATTGATGCCACTATGATTGCGATCGATGGTTCTCCTAATAAGTCTAATTTGGGTGCGAACGCTATTTTGGGCGTGTCATTGGCAACGGCTAAAGCAGCAGCGAATGCTTTGGATTTGCCGCTGTATCGCTACTTGGGCGGACCTTTGGCGAATCTTTTGCCCGTGCCCTTGATGAATGTCATTAATGGCGGCGCTCATGCTGATAACAATGTGGATATTCAAGAATTCATGATTGTGCCAGTGGGTGCATCGAGCTTTAGTGAAGCGTTGCGTTGGGGAGCGGAAGTGTTTAGCAGCCTGAGTTCGGTGTTGAAAGATAAGGGCTTGCTGACGGGCGTGGGCGATGAAGGCGGCTTTGCACCTAACCTAAAGTCGAATCAAGCGGCGTTAGATTTGTTGATGACGGCGATCGAGCAAGCAGGCTACCGTCCAGGAGAAGAGGTAGCGTTGGCGCTGGATGTTGCCGCCAATGAGATCTTGAAGGATGGGCAATATGTTTATGATGGGTCGGCACATGCTCCTAGTGCAATGATCGATTATTTGGTGAGTTTGACCAACCAGTACCCGATCGTTTCAATTGAAGATGGTTTGGCTGAAGAAGATTGGGAGAATTGGCAGATTCTCACCGAGGAATTGGGCAACCGGATTCAGTTGGTTGGCGATGACTTGTTTGTGACCAACATTACTCGCCTGAAGCGAGGCATTGAGATGGTGGCTGGAAATTCGATTTTGATTAAGCTCAATCAAATCGGTTCTCTCACTGAAACCCTAGAAACCATTGATATGGCTCAACGCAACGCCTATACTGCGGTCATCAGCCATCGCTCTGGCGAAACCGAAGATACGACGATCGCCGACTTAGCTGTTGCCACTCGTGCCGGACAAATCAAAACGGGTTCGCTCTGTCGCAGTGAGCGAGTTGCTAAATATAATCGCTTGTTGCGGATTGAGGCAGAATTGGGCAAGCAGGCGATTTATGCAGGTGCCGCAGGGCTGGGACCGACGTAAATCCAAAGTCCATTTCTAGGCTTTCACTCAGGCTCTCATGAACGGTTTCCTCAATCTCAATAAGCCTTTCGGACTCACTTCCCACGACTGTGTGGCGCGAGTCCGAAGGCTGCTGCACCTCAAACGAGTGGGGCATGGCGGGACACTTGATCCAGCGGCGATCGGGGTTCTACCGATCGCCATTGGTCGCGCAACTCGCTTGCTGCAATATCTGTCGCACGACAAGGCGTATCGGGCGACGGTGCGGTTTGGGGTGCGAACCGCGACGGATGATATGGCGGGAGAAGTGCTGGCGGCTGATCCCTGTCCGCATTTAACCTTGCCCGAAGTTCAGAAGTTTCTGCCTCAGTTCCTGGGAAAAATCCAGCAAATTCCGCCGAACTATAGCGCCATCCAAGTCGGCGGTAAGCGGCTGTATGAGTTGGCGCGCGCGGGGGAAGCGGTGGAGGCTCCAGTGCGAACGGTAGAGATTTTTGAGATTGAGGTGCTGGACTGGCGATCGGGCGATTATCCAGAGTTGGACGTGGCGATCGCTTGCGGTACAGGCACCTACATTCGGGCGATCGCTCGTGATTTGGGCGATATGCTGGGCGTAGGCGGTACACTGTCGGCACTAGAGCGGACGTTGAGCAGTGGGTTTGCTCTGCCCAACAGTCTGACGTTAGAGGCTCTGGCGGAGCAAGTAGAAACAGGGACATTTGAGGCGATCGCGCCCGACTTAGCATTACACCATATCCCGCAATTAACCCTGGCGGCAGAAATTGCAAAACGCTGGTGCCAGGGTCAGAAGATTGAAGGCGATGACTCTGTTGATTTAGGCTTCTACCAAAT
>JBBRCV010000277.1:0-6762 GCA_038204505.1 Elainellales cyanobacterium
TTGCAACATCATAATGGTAATAAAGTGGCTTAATTAACCCTGACTGCATCAACGTACTGAAAAGATATGCCGATTATACAGCCCTTACAGTTGTCAAATTGAGCGTGTGAGATTGAGTGATAACGATACAACAAATACGTAGAAACGGAAGTCTTTTAACCAAGTTTTTTATAGAAAGCTCGTGAAGCCTGTCGTTACAGTTAAGCCACAAAAAAAACGGCGCAGATTTCAGAGTAGCAATCTCCTGTAAAATCCACGCCGATCGATGAATTAGGCAACCCAATTAAAAACTAATCGACTGCCATCCAATCTGGCTCTTTAGGTAATGCGACGGCAGAATCTTCGGAGTTAGGCAACGCTGAAGAGGGTGAAGCTGGAGCTGGAGGAATAGAGGGAGCCGGGGAACCCGCAGAGGGCTGAACGATTGGCGGCGGCGCTGTGTCTCGCTCTTTTAGCCAGTAGGAGAACCCAATCAACGCTAATATCCATCCAATTAGCCCAAAAAGCACTAGAGGAAGAAGCCAGGGTGATCCTTTGGGCTGGGGTGGCGCTTGGGTGGGGTCGTTCAAAGACGGATATGCCACTGGCTCATAGCCGTCATCTGGCAGATTAGGCAAGCTAACTGTCAAATCCTCTAAAGCGCCTGCTGATCCGCCTAATGCCCTCACAGTAGGCGGCAAGGGATTTTCGATCGCCGTAGGTTCATCGTCTGAATCAAGATCCCAGCGATCGGGCTGAGATTCTTGGATAATAGTGGGTTCTGCTTCAGGATGGCGATCGAAGGACTGTTCTTCAAACAAAGCCTCGGTTTGCAAGTTCTGGAGGTCTGGATCATCCGTGAGACTTTCTAGTGACGAGACAGTATCAGCCTGATTAACTTCAACGTCAGGAAGCGGGTTTTCAAGCGCTCCATCCCAATTGTCTAAGGAAGCTATATCGTCGTTGCGTAGAAAATTGCGATCGGTTTGATCCAATGCATTTACTTGTGGCTCTACTGGTGGCTCTACTTGAAAATCTTGAGGGAACTCAGCTTCTAGGCTGTCCATCCGCTCTGAGAATAGATCGGTTGGCTCTGAGGGTTGAAAGGTCTGGTCTAGGAAGTCTTGATCGTCTTCTAGTTCGGGTTGGAAGGGGGGAACAGCATTTAAGTTTTCGGTTCGGAAGTCGTTGCTTGGTTCTGGTGAGTTGAAATAGTCCTGAGCCGTTGCTGCCGCCATTGGTTCAGATAATCCGCCTTCGAGAAATTCTTCTCCGGGAGGCTGAATAGGTTGAGACAGGAAATCTGCTAACGGATCATCGGCAAAGAAGTCGGCGAGGGCTTGCTGCTCTTGAAACCCCTTGGACGAGCCGACTGAGATACTTGCAAGGAAAGGCTCTGATTCCAAACGAGATGCTGGCTCGTCAACCGCTTCTAGACTCGCAAAAGACACTGGCTGATCATCAGGCTCATCGAATAACGATGGCTCATCAATCGCTTCAATGTTATTAGAAGACGTTAGCTGAGCACCAGGCTCATCGAACAACAATGGCTCATCGATCGCTTCATCATTAGTAGATGCTGGCTGAGCACCAGGCTCATCAAACAATAGCGGCTCATCGAACAACGATGACTCATCGATCGCTTCAATATCATTCGCTTCAGCATTAGAAGACACTGGCTGATCGCCAGACCCATCGAACAATAGCGGCTCCGAAGTCTCTATCTCAATTCCTGCAAACCTGTCACCCAAAGGATTTTCAGACTGCTCAGATTCTTGACCCAGAAAGTCTAGTAGAGAATCTTCTTCATCAAGTTCACTTAGAAGAGCTTCCTCTGAAGCAGACTCTTCCAAGAAAGACAAGTCTGGCGAAAGTTCTTCATCTGAGAAGTTTACTAGCTGATTGTTGGTATTAGACTCTTCTTCGATCGCGCCAGAAGGAAGCTCCTCGTCTAGTAGCAACCAAGTGTCAGGGGCGATCGCTTCAGGCGAAGGTTGTTCTAAAGAACGCTCAAGCAATTCCCCTTCAGACGCTGTGCCAGAAGCAGTTTCGCCAAATAGGTCTTGGAACTCTTCTTCATCAGGGGTTTCCTCAAATATGCCCAGGTCTTCATCGGGTAGGCGATCGCCAAACAGATCCGCAAGACTGTCAGAGTTACTTGATTCCAGACCCAGATCATCGCTTAAATCATTGTCTAGATCACTATCTAGATCGCTGTCTAAATCATTAGCACCCAAGTTCGATTCAGTAAACGTCGATTCGCTGAACATGCCGTCAAGTTGGGATAAGGGATCTTCTTCAAGGTCTTCCCCAAACAAATCTTGCAAACTATTAGCTTCAACCGCATCCATGATGTTCAAACTTGCCCCATTAAAAGATGACTCTTCTAAAGGTGGAAAATCTGCTTCCGCCTGCTCACCAAACAGGCTACGCAAGTCTTCTAACGGGTTATCAACCCCTAGCCCTGCCTCGAATTCTTCGGGCTGGTCATCAAACAAGCCTTGGAGATCGTCCTCATCCGGTTCTTCTGCCAGCAGGTCTGCCAGAGAGTCTTGAGATTGCTCGTCAGAGGGAGCAATCCATAGGGCTTCTAGCTCGTCAGAGTCGTCTGTTAGGGACAGATCCGCCATAGAATCGACTGGGAGAGATAAATCAACGGCATCGATCGCCTCGGCGGCTGTGGTTGGTAGCTCAAGCGTTAGATCTTGAGTCCACACCGGGAGATTTGTGCCCGTTTGTTGACCCAAAACCTTGACCGACCGAATCGACTCAATGCCCAGATTGCTAATGCCTCGATGGACAAAAGCCGTTAACGTTTGACGATTAGGAACTTGGTCTGCCTCTAGTAGGACGCTGAGGTTATCTCCCGCTCGTTCGACAGTGGCAGTCATGCCCCGAGGTTGGAGCGACTGATTCATTAAATCGGCGATCGCTTGGGGATCACCCTGTTGTGCCAGTTCAAGAAGGTTTAGCTGTGTCATAACTCAATTTGGTGCATCAATCTTTTGGCTTAACTTTTGCTTTACAATTGGCAATAACTTAACTCTGATCCCGCCCATCAATTTCTCCTCAACAGCCCCTCACGCCCCTCACGCCCCTCACGTTATATATACCTCAACCCTATGAGTATTGGATATCTTGCCCTTGTACTACACGCCCATCTGCCCTTTGTGAGGCATCCGGAGAGTGATTTTGTTTTAGAGGAGGAGTGGCTGTTTGAGGCAATTACAGAAACGTATATCCCTTTGCTTCAGGTCTTTGAGGGACTAAAGCGGGATGGAATTGATTTCAAGATGACCATGAGTATGACACCGCCGTTGGTGTCGATGCTGCGAGACCCTTTACTACAAGAACGTTACGATCATCACCTCACTCAACTACAAGAATTAATGGAGCGAGAGGTAGAACATAATAGCCAAAATGCTCACCTTCGGTATCTTTCTGAGTATTACGCAACAGAGTTTAACAAGGTTCGCCAAACTTGGGAGCGTTATGACCATGATTTGATAGCAGCTTTTAAGCAGTTTCTCGACAGCAATAACCTAGAAATTATTACGTGTGGTGCAACTCATGGGTATTTGCCGTTAATGAAAATGTATCCACAAGCGGTGTGGGCACAAATTCAGGTGGCGTGTGAGCATTACGAACAAAGCTTCGGTCGTCCTCCTAAAGGAATTTGGCTACCAGAATGCGCCTACTTCGAGGGATTAGAGCGCATGTTAGCAGATGCAGGTCTCCGCTACTTCCTCACCGACGGACATGGTATCCTCTATGCTCGTCCGCGTCCACGTTTTGGTAGTTATGCTCCAATTTATACAGAGTGTGGCGTGGCTGCGTTCGGTAGAGATCATGAATCTTCACAACAGGTGTGGTCTTCTGAGGTTGGTTATCCCGGTGCAGCGGAGTACCGAGAGTTTTACAGGGATTTGGGCTGGGATGCAGAATATGAGTATATTCGCCCTTACATCATGCCCAATGGTCAAAGAAAAAATACGGGCGTGAAATATCACAAAATTACCGGGAAAGGGCTGGGACTCAGCGAGAAGGGTCTATATGACCCATACTGGGCAAGAGAAAAGGCGGCGGAACACGCAGGCAATTTTATGTATAACCGAGTGCAGCAGGCGGAGCATTTGCATAATGTGATGCAGCGCCCACCTATTATTGTGTCGCCTTACGATGCTGAACTGTTTGGGCATTGGTGGTATGAGGGTCCCTGGTTTATTGACTATCTGTTCCGCAAAACCTGGCATGACCAAAATACTTATGCCATGACCCATTTGGCAGATTACTTGCAAGCCCACCCCACGCAGCAAGTTTGTCGTCCTTCGCAATCGAGCTGGGGTTTTCGGGGCTTTCACGAATATTGGTTGAATGAAACGAATGCTTGGATTTATCCGCATTTGCACAAGGCGGCAGAGCGGATGATTGAGCTTTCTAAGCGGGAGCCGGAGGATGAGCTGGAGTGGCGATCGCTAAATCAGGCGGCAAGAGAGTTGCTGCTGGCGCAGTCTTCAGACTGGGCATTTATCATGCGGACAGGGACAATGGTTCCTTATGCGGTACGGCGAACAAAGTCGCATTTGCAGCGGTTTAATAAGATTCGGGATGATGTTTTGGCGGGTAAAATTGATTCGGGATGGCTGGAGAAAGTGGAGGCGATCGATAATATTTTTCCTGAGTTGAATTACCGGGTTTATCGTCCGTTGTAGATTCTTCAAATAATTCTGGGTAGGGAGGTGATGGGTAATGACAGTTGAATTGCAAAGTTTAACGGGCGATCGCATCAAGACTTCTCTTGCCCAAATTGCTGAGTTTTGCCGACGTTGGGACATTGTTGAATTTGCCTTGTTCGGCTCCGTCTTACGTAGTGACTTTCGCCCAGACAGCGACATTGATATTCTTGTGACTTTTTCTTCTGAATTTAGTTTGAGTTGGGATGCTCGAATGGAGATACAGGAAGAGGTTGAAGCTCTATTGGGGCGTAAAGTTGATCTGGTTAGTAAAAAATATCTAAAAAATCCTTATAGGCGGCATGAAATTTTGAGCACTCACCAGGTTATCTATGTAGTCGAGCAATCGTGATCTTGCATCAGTGTGGGATATGGTACAGGCAATTCGCTACATTCAGACCTTCACTAAAGATCTTTCCTTTGAAGAATATCTCGATGATGTTCGCACGACGAGTGCTGTAGAGCGGCAATTTGAAATTCTGGGAGAAGCAGCCCGAAGAATTTCTGAAGAATTTAGGCAAACGCATCGGGCGATCGATTGGCAGCGAATTGTCGGTCTACGCAATATTGTGATCCATCGATATGATGAGGTCGATCAAGACATTCTGTGGGCGATCGCTGGCTCAGAACTGGCTCCTCTACTGAGTCAGCTAGAGCCTCTATTATCTCCACTACCTGAAGAATAAGTCGGTTGGGTTCTCCCACCTACGGGTACTTTCATCAATCCTGAATCGATAATACCTTTCCTGAGTTGAATTATCGGGTTTATCGTCCGCTGTAATTGTTCAGCTTGTTATATTTAGGAGATTCTAAAGGGCGTGCAAAACTCAAGGCATTAGATCCTTGGCAGTTGGTTTATCGCCAGAATCTTGTATGAAAACTGTTAGTTGCTACTTCTTATTGATCTTGTCTGCCAATCGATCTATCTTTTCATCAATAAATTTATCTAGTGCATCTGCTGCTTGATACTTAGTTGGCTTAGGTGGCGGAGGATCTGGTTTCTTCTCTAGCAATGGCGCACATAGTGCAAGGATAAAGGCAATACTGAGTAAGAGTTTCATGATAGTTTGTCTAGCAGTCAGTTCTAGATTGCATCGTTAATCCACTAAAGCCATTGTTAGAGGTTAAGCTGTAAAAATATCAATGTTAAAGGTCAAGCTATATGCGGAGAGCAGATCGCCAAGATTCAAACGATGACAATGCCCGCAACTATCCTCAATCCAAGAAGAAAGAGGAATCTTCTCTTCGTGAGCTAAAGGAATCATTGGGGAATGCTCGAGATCAACGAGAGCAGTTTCGTGCCGAGCGAGACGAGAAACTGCGTTGCCTACAAAAAATGGATGCGCAGCTTGTCCACGTTCAGCAGGAATTTCAAACTTCACAATTGGAAGTTCATGCATGGAGAGAGCGTACAACACAGAATCACCAGCTCTACCTCGGAGAGCAGCAAAAGTATCAGCAAACTCTTTACCTTTACGATGAAGAAAAAGCAAGAGCAACTGAATTGCTTGCTAAATATGAGGCGGCGGATGCTTATCGATTTCAACAAGATGAGGTTCGCGCCGAGTTAGCCGAGAAACAGCGTTGCCTACAAGAAACTGACGCGCAGCTTGTCCATGTTCAGCAGGAATTTCAAACCTCACTAGCAAGAGTGAATGAATGGAGAGAACGTACAACACAGAATTATAAACTCTACCTTGAGGAGCAGCAAAAGTACCAGCAAACTCTTTGCCTTTATGACGAAGAAAGAGCAAGGGCAACTGAATTACTTGCTAAATATGAGACGGCAGATGCTCATCGAGCACGATATTTAACTTTATATAACGAAACTCAAGCCCAACTCAAGTATGAAAAACGCTCAAAGGCTGGTATCAAGGGTTGGCAAACTCGCCGTCAACTCGAAAATGAACGACTGAAACAGGAAATCGGTGAAATGACTTTCTTACTGCGTGAATCACTAACGAGAAAGGATGAGGCTGTGAACAGTCTTTATAGCTTGGCAGAGCGTATGGATCGAATCCAACAATTAGTCGATTCAGTTGATGAGGAG
>JBBRCV010000278.1:0-6733 GCA_038204505.1 Elainellales cyanobacterium
GCTGCTCCGGTGGTAAGCCGACCTTGAAGGCAGTACGTTCGGCTGCCAGGTCTTCGGGGTCAACCTCGTAGGGGAGGAGAGAGTAGGATATGCCCAGGTTATCTAAAATACGGACAGCATTAGTTTTCATACGCAAAATGAAGCGATAAATTCGCTCTAAGTTATGGTTGTATAGAGCTAGATGAAGGCGATAAACTGCCTGATCAATCGATATTCTAAGCCCTCTAATCGTTCCTGGATCTCCATGAGTAACAGCCAACCTGAAAACAAAGCGCGATCGCCCAGACTATTCCGGGGCTTAAGAACACGTTTTGCTATTTGGCGAGGCAAAAAGAAATTTAGTTCCATTGATTTAAGAGGGGTTGATCTGACCCGTGTAGACCTAATTGGCAACCTGCTCCTGGCTGCCAATTTTGGTTGGGCAGTCATTATTTGGACATTTTTTAACGAAGCAGGCGTACCCGGAATTATATTAGTTTGGGCAAACTTGATCTGGAGCATCTTAGTTTGGATTAACTTGCGCGAAGTCAGTTTTAACCAGGGCGATTTGCGAGGCACTAACCTTAGAAATGCAGTCTTGATTGGCATTATTTTAGTGTGGGCAGCCCTCCTTTGGTCGCTCCGAGTTTCGGTCTATGCCGAGGGTGCATACATCCTCTGGGCAAACCCTAATATGCTCTTTATTCTGTGGGCGATACTGAGCAAAGTCGATTTAAGTGACGCTGATTTAAGCCACGCTAACCTTAGCCATGCCAACCTCAGTCGGGTTGATTTGCGAGACGCTAACCTCAGCGACACCGACCTCCGAGGAGCCATTTTGCGGGAGGCAATTTTGCGGGGAGCCAACCTCCAAAATGCTGATCTGCGGGGCGTGGACTTGAGTGATGCTGATTTGTGCGAGGCAGTTTTGCGAGGAGCCGATCTGCGGGAAGTCGATCTCAGTGGAGCCGATTTAAGCGGAGCCGATCTGCGGGAAGCCAAGCTGAGTGGAGCAAACCTGAGTGCAGCAGATTTAAGTTGGGCGAAGCTCAGTCGGGCTGATTTGAGCAGCGTTAATTTAAGTTGGGCAAGCTTGGGTCGCGCTCAACTGAGTGACACTGACCTGAGCTATGCCGATTTAAGTGGTGCGGATTTTCGAGAGGCAACGGTGAATGGGGCAAACTTTAGCGGGGTGGATTTAAGCGTTATTTTGGTCAAAGGCGCTCGGTTTAGCAATAACATTGGGCTGAAATCGACAGAGAAGGTTAACCTGAAGGCGCGGGGCGCTATTCTAGATGAGCCGTTAGGGACGAGTGGTTATAGGAGATAACGGTAATGTTTAGTACAGATAAGGTTTTTGCAGTCGTTTTAATTGCGGGACTTATTTTTATTGTCGGACACGCGCAATCGCGATTTGATAGATGCAGAGAAATCGGACAAAAGACTATCGATTGTGTGTTGTCGTTTGATTAGAGTTGTTGATCTTTTAACCTTTACCTTCTTTTAACCTTTAATCTATGGCTTTAGCACCCTGGCGATCGCCCCTAGCCCACGCCCTTCATCGCAATCGTGCGCTCCCTTATGCCCGCTATGTGCAGCTTGCAACCGTGCGAACCGATGGGCGACCTGCTAATCGCACTGTAGTATTTCGCGGTTTTTTAGAAGATACTAACCAGCTTCGGTTTGTTGCCGATCGCCGCAGTGAAAAAGTAGATCAGCTAAATGTTCAGCCTTGGGGAGAAATTTGTTGGCACTTTCCTAAAACCCGCGAACAGTTTCGGATATCTGGGAAATTAATAGTGGTGTCGGTAGATCATGCTGATGAAGCGTTGTTGAAAGCTCGAAAAATGCTGTGGCATGATTTGTCGGACGGGGGGCGATCGCAGTTTGCTTGGGCACATCCTGGACAGGTCAAGACTGAGCCGCTTGAACAAACAACGCCTGACCCACTTAATCCCTTATCGACTTTTTGTTTACTGTTGTTAGAACCCACTCAAGTTGATCATTTGGAACTGCGGGGCGATCCACAGAATCGGTACTTGTATTCTAAGAAAGAGCATGACCTAGAGGATTGGTCTATGGCAGAGGTGAATCCTTAGATCTGCTATTCATTTAGATCACTGATCGATCAAACTATTAATCGATCGATGATGTGAATTATTAATCGATCGATCAATGATCTAAATTATCGAGCGATTAAATCCCCGATCCATCAAAAAACTGCTCAAATACTTTGTCTTGAATGCGGCAGCGAGCAGGTGAGGAAGTTCCTGCCATGACCAGTTCTGGTTGCGTAACAGGCGGGTTTAGCCCCTGGACTTGTTGCTCTAACGCTTCAATGCGATCGACCAATGCCCGAATTACCTGCGCTTCAGAATCAGGCATTTTGCCATGCTCCAAGGGCCCTACTCGTTCGCCGCCTCGATAAACAATTCGCCCTGGAACGCCTACCACTGTGCAATCGGCGGGCACATCTCGCAATACTACAGACCCTGCCCCAATTCGAGCATTATTGCCAATTTGAATGTTGCCTAAAACTTTAGCGCCTGCTCCAACCACCACATTTTCGCCTAGTGTAGGGTGGCGCTTGCCGCATTCTTTACCCGTGCCGCCCAAGGTTACACCCTGGTAAATCAGGGCATAGTCGCCAATAATTGCGGTCTCGCCAATGACCACGCCCATGCCATGGTCAATAAAAACTCCCTGCCCAATTAAAGCGCCAGGGTGAATTTCGATACCTGTTAAAAATCTTGCCAAATGGGAGATTAAACGGGCAATCAGCGGTAGATGCAGTCTATGCAGCCAATGGGCAAATCGATGGAAAATTAGCGCCTGAAAGCCAGGGTAGCAGAACAGTACCTCTAACTTGCTCCGAGCCGCTGGGTCACGCTCAAAGATAATTCGGAAATCAGCAGCTAAGGTTTTGAGCATGGTTTTTTGCACAAATGACTACCCTATTAAGCAGGTTCTATGAGTGAGGTGATGTCATCTCACAGAGTGTGAACTTAGAAACTCCTCAATTATATTAGCGTCGATGGGAGTTCTAGATAGTAGGTAGAACCGAATAATAAAACCGGGCTTTGAACAGAAATTATTTTGGAGATGCTGAAGATTAGCTTTTTTCTAGAACTTCTCGAACTTTTCGCAGCTCACTCAAAATTTCTCGGAGCAAGTCTTGAGTAACTGTCTCGGTGGGTTGCTGGACTTCAATGGTGACTTGTTTGATGCCTAGGGCATCTTTGGCGAAACGGGCAACTTCGTTGGGGTGAAATAGTAGCGGGTCGTCTTTATTAAGACGGAGTTCGGGATTGAGCCGTTGAGGATTGTAGGGTGGGTTAAGGTTGTGGAGATCGGTGTTGGCATAGCGATAAACAGAGGCACGGGAACGATTGAGAATTTTTTGAATGGACTCGATCGTTATAAGTCCTTGGAGGTTTGTGGCTTCGGTGTCCATAATTCTGGTCTGGAGGATTTTTTAGGGAGGATTTTTGGAAAAATACGCGCCCTGTATTATAGCGAGACTCAGGCAGCGAGACTCAGGTTTATCATGTCGTTAGCCTGTCGATGGGCAAAGTAAAGCAAAAGGTGGTTCCTTGTCCAAGCTGGCTCTCAACGCTAATGCTGCCGCCGTGAGCTTGCACAATTTGTTGGCAGAGGTAAAGTCCTAAGCCTAAACCTACAGATTTGGGTCGTTGGTTGCCTCGAAAGTAGGGGTTGAAGAGCTTTTCGCATTGTTCTGGGCTGATGCCAACGCCATTGTCAGAGACTGAGCAGTTCATCCAGCCCGATACAGGTTGGGCATTGAGTTTGAGGGTGACTCCAGGGGGATTGTGTTTAAGAGCGTTGGCGATGAGGTTTTGATAGACGCGGGCGATTTGGAGGGGATCTACATTAAGGCGTGGAAGATCGTTGGGGATGAGGTTTTCGAGGAGGGCTTCTTCTCGCTCGATCAGAGGCTGGAGGTCGGCGATCGCCGCTTCCACAAGTTCTCCAAGGGCGATGCTTTGACAATGGAGGGTAATGCCCCAAATTTCGGCAGCGTGCGTGTCCATGAGGGAGTTAATGAGTTCGAGCTGCCGATGGTTGCTGTCGATCATCCGGTGCAGCACTGAGCGAGGGACGGCGATCGATTCTCCAGGTTGGGCATTGAGGTGATTGAGCACTATGGAGGTGCCGATCACTGGGTTTCTCAGGTCATGAGAGACGGCGTGGAGGAATAGGTTGAGCTGTTGGCGCAGTTCGACTTCTAGGGTGCGGAGTTGCTCGTTTTTTTGTTCTAAGCCAGAAGCGTATTCTTCGAGGAGTAAGCGCGATCGCCCCAGTTCATCGCGCATTTGCTGAAAAGATAAGGCAAGCATCCCTAGTTCATCAGCGCGTTCAATGGTGATGGGATATTGCCAATCGTTTTTGGTGAGGGCTTTGGTAGCAGCGCCAAGTTGCAAAATGGGACGAGAGATCCAACGGCTAGCGGCGATCGCCACTGCAACGGCAATGCTCAGCGCTGCCAAACAAAGCAAAATAGTGTTGCGCGTATTTTCGTGAATTTTCCCCATAAAATCTTGTTCAGGAATGACGATCGCCACAAGCCAATTTAATCCCTGGTGATCTCGGAAAGGACGGACTTTAACAAACTGGATTTGTCCATCTTCAGAGGCTTTAAATTGAGCCGATATGGGGCGGCTAATGTTCTTGAAGTCATTGAATTTTTTGTGGAGATAGCTAGCAGTTTGGCGAGTTAGAGAATTTTCGCTCTTTAAAGCGTTGATCCGTTGGCTTCTAACCGGACTGCCGAAGAAAATTTTCTCAGAGGTAGAAGTCCCGACTAAGGCTCCATTCGATTCCATAATGAAAGCCTGTCCCGTTTGCCCTATCTCTAACTTCTGTAAAAATTTGCTGATATCGACCAGGCTGAGGGCAGCATTGGTAACCCCCAACAACTTGCCTTGACGGTTGTAGAGGGGGCGATCGACCGAGAGCAATAAATCGTCTTCGCCAACGCTGACGGATGGATCGACCCAAACCAGCTTGCCCGCTGAGAGGGCTGCCCGATACCAGGGCTGTTGTCGCGGATCGTAATTGGCAAAGACTTGACGAATCTGAACGCGATCGCCCCAATCGTTGAGCCGCCAAACTTCTACTTTCTTACCGTGGCTGCGATCGCAAATATCAACAACGAGGCGATCGGCAGGACGGTAGCCAATACCGACAGAGTTGCCCGTTTCGGTGGCGATCGTGATGAAGGTGGGGTTTTTGAATTGGAAGTCGTTAAACTGCTGGAACTGTTGCCATAGGTGGTGTTGCACTTGAGACAAATTGTTGAGATCTAGCATTCCGGCTTGCACTTTATCGGCATTTAGACGAGTGACTAGCTGCGGAATGGTCAAGTAGTCCTTTAGCTTTTGTTCCACATGGTCACCAATTTCATCAGTGAGTTGATTGGCTAGGCTATCAACAGCTTTCTGCCCGTTCCTATAGGATAAATAGCCTGTTAGCCCCACCGTGGCAGGAATTTGCAGCACCAAACAAGCAAGAATGACCTGAAGGGAGGTTTTTCTAGAAATTCTGCTCAGAATTGGACGCAACAAAGGGATGACCATAGGGGAAAAGATGCGTTAAGACTCGTAGCGTAAAGCTTCGATCGCTCATTAATCTATTGGGCTGCTCATTAATCTATTGAACCGGGGCAGGGTTTTACCTATCACCCATTGGTACGATCAGCTTTGCACCATCGTACCGAATCTTATGGCTAAAGTCTTTGACCACATTACCCCTGAGTTGCAGCACTTCATTAACCAGCAGCACCTATTTTTCGTTGCCACTGCTCCGCTTGACGAAACCGGACACGTTAACCTCTCTCCCAAAGGCTTAGATTGCTTCCGAGTGCTTTCTCCTAACCGAGTGGCATACCTGGATTTAACTGGAAGCGGCAATGAAACATCGGCTCACTTGCAAGAAAATGGGCGAATTACATTCATGTTTTGCGCTTTTCAAGGGGCACCCAGCATTTTGCGGCTCTATGGCAGCGGGCAAACTTTGCTGCCTGATGCTCCAGAATGGGAAGGCTTGTTTGCTGAATTTCCAGCTATTCCTGGCGTTCGGCAAATTATCATGGCAGACATTGATCGGGTGCAGACTTCCTGTGGATTTGGGGTGCCGCTCTATAAGCATCAGGGGCAGCGATCGCAATTAGTAACTTGGGCTGAGAAGAAGGGAGAAGCAGGTTTGGAGGCTTACCATCAACAGAAGAATCGCATCAGCATAGATGGCTTGTGGAGTGCGATCGCCCACCACACAAAAGAGTAATGAGTAAAAGATAGTTCTAGCTTTGTTTAAAGGATGTTTAAAGAGTTTTCGATATGACATGAATATGGCAGGGTGCGACATTTGGATGGCATTTTTTTAGTGAGCATGAGAACTTTTTGGTTGAATGCCATGCCCCTATAGATGATGGATGATACTTCTCAAAAATTCTTTTAGCGTGATGGAACAAATCACGCTTTTTTTACGTCTATAAATCTCCTTATTTTCAGATTTATCCAGATAAACCAAACTAAATTTCAACTCATATAATCCCGACTTACTAACCTAAAGCTATTAGCAAAAAACCTCTTAAAGCTATCAAACTCAAGTTCCATATCCTATGACAGTTGTAAAAGAGTACACATTTAATACATTCATTATTGGGCGGCGCTATAACTGAAACATAGAGAAAAAGAGGTAAAGAAAACGAACGAAACAGGCTTCTAAGCAGCGA
>JBBRCV010000279.1:0-6702 GCA_038204505.1 Elainellales cyanobacterium
GAAATCGTGTGCCTGATTTTGATGATCAACTGATGTTAATCGCAGCAGGATTATGGAACTTGTATTTAGAGGTAGCGTAAGTAGAACAAGAAGCCGGAAACCCTGTCCTCAAGCCAGTTTTATTACCCAACAAGTCTAATACGCTACAACGCTCAAAGTACAAATTGATGCTGTGAGGCAAGCCCGTGATCAGGTCAAAGCGGCTGGAGCAGCAGTTGAGCAGGCAGATGCCAATATTGGCAAGGCTCAAGCTGATGCAGCAGCGGCTAAAGTCAGCCTCAATTTCAAACAGGTGATTGCTCCCATTGCCGGGTCAGTGGGAGATATTACGCTCAAGTCAGGTGACTATGTGACCAGCGGGCAATTGCTGACGACAATCAACCAAAATGAGGCGTTTGATCTGCAAATTCCCATTCCTATCAGCCGTTCCAACGCGTTGCGAACAGGGTTAGCGGTGCAATTGCTCGATCCCAACTCAGGACAACCGATCAGTTCAGGAAGAATTTATTTCGTTGCTTCTAAAGCCGATCCCACGGCTCAGTCTATTCTGGCACGAGCACGGTTCTCTAATAACGGTGGCTCCTTAAGGGACGCTCAATATGTGAAGGCAAGAGTGATTTGGAATACAAAACCGGGAGTTCTGGTTCCGACCACGGCGGTCACAACGATCGGTGGACAAAATTTTGTATTCACGGCTGAAGACAAAACAGACAATGGCAAGACCCAAACGATCGCGCACCAGATACCTGTAACGCTCGGGGCCATTCAGGGGCAAGACTATCAGGTTGTGAAAGGACTAAAACCGGGCGATCGCGTGATTGTATCCGGCATTCTCAGATTGCGCGAAGGGTCTCCCGTTGCGCCCCAAGTTAACAATGCCGCTCGTTCAACGTCCGAGACCACTGCTAATTCGCCCCCATAACCAGGAGTCATGCGTGATCTTTTCCATTGCGGATACGTTTATTAAGCGACCTGTTTTAACGACGGTTTGCACGATTGTGATTCTGCTGTTGGGGGCGGTCAGTATTCCGCTGTTACCGATCGAATACGTTCCTCAAATCGCGCCCATTCAAGTGCAAGTCAGTGCCAGTTATGTGGGGGCTGATCCAGAAACGATCGAAACAACCGTCACCACGCCCATTGAGCGGAAGTTGAACGGCACCCGCGATATGCAGTATTTCAGTTCGTCGAGTGTGGCAGGTACAAGCAGCATCTCGGCATTTTTTGGGGTAAATACCAACCCAAACGAAGATCAGGTGAATATCCAGAACAACCTGCAACAGGCGATACCGCTGCTGCCTGCATCCGTTCAACAGCAGGGAGTCACAGTCAAGACGGCTTCTCCCAGTCTGCTGGTTGTATATGGATTTTACTCTCCTAATGATGAGTATGATGCCAACTTTATTAGTAACTTTGTAGATTTGTCGATTACGGATGAAGTGGCTCGGATTCCAGGTGTGGGTCAGGTCAACGTATTTGGGCAGTTGCAATACGCGATGCGATTCTGGTTAAATCCCGATGCGCTGGCGAGTCGCGGCGTGACGATCAACGATGTGGTGAGTGCGGTTAAATCGCAAAATCTAGTAGTGGGTGGTGGCGCGATCGGGGCAGAACCTGCTCCTCAAGGGCAGCGCTACCAAATTCCGCTCAAGCTCCAGGGGCAATTTGAGTCCGTTGATGATGCCGAAAACATTGTGATTAAGGTGGGTAAGGATGGAACGCAGACAAAGTTAAGGGATGTAGGTCGGGCAGAACTGGGCGCACAGACTTACAGTGTTTCTGCCAAAATCAACGGTAAACCAGGGGTCGCATTAGGAGTTTACCAACTTCCAGGTAGCAATGCGCTGGATGTGGCAAAGCAGGTGGCTGAGAAGATGGAGGATCTGAAGCAGAGCTTTCCACCTGGAGTCACGACCCGGTTGGTTTATGACACGGTGAGTTTTATTGAAGAGTCCAACAAAGAAGTGATTATCACTTTGGTTGAGGCGATCGTCCTGGTGGTCTTAGTGATCTTCGTCTTTCTTCAGGACTGGCGTGCCACGATTATTCCCACCATTGCGATTCCCGTCTCATTGGTGGGCGCAATGATTTTTGCCAAATTACTGGGCTTTTCCATCAATAGCCTGACCATGTTTGGTCTAGTGCTAGCAACGGGTTTGGTCGTAGACGATGCAATTCTGGTGGTGGAAGCGATCGCGGCAAAAATGCAGAATGAGGGCATGACCGCCCGCCAAGCTAGCTATGCTGCAATGAACGACCTCACGGGAGCTGTAGTTGCGACCTCACTGGTGTTGATGGCGGTGTTTGTCCCCGTCGCTTTCTTCCCTGGGGCAACGGGACTGCTTTACCGTCAATTTGCGCTGATTATTGCCTTCTCGATCGCCGTTTCCACTTTCAATGCGCTCAGTTTTACTCCTAGTATTGCGGCGATTTTGCTGCGTCCTCCACAGGAAGTACGCGGTCCTCTGGGCTGGTTCTTTAACAAATTCAATCGGGGCTTTGCCTGGGTGCTTGATCATTACAAAGCTAGTGTCAGTCGGCTGATTGGGTTGCGCTATTTAGTGATTGTGCTGTTTGTTATTGGACTTGTTGCTACTGTCCTTGTGTTCAAAGCAGTGCCATCTGGCTTTGTTCCGGCTGAAGATCAAGGCTCTATGTTGGGCTTTGTGCAGGGTCCGAATAACGCCTCGTTGCAATACACACGAGACATTCTCGACCAGGTACATACGTCTTTGGCAAAGGTTGAAGAGATCGAGTCTACCGCCGAAATTAGCGGTTCTGGCTTTAATGGCAATGCGGCAAATCAAGGCATCTTCTTTGCTCACTTTAAACCGTGGAGCGATCGCCCCAAAGCAACTCAGGCAGTCAGTGCCATTTTGAAAACGCTTAATGGTGAACTGGCAACCAAAATTACCGGGGCGACTGCCATAGGATCTAGCCCACCCCCTATCCCAGGCTTTAGCCCTTTGGGTGGTTTCAATATGCAGTTAGAAGACACGACTAACGGGCGCTTGAGCTTCCAGGAGTTTGCCGGAAACGCCCAGGATATTCTGCAAAAAGCCAACAAAAGCGGCATCTTCTCACCACCGGGCGCATTCACCCAGTTTTCTGCCAATACACCTCAGTATGAAATTGATATTAACCGGGATCAGCTCAGTGCGCTGAATGTCGATTTCAGTGATGCGTTGACCACGATCGGTACTAGCATTGGCTCATCTTACGTAACTCAGTTTGTCCTTGGACCCCGCTACTACCAGGTGTATGTGCAGTTGGATGGAAAATATCGCAACAAGCCAGAGGATCTGAAGCAAATTTATGTGCGATCGACGAACAACACCATGATTTCATTGGATCAGTTGGTCACCATTAAACCCTACACCGGACCCGCTATTATCTCTCACTTTAATGGTTACCGTTCCATCTTACTTCAGGGCGCTCAAGCCGCTGGATATAGCAGCGGACAGGCGATCGACACCATCAATAGTGCATTCAAAGAAACCGCGTTACCTGGTATCAAATTCGATTGGGCAGATTTAACCCGCCAAGAAGTCGCCGCTGGCAGCCTGGGGCCGCTAATCTTCCTGTTTGGCATCATCATGGTATTCCTGGTGCTGTCCGCGCAGTACGAAAGCTATGTTGACCCGATCATCATTCTGCTGACGGTGCCGCTAGCAATTTTAGGTGCACTGGGTGCGATCGCGCTACGACGGCTGGTTGATCCAACGCTGGCAAATGATGTGTACTGCAACATTGCCCTGGTGATGCTGATTGGGCTTGCCAGTAAAAACGCCATTTTAATTGTGGAATTTGCTAACCAGGCGCATGAACGAGGTCAGACGATCGTTAAAGCGGCTCTGACGGCGGCTGAAGAACGCTTTCGACCCATTCTGATGACCGCCTTTGCCGCACTGGTTGGCTTCTTTCCGCTCGTAACTGCCTCTGGAGCGGGTGCCAATGCTCGTCACTCACTGGGAACAGCGGTTTTCGGTGGTTTGCTCGTCGCCACATTTTTGAGCTTGCTGGTCGTGCCTGTGCTGTATGTGGTGATCAAAAGTTTGGAATCTCACTTTCTCAATGACAAAACTGATCCCCCCTCTCCACCCCCTGCTCCAGAAGCCGCACCTGACGTAAATCAGCCAGCAACGCCAGAAGCCAGCCGCAACTTCCAGAACGATGGCGCTGGTTAAACAGAACCCTCTGTTGGCTGAAACATCGGTCAGAATGTTACAGAATTTTTCATGTAGTGGAATATTCAGTAGAACACTGAAATACTGGGGATGAAGGACAAGAGTTTGAACCGCTTGATTGCCAAATTTCCCAGCATTCTCTAAACGGCAGGTATGCGATGAATAAACGACGGATTCTCTTTTCGGGTTTGATCACGTCTGCTGTTGGCGTTGGTTTAGGTTTGGTGATGCTTCAGCTTGCCCCAACGCCCTATGCAAGCAGTATGTACGGTAACCTGAAGCGCGATTATTTGATTATTGGTGGCATTGCGGGTTTGTTGTTGGGGTCGAGTCAAGAGACGATTCGCCAACTGAAGCGGCAATGTGATCAGGACGAAGCGATCGCCAATCAATGCGACAAGACAAGTTTAATTGTCCCACAATCTGAGTCTGGCAATGGTAATGGTAGTGCTAATATCCATCACACTATTCTTTGATGCATGGGATGGGTTGAGTGATTCTCTTCGCCGTTTCAATGAGTAGATTAAGGCGTTGCTGAGGTGAGCGTTTGATGAATCAGCGGTGCCATGACATCAATGTTCTTCATCACCTCATCAGAGAGAGAGAATCGTTGTTTCAAGTAATGGGGATCGTGATAACTCAGGCTGCCACTTAATCTTCAGTTCTCCTTGACTTCTAGATTTCCTGGGTCATAAATCAATCGAGAAGACCGATGATCGCCCAGATCTTTCAGCAGCCTTTGGTAAGTCTCCCAAGCTATGCCTCTCATCACGATATGTTGGGTTTGCTGTCCTGCTGAGAGTACAGTAATCGTCATGTTTTGTTCTCCTCCGGCTCAGTCATCTGGGGATGAAAATAATCATAAATTTGTTGCGCCATCTTTGCCCCAATTCCCTGCACTTCAGCAATTTGTTTAACCGAGGCTTCTCGCAGATAATCAATAGACCGGAAATGAGCGAGAAGTTGCTTCTGGCGATGATGACCTAACCCCGGAATTTCCTCAAGGCGCGATCGCTTCATGCGATCGCTACGCTGCTGCCGATGGAAGCTGACCGCAAATCGATGCGCCTCATCTCGGAGTCGCCGTAACAACTGCACTCCTGACTGTTCTGCCTCTGTTTTCAACGGTATCGATTCACCAGGTAGAAAAATCTCTTCCCGCTGTTTCGCTAAACTAACGACTCGGATATCTTCCATCAAATTCATTTCGCGCAGGACTTCCACCACTGCCGACAACTGACCTTTACCACCATCAATCATCACTAAATCAGGAAAATCAGGATTGCCCAAACGCTTCAAAGTTGGGTCTTTGGCATACCGTCGAAAGCGCCGACCAATCACCTCTGCCATGCTAGCAAAGTCATCAGAATGTCCCGATCGCACCGTTGGATCTTTAATTTTGTAATGACGATAGTGCTGCTTTGCGGGAATGCCATCCACAAACACCACCTGCGAAGCTACTGCATCCGATCCTTGAATGTGGGAGATGTCGTAGCCCTCAATCCGGTGCGGCAAATCGGGCATATCGAGCACTTCTGCCAAATCTAGTAGGGCTTGATTGTTGCGATCGGCAAATCGCTGAGTGCGGGCTAACTCAAACCCTGCATTGCGCTCCACCATGTCGATCAAGTCTGCCTTGCTCTGGCGCTGAGGCATGTAAATATTGACCTTACGCCCTTTGCGCTCCGACAAAAACTCTGTCAGAATTTCTGTCTCAGGCAACTCATGTTGCACCATAATCTCTAACGGAATTTCTACCCCTTCGACTGACTGATAATGCTCTTCTAACACTCGCTGCAAAATTGCGCCCGGTGTGCCCGACTGTGCATCAGCCACAAAGCCTAATCGCCCCACTAACTTGCCTGCGCGAATCTGGAAGAGTTGGATGCAGGCGTGATGCTCGTCTGCCATGAGAGCGATCGCATCCCGCGACACTGTATCATCGGGCAACGCCACTTTCTGATCAGCTCCTAGCGATTGAATGCCCCGAATTTGGTCACGCAATCTTGCCGCCAATTCAAAGTTCAACTCCTCCGAGGCTTTCTCCATCTGCACCATCAAAATATCTTCCAGTTCCGTCGTCCGTCCCTGAAAAATCATCGCAATGCGCGCGATAATTTTGCGATAGTCTTCGGGCGTAATCAGCTTTTGACAAACGCCAGGACAGCGCCCAATATCATAGTTCAGACAAGGACGATCTTTGAACAATGGCTGCGGACGTTGGCGTAACGGAAAAATCCGCCGCACTAAATGTAAAGTACTACGCAACGTATGAACATCCACATAGGGACCATAGTAGCGATCGCGCTGTTTCCCTGCCTTTCGTTTGCGCGTGATAAAAATTCGCGGATATTCCTCTGACCAGGTAATACAGAGGTAAGGATACTTTTTGTCGTCCTTCAACAGCACATTAAAGTGAGGCTGATGCTGCTTAATCAGGTTAGCTTCCAGCGCCAAAGCCTCAGCTTCGGTATCAGTCACAATGAACTCAATATCGACCACCTGCATCACCATT
>JBBRCV010000280.1:0-6629 GCA_038204505.1 Elainellales cyanobacterium
AACCGATCGCCAAACGGGCGTTACCTGCGGCTTTAGGGTTATCGGGCTTAACAGTGGCGGCGATCGCCCTCTTCTATGTCCCCAATCCGCCTAATCGTCGTCCCCAGCCTACTGCTGCAAATCCTACACAGACTAATCCTCTTGCCTCAGCAACTCCTAGTCCTACGGGTTCTATCACTACTTCGCCTAGCTCAACCGTGGCTGTTAGTCCATCTGCAAGTCCATCAACTAATTTGGTGAGTCCAGCGGTCAGCCCAGCTAGTATCGTTGCGGCTAGCCCATTGATCAGCCCACCGACGAGTCCAGCGGTGAGTCCAACTGCCGCCAGCACAGCGATCGCCAGCCCTGCCGATTCGCAAATTGATGCGATTCTCAATACGGCTCCTGAAATTACAGACCCAGCCAATCTAGACTCGATCATTGTGGCGCTTCAAGCCAAGCTGTATAAAGGGTGGAACGACAAGCCGCCGCAGAGCTTCACCACCAACCTGGAGTATCGGGTGGGCGTAGATGAAAATGGCGATATTTTGGGCTTCAAGTTTGCTAACGATGCGGCGCTCACCTACGTTAAGGAAACGCCCTTGCTTGACTTACGCTACAACCCCACTGGCGCAGCACCTAGCCCCGCGCCAGTGGCTCAGCTTCTGGTTATTTTCAGACCCGATGGTATTTTAGAAATCAGCCCGTGGCACAGCCCCAACCGAGAACCATCGCCCTAGAGTTTGGAGGATGACAGGCTCAGCTATGGGCGGCTATAGGTCTGTGGACCCGCCCAAACGTTAGTCATGACTTGCCCGTAGGTAATGGGACGATCGCCCCTTGCCAGGTTAGTTTGACCGTTTGCCTTAACGGTATAGAAGTTCCAATGAGGATCGCCCATCGTCCCGGCTTGAAAAAGTACCTGATCAGGGTGGGTTTGGCTCCAGCCCATTAAAATTGCGTTGCTGTAGTTAATTTGCGACGGGGCAAGCGTTTGGGTTTGGTTAGTGCGGCTGTCCCAAACCACAGCAAAGTCGGAGGCAACACCGCTGCCAAAGATCGCCTCAAATTCTCTGGCGAGGAGGCGATCGCCCGCTTCTGACCAGGCAATAGGAATGAGGACGGCGATCGTTCCTGCTTGTTCAGATTCGCTTGCCGTGAAGGGATTATCGGCAAACGGCGACGATGCCATGATAGTTTGAAGGCTGCCTGTGTGCAGGTTTTCGACAAACAAAGCGCTAACCACTCGGCTCGGGGTAAAGTGCGCAGCAGGCTGCACCTGAATTCGGCTGTATGCCGCGTAATCTCCATTCGGCGAAATTAATGACTGGCTACGATAATAGCCATAGCAACCAGGCGTTGAACCACCGCCAAACGCAACGGAGGTCACCCAGTTCCACGGAATAGGATGAGGACTGTTAAGCGGATCGATCTGCACAGACTTATTCATTTCACGAAAGTACCCACAGTGAGGATATCGGGGTCAGTAAGGTAGACAATATGTTACGTAACTAATGAGACATTGAGCTAGCCTTAAGATTAAGAATCGTGAATCACCACCTAAAACAGTTCAAAAGTCAAGCAACGATCAGGATGGTACGAGGAAAGTTGTGGGAGACAAGCGATACTTGCTCACTGTATTTCGTTTAAGCAAAGGACTCTGAGAGTAACGGGATTAGGGCTGATATCCGAACTTGCGGAACCTTTCAATTCGCTGTAACTTTTCTAAATGTAACTTTGCTAAAGGTCACATCTTTTCTAAAAACAACCTCAAATGAGCTAACGTCTGATCAGTCTCAATCTCACTTTGAGGATCAACGAGGGTCAAGTCTATGGTGAATCCAGTTACCCAGCCTTCTGAAAGAGCCGAAAAACGTGCCCACAAACCTGAATCTAGGGGAGGATTCTTGCTGGTATCGATCTTCCGGCTCCTGTTACTGGGGGTGAGCAGTAGCCTGGCAGTATTGGTAGGAATGGCGATCGCCCAGTTCTATCCAGACAATGCCCAAGAGCCGCCCATTGTAGAAAAAGCGTTACGTCAGTCTCAAAATTGGGTGAACCAACAAAAACAAGCACTGTTCCCAACGCCCCAAGCCTCGATCGCCCCTGCCCCAATTGTCTCTACCCCGATCGCTCAATCGCCGCAATCGCCGCAAACACAGAAATCGCCGCTCTCGAAGGCTGACCGTGACAAGCTGCAAGCAGAACTGGCGCAACTTCAGGCACAGCTTAAAGGGTTGGGCGATCGCGCTGCCACCATAGAAACTCAGCTTGGCTCCTCCAATCCAGCCACCCCAGGGCAAGCCTTGATGGTGACTCTGCCGAGCAATGCCCTTTTTGATGCGACTCAAACCAGCCTACGACCAGAAAGCCTCGCTATTCTCGACAGCCTCATCAGCGATCTTCAGCGCTATCCTGGCGCTACTGTTCGGGTGTCGGCTCATGTGGATAAGCAGGGTGCAGACGAGACAGATCGCTCCCTTTCTTTTGAACAGGCAAAAGCCGTTAAGCAATATTTAACTAGCAAGCTGGGCAAAAATTATCAGTGGGTGGCGATCGGCTATGGTCATAGTCGCCCCCTGGCGGGAAATACTTCTTCTAGCTCCCCACAGGTTTCTGAAGGCGATCGCCAACGCAACCGCCGCATCGAAATTGCGATCGATCCTCAATAAAACTTATCTTTAGCGATAGTCCCCTAAAAGCTCTCTAATGAAAATTGTCTTTTTAGGAACACCCCAATTTGCGGTGCCCACCCTGGAACGCCTGCTGAGCTACGAAACTTTTGAAGTGGCAGCAGTCGTCACACAACCCGACAAGCGCCGAGGGCGAGGCAATGACTTGATTCCTTCCCCCGTTAAAAGCGTTGCTGTGGCACATAAAATTCCTGTGTGGCAGCCTCAGCGCATTAAAAAAGATACAGAAGTGCTGGAGTTATTGCGATTATCGGGGGCAGATGCCTTTGTAGTAGTGGCATACGGGCAAATCCTTTCTCAAGAGATTTTAGATATACCGCGCCTGGGGTGCATTAATGGGCATGGCTCCTTATTGCCTCAATACAGAGGCGCTGCGCCGATTCAATGGTGTTTGTATCACGGTGAAGCTGAGACTGGGATTACCACAATGCTGATGGATGCAGGCATGGATACGGGGGCAATGCTGCTGAAAGCGGTTACGCCGATCGCCCTTTTCGACAATGCCCAAGATCTCGCCAAAACCCTGGCTGCCATCACTGCCGACCTCATGGTAGATACTCTGCTGGGGCTAGAACAAGGCAGCATTCAACCGATTCCTCAAGACAATCAGCAAGCGACCTATGCGCCGCTAATTCGCAAGGAAAACTATGGGTTGGATTGGACAAAGGGGGCGATCGCCCTCCATAACCAAGTGCGAGGCTTTTATCCCAACTGCGTCACAACTTTTCGGGATCAACTGCTCAAAGTAACTGCAACAGTGCCGCTGAATGGCGATCGCGCCTCATTGCCACTCGAACTCCAGCAATATGAAAGGTCAGATAGTCGGGAGACTGCACCGGGGACTGTTGTAGAGCTATTGAAAAATCAGGGTGCGATTGTGCAGACCGAAGAAGGGCTGCTGTTGCTTAAAGAAGTGCAGATGGCGGGGAAGCGATCGCAATCGGGCTGGGATTTCGTCAACGGCACTCGCCTGCAAGTAGGGGAAGTGCTAACGACAAGCTAAATCAACACATTAGGACGGGCTAACAATGGAGCAAGCTGGAGGAAGTTCAGTCGAGCCGAAAACGGGTGCTGGATCAAGCCCTGCAACTTGCTGAAATTGGGTCGGAGTGATGGTGCTGACGATGGGCTGGGTTTCCCAGACTTTCAGCTTGTCATGGACTTTCGTTAAAAAACTAACCCCGCGTACCAACGGAATCGCCGACCAAGCATCTACTAAAGTTTCAATCAACGCTAGCTCAATCAGTGGGCGAGGATATCTTTGCAAGAGTTCTTCTAAGTAGCCGTCAAAGCGAATCGCCTCATCGCCGCCCAGTTGATAGCTGCTGACGATGTGCTTTACCCGCTGTCGGCTTAACTGTTCCCGGATTTCCATTGAAACCTCAGTCCAACATTCTGTGAGAGGATAGGAGCCTAAGACGAATCACCAAAACTTGCATCAACTCACTTAAGAGATTAATTAAAAGCTACTTAAAAGAATGTTTACAAGATCAACGTACTAATTCGTAATCAAAGTATCCAATATTTCAAGACAAGTTTATAAATTTAATCTTAAACTTTTTCTTAAATTCTTAAAAATATCGATCGCTCAAATCATAAAGCTCTAGATAAAACCGCCAAACCTATGACTGGAGAAGAATTACAGCAGCTCTTTTTAACTAAATGGGGACATTCTTATGATGTCCAAATTCGGCGTGTACGACAGAAAATGTTGATTCAGATTATGTGGAAATACTTGGAGCAAGCCTCCTTTCCCCTGACCGAAGCAGAATATTTGGCGCATTTAGATACTGTGGCAAGCTACGTTAGTGCGTGGGGTGGAGATCTTCAGGTGCAACGCTTTATTGCCCAAACGCGCGATCGCCCCCGTCTAGGCAAAGCCGTCAGCATCCCCATAGACTTGGGCGCAAGAGCCTCAGAGTGGCTACTAGAAGAGTTTTAGTGCCCAATTATTTCTAACGTCCAATCTTTTTAGCGCCCGATCATCTTCACCATGCCAATGCCGCCAAAGTACAACCCCAGCACCGCCCCACCCAGTAAACTTTGAGTCACTGGATCAGTTGAAGGCGTTAGCACCGCACCCAAAACAGCCGCACCCAAAATCACATAGCGCCATCCCGACAGCATTTGCTTCGACGAAACAATGCCGATTAAGCCCAACAAAAGCTGAATCACGGGAATCTGAAACGCTAACCCTGTACTGAACAGCAACAGCAACACAAACTCAAAGTAACGCTCGATCGACCAAAGCTGCTCTACAACCCCTTCGCCATAGTTAATAAAAAAGTTAAGCGCTGCCGGAATCAACAGAAAATAGGCAAATGCCAAGCCCCCAGCAAACAAAAACGTCGAGCCGAAAACAATAGGCGCAATAAACCGCCGCTCCTTACGGGTCAGTCCAGGTAGGACAAATTGCACAATTTGGTAAAGAATAAAGGGGCTAGCCACCAAAATTCCGCTATACCCTGCCACTTTGATCGATACAAAGAAATATTCGCCCGGAGCCAGTTGCAAAAACTTGACTCCCTGTGCCGGAACTTCTAGCAGATGGACAATAGGATTGACGAAGGCAAAGCAGGCAACCACGCCCACAACGACCGCAATTAGAGCGTAAAAAATCCGCTGTCGCAGTTCCTCCAGATGGTCAAACAACGACATTTCTACCTCATTGGGCAGATCGTTATCTGGCTCTGGCTCTGATTCTGGCGCGATCGCATTGCCATTTAGAGAGGTGGCAGTGGCGGTTTCCAAGCTAGCTTGAGTGGCTGGCTCTAATTCTGAAGGTGCAGTCATCGGCGATGGGACTAAGGGGTTACTGCCTCTATTTTACAGAAGAGTTTGAGCTAAGGTTGCTAGTGTTGCTCAATCCTAGTTCTATATTTTGGTGGCACCCTAACACAATGGGGATCAAGGAAGTCGATCAAATCGATTAGCTTGCTATGAATCAGCACCAGTCTCTTCCCATCATTTTCTGGCACATTTGCTGTGACGTCAATATCGTCTTTTAACTTTGCAAACCAACTTGCAAACTCTGGATCGCTCATCCTTTTCACAAACGTTGCATAACCAATGCAATCGTATCCAAGTGCTTCGTGGCTGGAACGAGGAACCGTCATAATTTCCCCGATCGCCCGCTGTTCGCCATTATAAAGCTGGAAAGCACCCCTGGGCTTGTAATGGGCAAATGCTTTATTGATGTTGGCTAGCAGTTCAACTAATCGGCGATTCATTTCTAGCTCACCCAAGTCTAAAAACTGGATTTCTCGTCGCAGAATTTCTACCCATCCAAAATACTCTGCAACAACGTACAGCGTGTTGTGAATTGCATAGTTTTGTGCGGATGGCGATCGCTGATAAAACCGTTTCAAAAAATCTTGCTGATGGATATTGTACAAGCGGCTCTGAAGATCAATAGCCGATCGCAATAAAGGATCTCGGTATTTAGACATCAAAGCAGCCGTTTGAGCTTCACGCGATGCGGCTTCACGTTGCTTGCTAAGTCGGTCAGTTAATCTGGCAATACGAGTTTGACCGTAAATACTAATGATTGCACTAATGACTGCAACAATTGCCGCAATAGTCGCAGTGATAACTTCAAGCTTCATCGCAATTAAGTTACTTCTTTGATCAGTCGTATTTTACTTGAGTTAGACACAAATAGATCTGTTTTAAGCGATCGCTTCATAGCACTATTTAGCAACGCCCAGAACTAACTAATCTGCCTTGACCCCAAATTTCCGCAGCAGGATAGGCAAACGGTCATCCAACTGCTCAATATGCTCATCACTCAGCTCAAGCAGGTTTAACTCGTTCGCTCGGTAAAGCTGAAGCTTTTCCTGTTTACGCGCCGCATATTGAGGATCATTTTCATAACCCCAGTATTCGATGTAAATCCGCCCTTGAGGAATATAAAAATCACAGTATGCTTCTTCTGCAATTGGGAGTCGGCGCTCGTAA
>JBBRCV010000281.1:0-6621 GCA_038204505.1 Elainellales cyanobacterium
AAATCGTGTGCCTGATTTTGATGATCAACTGATGTTAATCGCAGCAGGATTATGGAACTTGTATTTAGAGGTAGCGTAAGTAGAACAAGAAGCCGGAAACCCTGTCCTCAAGCCAGTTTTATTACCCAACAAGTCTATTGATGCCGCCTTAGCAGGAGAAGAAATCATCATCATTCGGGAGCAGCATCCTGTTGTCAAGCTAACTCCCCTAGCAAACTTGCCCAAACGCTACCCAGCCAAAGCAGGAAGCGCTAAAGGACTCGTCTGGATGTCCGATGATTTTGATGAACCGTTAGAAGAATTTAAGATATAGCGACTCAACGAGATGGTCTCAATCTACTGCGCCCTCCTACTTCCGGCTAAACCGATTATCCTGCCAAATATTCCCCATTCCCTTCAGCACACCCCTACCCACTAGCCCAATTCCTCGCCCAATCACCTCGGTCAGCACATAAACGACCCCATTACCCACAAACAACACCACAGAGCGAAGACGAGGGGCGATCGCATCCCTAGCCTCTAGCGCCAGCGTAATTGCCCGTGGAATGCCCTCTAGCTGCTCTAGCTCCTGATAGCGAATGGCATAAATAGCGGTGCGCCGAATGCCGCGTCCTGAAAATACTAGAAGCTGATGTTTGCTTTCAAAGATGTCGGTAGGTTCCCGAAAGAATTGCTCTAGGCGGTATCGCCACGATAAATCATTGCGGAATCGTTCGACATCGCGGATGGAAAGCAAGCGGCGATCGTAGAAGGTTTGTTTAATCACCTCCACATTCGCAAAATGATTCAACAAAGGCTGCATAACTGCGTTCGCCATTTGAATCATCCAGTTTTCTAAAAGGGCTTCTGCTCTGGCTAACGCTTCAGGATTTCCGGGTGCATAAAGAGTGCTGTCGATCTCTATTGGAGCTTGAAAGAGCAGGTGTTTGAGCAGGTCAGAAACGCCAGGAATTTTCTCTAAAATAGCGGTTTGAATCAGGTTCCGATCTTGAAGCAAAACATCGACGACTTCTACCTCCATTCCGGCAAGAGGAACGGTGTAGTATTTGCCAAAGAATTCTGTCACGATCGCCTGCCAAAGGTCTTGTAAAATATCGGGTTGCTTGGACTGAAGTTGAACAGCTTGAACTTGAGAATAGGTTAATTCTCCTAAAAGATCTTCGATTTTTCGGAGGGTGAGATAGAACAATTCTCTTTTTTTGACCTCGCGGAGGATATCGGTTTCGAGAGGGGTTTCAGTTAAGTTTTCTAGGCTGGTTTGGAGTTTGGCGGAGATACTGTCGAAGAGGAGCGATCGCAGGTCACGAGTTTGTTCAATGAAGGCAGCGGGTTGAGTGGCGATCGCAGAAGATGGAGGAATCGGCGGATTGTTGCTAAAAGGAGGAGGACTTTCGGGAAAGCGACGGACTTGAAGCTCTGAGGCAGAGCGATTCACGGGTTCATCTGTTAGAGGTTGAGAGTCTTCTGAGGCAGATCCATTGGGGGTAAGCAGTTGAGTGACTAGCCATCTCGCGGCTCGAAGTTCGCGGTATCTTCCAGCAACGATCGCCCGGTCTAACAAAGAGAGATCAGCGTTTTCTATCTCATTCACAACAGCGTTCACAACAGTGTCAATTTGTCGAACGCTAGATTGATGTAGACTCATTCGTAAATTATTCCAAATACCGGGACGAGTGAAGGTTCTCTGGGTTCTTAGAGTAGGAGAAGTGACTTGTCGAGGCGTTTGTACGGGGTTTTGAAGGGCAGAGTTAAGAGGCATCCAGTAGTCTTGTCCACCAGAGACTCGCCGGATAATAGCAACTAAGGATTCGGGGGGTAAGGCTTGGGAACAGTAGCCGTTTGCTCCAGCTTGGTGAGCTGCATTAATCTGAGTGACATTTGGGGAGGCGCTAATCAAAAGGACAGGGAGGTTGGGATATTGCCCTTTGATCCGAAGGCAGAGGGATAAGCCTTGCAGTTGGGAAGGATCGGAGCGCCCTAAGTTGATATTGAGGACAATGAGGGCGATCGCTCCTATTGAGGGCAAATCTGAAATACCGTCCGCGATACTGGTCAAGATACTGGTCGAAAATCCTCGCGCATTTTCTAGCATTTGGATGACTTTGCTGCCATCAGCATCTTCTACCGCGAGTTCCAAATCTGCATACTGCTCTAAACAAACCCGCAATCTAAGACAGAATGCCGAGTCTTCGTCAACTAGCACTAGCAGGGATCGGCTTACCGGGAGCGGCACTTCATCAACGCTCATGGATGATACAGGTTTGAAGAATTGGAGCAGGTTTGAATTAGAGCAGGTTTGAATTAGAACAGTTGGGATTGGACTTCGCCTCAGACTAGCAGAAATTTTGGCAGGCGCGAAACCCTGACTACAAGTTTGCAGTCAGCGCTTGAAGGCACAACGCTTACTAATTACCGGGCTTGTCGTAGTACCGCTGGTCATAGTAACCCGTCATGCTTTGATCAGCTTGAGGATCAGCCGTTTGCGGAGGCTCGTAAACGGAGGACGGTGTGCCATTGTCATACGAAGGGACAAGCTCATCTATTGGCATCGCATCAATTATGGAAGCATCATTGGGCGCTGATCCTTCCGCAGGGGCAGGTGTTTCGTAAATTGGAGCGGCTGGCTCTTGGCTAGAGGGAGGCACATAATTGTCTTCGGATGGGCTGTCAGAAGCAGAGGCTCCGCTGTCTGACCAATTGCCTCCAGAGCCGTCTGGAGATTGCTCTTGACTAGGTTCAGGGGGAATGTAGGCGGGGGGACGGAGTTCGTCTTGCCATCTGCCAATGCTGCTTTGTGCCTCGTAGTAGAGGGCGCGACCGAAACCGATTTGTGCTGCCATATTGATCGCCCCTCTGAGGTTACCGCTAGCTGCCATGGCTCTGGCCTGGTTGAGGATTGGTTGATCTTGGGCAATTTGAGCAATCCGAATTTGCTCGGCGCGCCAGCCCTCAGCGGCGGCATGTGCTTCGGGGTAAAGCGCTCGTCCGGCTTTAATTCTAGAAGCGGCATCAATGGCTTCACTGAGCTTGCCTTGTCTCCCAAAGGCTTGGGCTTGTGCCAAAATGGGCTGATCTTCAATGACTTGAATTTGATCGCGCCAGGTGGCAATCCAGTCTTGGGCTTGTCCGCGTAGCGAGCGACCGAGCTGGATATGGCGAGCTTGGGCGATCGCCAATTTCAAGTCTGGGACTTTGCCCGACTTCGCCAGGTCTTTAGCCCGAACCATAAAGGGTTCGTCTTCAATTCGCTGGACTTCCGCTACCCAGTAAGCAATTAAGGTTTGCGCCTGAAGCCGACGAGCATGTCCAAGGGGGACTTGCTTGGCTTGGGCGATCGCCAGCTTTAGGGTGGAATGTTGCCCCATGCCTGCCGCCATGGTGGCGTATTTGACTTGAACCAGATCTTTGAGACTGGTCTGCCAATCTTTCAGATAGGCTTGGGCTTGAGGGTAGAATGGGCTGGTTGCTTTGACTTGTTTGATGGCGGCGATCGCTTCCATCATGTTCCAAATTTGGTTTTCTGTGGGCACCCAAGAGGATTCGGCACTGTTGACCAGATTGTAGGCATTGCCAAACCGCACCAAGTCTTGAACCTCTGGAGCAGTATTAGACACAGGCGACAGGAAGAGTGTGATGATGGCTCCCCCGCGATCGTCACTGTCCCACTGGCGAAAACCTCCGGTCAGCAAGACTTTGCTCCATTCAGTGAGGTTAACCCTGGCATCAGCTCCCGCATAGGTTTTAATAGGCACTTTTTGTGCCAGGGTCACTGCCTCTTTAACGCCGCTATAGCTGTTGTTTTTAGATAGCTTTTGAGCCTGGGCTAAGACTTGGCGCGCCTGCCGCTCAACTCCAAGCTGTTGAGAAAGCGCGTTGGCTTGATTCGTGCTCCAGTATTCATGGTCAAATTTAGATAAAGCCAAAATTTGGTCTGACACTTCATCCCAGTCTTGCTGCTTCATCGCAGTTTGGGCTTTGGCGTAAATAGCTTTGCCCTTTTGCCACTGTTGTTGCCATTCCTTGACGATTTCTTGTCCATCGGCATAAGCAGGGCTGGTTTTAGGAATATGCTTAATGGCATCGATCGCCCCTTTGGCATCGTTCTGCTGCATTTTGAGCCGAGCATTTGCCAAAATTCGGGCAGACCACTCATCAATCAACCGAGAAGCTTCGGCATGGAGAGGGTGATCTTTATCCCACTGTTTCAGCATTTCTAAGCTGGCAACAATTTTGGGCAACTCTCCTGTCTGGGCAGCTTGCTGAGCGCAGTATAGGCGTTCGCCATCTACTGTAAGCTGCGAGACTTGCTGGCAATTAGGCAGCGGCGGCAGCGCAGTCAGCCAGATTAAAGCAGCAGTTCCCAATCCTCCAAAAGCGCCTAAGATGCCTAGCCAAACCAACGACCACCGCCAAGGCTTATTTTGCTGCGGACTTGGCTGGCGGGGCGGTGGAGTAGAGTGTTCAGGCTGCGGACTTGGCTGTTGTGGAGGCGGCGTGTAGCGTTCAGGCTCAAGATCGAGTTCAATGTCTGAAGAGATTTGACTACCCGAAAACGAGCCACCAGAAGTTGCGCCGACAGGTTCACTGAGGCTTTCGTGCATCTGAATCGCTTTTATTTTGGATTTGACTACCAGTTGATACCAATCGGCAATTAGTTTCTCAAACCGCTTGACCAGATCAAGGTTTTGTTCCCACAAAAGCTTACGGAGTGCAAAGCTAGGGGCGTTGCCTTGGTTCTGCTCAGTACTGTGATTTTTCTGTTGGTTTTGCTTTTCTGTCATAACACCCCTCACTACCTACCTACGTACCGTCGCCTACGTATCGTCTGAAGATGCTCAGGCGCAAAAGTAAAATCTTTACGCGCTCTGCCTGTCTGTTTATCAATCCTATACTCATGTTCCCATTCATAACAGGGAGATGTCCGGGCTATTTCTTGATGTATCTGAATTATCAGGTGTATTCACTTAACTCAAGGGCTTAAGAGATTACATAATTTTTAACTTAAAAAAGGTGAGAAGCACAAAAAGTTACCCTCAACAAAGGACTCATCACACTAATCCTACTTATCCATCAAAAAAGCATCAAAAAGGAATGTAATTCTGATGAATAGTGGGATCTTTTAGAGCGTCTGGTAGTGCTTGGGAAGTTGAAGGAAAGATTAACTGCTGCATCAAGAGAATTCTTGTCTAGATTTATGGTGTTGGCTAGATAGCTTAGCCATAAATCTAGGAGTTGGAACACAAATTTTGATAGCTTGGTTTTTGTCTGGCTTGCTACCTAGTTATTTGTTGCTGTACTCTCAGATTTCCTCTATGCAGATAAAGAAGCATGAATCACCATCGGACAAACCAGGCTAAAGGGACAACAGTAAACCTTGGCTCGCTGCAAGGAGCGGGATCACGCAAGAATTCGGTTGGACAGAAAAACAAATCAGATCTTTTTCAGTTCTCGCTTGCTAACCGCAGCAGCTTTTCTGCCTCACTAACCAATCTCAAAGCGAATGCAGACCTGAAGCTGCTGAATGGAAATAGGGCTGAACTTGCTACGTCTACACAGCGGGGCAAAAAACCTGAACAAATTGCTTTAACGCTAGAAGCCGGAACCTATTACATCAAAGTAAATGTTGTCAAAAAGGGCGAAACTCCCTTTGCACTCAGCTATAGCGCTACTCCAATTTCCAGTAGTCCAGCTCCGGGTATCAGTAGCCCTGCTCCGACTGTAGGACGACCATCAGGACGGACTGAGTCTGATTACGCTTCACTCGCGGTTCAAGCCGTTACTAATGCTAGTGATTTCTATTCCAACGGAAATCCCCTGGGTTACACTCGGTTCAATGCCATCAACGACATACTAGAGGGTTACGCAATTCAAGGTGATGATCTAGCGTTGCAGTATCTCAAAGTAGCGTTGAATGGTGAGAATGAGGCTGCCGTTGTCGCCCTCGTTGGTTGAGAGTTACAAAGTAGCCCTCGATTCTGAGTTTAAAGATGTTGAAGCTTCAGAGAAATATGGACGACTTGAAGTTTTACACATCTGAATCTAAAAAATCCCTGACTTCACAGAAATCAGGGATTTTGACAAGCTGGATCATTCAGTCTTTAAGGTTGAGCCTACGTAGCTACCCGATCGCCTTCCATAGCTTCGGGCGATCGATATCCAAAGAAGTCGATGCTGTAGTGGCTAATCTTAACCCCAGTCTGTTGCTCAATCATCTGAAGAATGTCTTCAGGTAATTCCACATGCACATCCATGATCTGATGGGTATCTAAACAGTTGACGTGACTGTGGGGATCACTAATGTTGCCGTATAGCCGACCGTCCGATCGCTCTACACATTCAATCACGCCTTGAGCTGAGAGCGCCTCTAAGTTCTGGTAGACCGATGTGTGCCCAATATCTTTGCCTTGTTGATTGAGGCGATCGTAGATTTCGCGGGCAGAAAGGTGTTCTTGTGCCTGCCACAGCAGCTCTAAAACAAAACGACGTTGCTTACTCAGCCGCATTCCCAGACATTGACAATGATCCAACGCATCCTCTAGAGAACGGATTGGCTTTTTCCCAGAAATCTCAGCTTGCATTCCTACCGCCTGTTCTTCAAAAATCATTAAAACAAACTCACTA
>JBBRCV010000282.1:0-6555 GCA_038204505.1 Elainellales cyanobacterium
CTTGAACCCCCATTCGTTGGAGCTGCGCTAGGAGCAACGGAATATCATCCACTCGTTCGGTCGTAACGGCTACAGGCTTCTTCATCCATAGACTCTAGCCCAATGTGACCACCTCACTCAAAAATGGGCGAACCGTGAGTCACAATGCCCAACGTTCCCGCTATCCGTTTGATGGGGGAGAGTGGATCAGGGAAGTCCTCACTAACTCGATTAATCCTCTCAGAGCATCACAAAAATCAACCGTCGTTGATTCTCTTGCATGATCCGCAAGCGGACACAGATGAGGATAGATGGGGCATTGAAAAAGCCTCAGACACAGCAGATTCGACTGCTAAAGCTCTCAAGAAATTAGCGGTTGACGTTGAAAACAAAGTAAGGCTAACTAATCGCACATTTTATGTGTTTGACGAGCTAGATGGACAGTGCCAAAAAGACAGAGATGTTAAGAAAGCACTGCTAACGATCGCTAAGAAAGCGAGGCACATTAAAGGGATGTACGTCCTCTTTCTAGGGCAAAGCTCCAATGTGGGTCGGGTCGGCTTGGAGTGGGTTGATATGGGTAACTTTGCGGCTATTTACATCGGGGAATCTGCCCTACACGCGATCGAGAAATCACCCAAATTGGTAAGCCTTCAAGCCAAACTTAAGGGGCAATATCATGAGATTAGCGAGTGGTGTGAGTGCAAAGATAAGCTGCAATTTATCGATTCTCATGAGGCTCATGCTCACAGATTTGCTCTAGTCGTTATCCCTGGCAAAGAACCCTATTGGGAGCTACTACCGAGCTTTACTGAAGGTATAGAAGGATACACAAAACCTTTGCCCGGATTAACCCAAATCGTGCCTGAATCTGCCCAAGGTTTGCCTGATGTTGCCCAAATGTTGCCCGATGAAACGCTGAAAGTACTGGAAAATCGCTTGCCCGATCGCCTGCCCGCTTCCCCTGTGGAGAGTTTGCCTTGCCTGCCCATTTTGCCCACTTGTCCTACGTGTGGTTCTCAAGATTTAGCTTCTAGAGGAGTGCAATGGGGATGTAAATCGTGTAGGAAAAGATTCAATAAAGAGGTTAAAAAATAGCCTATTTCGCTTGACAGTTTCGCCCTTGATACCAGCCTCAAACTATCGATCGCAAGTTGTTTTGTAGAGAATTAACCAATGAGATTTTTTCGTACTCGCACTTATGCAGATTGCTATGCGGAAAACTGGAGCCAAACCGCTAGACGATCGCACCAAGCCACAAACCGCGTCTGTTGTCTCTGTCGTAATGCCTCCTCACAAGAAGTCCATCACGTTCGATATCGAGACTGGCGAGGGGCGATCGCTGGAAGAGAACGTTCTGGTATTGATGTCTTTCCGGTTTGCTTACCTTGTCATGAGCAGCTTCATCACCGTGACGCGTGGATCAAGGATTGGCAGAACCCAGTTTTGGGCAATCGTCAAGAATCTGCTTGGGTGCGGAAGTTACAGCGTGGTTATCGACGGCTTTCTGGTCAAGGAATTTCGATCGGCTCGATATTACTTTTGGGTGTCGCCGCGATCGTCGGCTACTACGCTCTTGGTTGGCTTGGTGCTGTAGTTGGGGCGATCGTCGGATTGCTGCTAACCAATTGAATCTATCAGCCAGACGCTAGATTTCTGCATCCTAGATTTTAATCAGGTGAACGTCCTTAGTACAAAACGTTTCAGCCTGACTTCGTATCCTAACCGCTAACAAAATTACAGGAGTTAAATAATGTCACACGTATCTACGACGAACAGGGACTGATCCATGCCCACTTCCAACGGCTGCCAGGGCAGTAGCCTAAAACTGGCTTTAGAGAGGGGAGGCAAAAGCTAAGATTTTGCCTCCCTTTGTGTTTTTTAACTAAGCCAGTCGATCGCCATTTATGTGCCATCCGGATGAAAGCTGGAAACTTTATCTCTCTGAAGATAATCCTTGAAGATAGGACTACTGTGTGTATTCACAGATGACATTGTGAAGGCTTCAGAGTTTACATGTGATGTATTACTTGTTAGCCGCTCTAAATATTGTGAATAAGACTGAAGATATAGCTGAGTTAATTGTGTGTTTGCGTCAGCGATTGGGGCTAACACAGGAACAGCTTGCTGCCCGTTTAGGGGTTACTTGCCCGACTGTAAGCCGCTGGGAGAACCGTCGATCGCGCCCTTCTCCGCTTGCGCTCAATTTGATTAAATCGGCAGTTGAGCAGCTAAACGATGCAGAAGCTCTACTGGCGCAATACTTTCCTGATAAAAGTTTTTATTGATTGAATTAGCTGCTTTTGTACTGAGAAAAGATATTTTTAGGCGATATCAAAACTTTAAGTTTTTACCTAATTTTATCAGGTAACTCTTAAGCAGCTAGTTCAGAAATTTAATAGCATGACAACCGATCGCATTACCTAGTTTTTTACGGTGATGCTACCAGTTTGCTGTGCAAGTTTGTCTGCAAGTTTACTCAACTACCTGGAAATTTTATGGTTACGGGAGCAATTCGGATTAAAGCGGCTGCGGGAAAAGAGAGGCGAGTTGAGGAACTGAGACAGAAATTAGGCTATCCCATTAAGCAACTCGATCCACAAGGGTCTGATTTTTATTATCTGCGTCCTGGCAATGACGCGGCTGAGGCTGCCGATACTTGCCCGATCGCCATTGGCTTTTTCTCTGAGTTGAATGGGTTAACCGATGAGCGAGAGATTCAGCAGCTTTTGACGTCGAAAGAGTGGCAGCAAAGGATCTATGGGCACTACCTCAGCTGTGACCTGGAACACAAGCCAGTCATGTATTTGCTGTTGCCGACTGAAGGGGCTGGACGGGTGCCGCTGGTGTTGCCGACTGAAGGCGGTTTGCGACAGCGCAATATTCAGTCGTTTGCCTGGGGTTCAGCAGAACTAGAGACACGATTAAACCGTTTGCGGCAGGGAGATTTGCCGATCGCCCTCAAAGCGCTGGTTTCGATTCCGCTGGTGGAACGAGCGTTTTATGAGCCAATTAAGACGGCGAAGGAGTTGGCGCAGCTATTGGCAAAGGCAGCACGGCAGATTGAGAATGTCATTCCTAAAGTTTATAAGGATGAGGAGCGTCGGTATCCGGCTAGTGGCGGTGAAGATGGCTATTTGCATAAGCTGTTGAAGAGTTTTCAGCAGGAGTTGTTGCCGTCGCTGCGGCTGGCTTCGGAGAACGAGAAGGATTACAGTTTTTCGGATATCTACGCGCAGACGATCGCCTACTCGCTGTTTACGGCGCGGGTGTTTAGCTATGTGCGCGATCGGCGGGAAGGGCGTGAGAAAGAGGAACTGTTTGACCGTGCGTCGGCTTGGCAGCAGTTGCCAGAGACTAACCCGTTTTTGCGTCGTTTGTTTCAGGATATTTCGGAGCGATCGCCAGAGGAGTTGGGTGATGAATTGATTGGGGCGATCGCGGAGATTTTTGCGATTTTGCGGGCAGCGAAGATGGATGTGATTTTGCAGGATTTCCGGCAGAAGCAGAATCGGGAGGATATTGTGATTCGTTTTTATGAGGACTTTTTGGCGGCGTATAAGCCGGAGATGCGGGAGCGGCGGGGGGTTTACTATACGCCTGAGCCTGTGGTTTCGTATATGGTGCGATCGGTGGATGTGCTGTTGAAGGAGAAGTTTAATAAGCCGTTGGGACTGGCTGATCCGGAGGTGATGATTCTTGATCCAGCCTGTGGAACGGGGACGTTTTTGCTGTGGATTTGCCAGTTAATTCATGAGCGTTTTCATAGTGAACGTGAGGCGATCGTTGCCAGAGTGGGAGATATTTCTTGGTCTGAGTATGTGGGTGAGCATTTGCTGCCGCGTATTTTTGGCTTTGAGTTGCTGATGGCTCCTTATGCGATCGCCCATCTAAAATTGGGGTTATTTTTGGAGGAGACGGGCTATCAGTTTGATAGTGGCAAGCGGTTAGAAGTTTACCTGACTAATACGTTGGATGATCCGAAGCAGCAGTCAGAATTTTTATTTGGGGGATTTGTTGCAGATGAGGCAAATGCGGCTCTGGGCATCAAGCAGGATGAGCCTGTGATGGTGGTTGTAGGAAATCCGCCCTATTCTGGTCATTCTGAAAATAAGGGGGAATGGATTCAACAATTGGTGCGGGATTACTATCAGGTCGATGGCGTACCGCTAGGCGAGAAAAACCCGAAGTGGTTGCAGGATGATTACGTTAAGTTTGTTCGCTTTTCGCAGTGGCGAATTGCCAAAACTGGATCAGGAATTTTAGCGTTTATCACCAATCATGGTTATCTCGATAACTCCACGTTTCGAGGAATGCGGCGCAGTATTGAACAGACTTTTGATGAGATTTATGTGATGGATTTGCACGGTAATAGCAAGAAGAAAGAGACGGCTCCTGATGGGTCGAAGGATCAGAATGTGTTTGATATTCAGCAAGGTGTGGCGATCGCCATGATGGTGAAGTTGGCACAATAACGAGCTTCATTCACTCAAACCCAGCAACAGTAAACCTTTAACCCGCAACCTTTCTAGAGGAGAGGCAGATTTATCATGGCTAAAATCTTTCATACACATCTACATGGCGATCGCACTACAAAATACGATCGATTGATGGAGTCCAATATTAGCGATACCGCATGGTCAGAGATTTCACCGCAAACACCATTTTATTTTTTGATTCCTCAAAACAACGAGTTATTAACTGAATATGAGCAAGGCTGGAAAATCACGGAGATTATGCCTGTAAATTCAGTGGGTATTGTCACAGGACAAGACAGTAAAACAATTGCATTTCAAAAATCAGATGCAGAGTTACTAGCAGGTGATCATAAATTGCCTGAATCGGTTGTTACTCAAATTCTTTACAGACCTTTTGATAAGCGCTTCATTGTCTATGATTCTCAAGTTGTGACCCGTCCTCGTAGCGAAGTGATGCGACATATGCTTGCTGGAGACAATCTGGGATTAGTTAGCGCTCGAAGCAACAAGTCAGATGGTATAAATCACTTCTTCTGCTCTCAGCACATTACTGAAACTAAGTGTGGAGAATCTACAACACAATCATGCTTCTTCCCTCTGTATCTTCATAGCGAAACTTATGTAGAAAAAGGTACGAATACTACTCATCGCCTCAACCTCTCCCAACCCTTCCTTAACGACATCACCGATCGCCTCGGCTACACCCCCACCCCCGAAGCCATCTTCCACTACATCTACGCCATTTTCCACTCGCCCACCTACCGCAGCCGCTACGCCGAATTCCTCAAAATCGACTTTCCCCGCGTCCCCCTCACCCGCAACGATGTCCTATTTCGCCAACTTGCCGCCTACGGTGAAGAACTCGTTGCCCTGCACCTGATGAAATCCGCCAAGCTAGAGCAAAAGAACAAATTGCCTCAGTTTGTCGAGCAGGAAGGGAAATGTATAGTCGAGCCAGGACACCCCAAATATGAGGTGAAATCTCGCAGCGTCATCATCAACAAAAAAGGCGATCGCTTCACCCACGTCCCCGAAGCCGTTTGGAACTTCTATGTAGGCGGCTATCCCGTTTGTGCCAAATGGTTAAAAGACCGCAAAGGACGCACCCTCAGCCCCCAAGACATTGCCCACTACCAGCAGATTGTCGTCGCACTCGGTGAAACAATTACACTAATGGCAGCGATCGACCAAGCCATTCCCGGTTTCCCGATCGAATAATAGGAGATATGGCGAAACAGTACAAAATTTATCTGGATGTTTGTTGCCTCAACCGTCCATTAGACGATTGGGTTCAACCTCGCATTCGCTTAGAAGCTGAAGCAGTCATAGCAATTCTCGATCGCTGTCAAGCTGGTGATTGGCTCATGGTTTCTAGTACAGCACTGGTATCAGAAATTTCCCAAACTCCTGAAGCTACCAAAAGGCAACAAGTCATGGAGTTATTAGCTGCCGCTAAGATCACTATGAAGGTGATCCCAGAAAACATCAAGCGAGCAATTGATCTACAAGAATTAGGATTCAAATCTTTTGATGCCTTACATATTGCCTGTGCCGAGGCTGTCAAAGTCGATGCCTTCATCACAACAGACGATCGACTGCTGCGTAAAGCTACCACCCATTCTGATCAGCTAAACGTTCAAGTCCATAATCCTGTTGCCTGGATCATGCAGACTAATACTGAGTTAGAAGGAGAAACCCCATGATGACCCCAGTTGAATTAAACCGCAAAGGCTTCAATGCCCTAGTAAATGCGCTTGGTTATGCTGATGCCATTCGCTTCATTCGGCAGTTTGATAATGGTAGTGGCGACTATACCAAAGAACGCCATCAATGGCTTGATAAACTTACCATCGAAGACATCTGGAGCGATATTCAACAGCGGCAAAGTCCAGCTAATACCAATGAAGAAGATCATGAATAATGACACCCCTTGCGCTTAGGTATTGGTCAAGCCATACCCGGTTTCCCGATCGAATAAATTAAGGAGAATAGCCATGAAACCCCTGACTCGAATCACTTTTAATCCAGAAGTTATGGGCGGCAAACCCTGTATCCGAGGAATGCGCGTCACTGTTGGGGCGATCGTAGGTTTAATGGC
>JBBRCV010000283.1:0-6528 GCA_038204505.1 Elainellales cyanobacterium
TTTCACTCTGCTCAAATCTGCAAAGGGGTTCAGAATGGCTAAACGCCGCAATCAAAAGAAAGAAAAAGCACTTCGTAACCAAGCTTACGCCCGCAAGTTCCGGAAACGCACTAACGTTGGTCGTTTTGGCAGAAGGCGCTACGGCAGCGGCAATGCCCAAGATGGTGACGAGATGGAGCAAGAGAATAACAGGGAAGGAGCTGAGGCAACTGATCCTCAGTAGCCTGCTGGGTAGCCTATTGGCTCAGGCGTATTGAACTGCACCCCGTTGACTATTAAGAATAAAAAAGGCAGACCCGTCAGTCTGCCTTTTTTTATAGGTTCTAACCGGATGCATCTTGCATTAAAGCCTTGCGCTTTGCCTTTTCCACAGGGTTCATCCACCGCTCTAGGCGATCGAATAACTGGGAAGACACCAGCGTTAGCACCAAATAAACCAACGCCACCGCCGTATAAATCTCAAAAGACTTATAGTTCTGCGCCACAATTAACTGCCCCCGACGAAATACTTCTTCAAACCCAATGACTGCCACCAGGCTTGTATCTTTCAGCAGCGTAATAAACTCGTTGCCCAAGGGTGGAATCATTCGCCGAAAAGCTTGAGGGAAAATCACGTAAGTCATGGTTTCTACAGGACCCAAACCCAATGACTCCGCTGCCTCTCGTTGTCCAATTTCAATCGATTGAATACCACCCCGAATAATTTCAGCGAGGTAAGCCGCACTATTCAGCGTGAGCGCTAGCACTGCCGCCGCAAGCTGACTCAGCGAAAAATTGAAGCCCATGTTTTTTGCGAGTCCGGGTAACCCAAAGTAAATGATGAAAATTTGTACTAGAAGGGGCGTTCCCCGAACAAAATCAATGTAGCAGCGGGCGGCAAAGCTAACGATTTTAGAAGAAGAAAGACGAGCAATGCCGAGCAGCGTTCCGGCAATCATGCCTAGAACAGTGCCCAGTGCCGCTAGAAGCACGGTTACGCCCGCTCCCTGGATGAGAAGGGGCAAGGCTTGGAAGACAGTCTCAAAATAGGTTGACATAAAACTGGGGTTAGGGATGTGGCGTGTCTTGCTCTAGGCATTTCGATCTAGGCGGCTCGGCGAAATATCTGCGAGATATAACCGTAAGCACTCTAATTGGACAAATTAAATACTGTAACCAACAAGGGGCTTAAGCCCCTTGTCTAAGCAAACCCTGAGCAAACCCTAAGCAAACGGGGCATGGGTATGGCAGATTCTTTAGAGCGCAGTTTCAGGAAGCACTGGGGGTTTAGTTCCAAACCATTTTTTGTAAATTTCCTCGTACTTCCCGTTGCCCAAAATGGTCGTTAGTCCATCGTTGACCTTTTTCAAGTTGGGAGAATCCTTCGGTATCGCAATGCCATAAAACTCTTCGGTTAGCAACTTACCTGCTACCTTGACCCCTGGGATATTGCCGCTCTTGATAGCGTATAGCGTCACGGGGGCATCGTTAATCACCGCATCGACATTGCCGTTGGTGAGTTCTTGCAAGGCTAGCGGGGCAGAGTCGAAGGTGCGAACTTCCTTCGCTCCAACTTCCTTGGCTTTACTGGCTCCAGTCGTGCCGATTTGTACGGCAATTTTCTTGCCCTTGAGTCCGGCAATATCCTTAATGTCTGTATTTGTCGATTGAACCGCGATCGCCAGCCCAGCTTTGAAGTAAGGACGCGAAAACGATACCGTTTGTGCTCGTTCCTTAGTAATGGTGATCGAACTAATTGCCCCATCAACGGTTCCAGCTTGGAGGGCTGGGATAATGCCATCGAAAGGCAAGCTTTGAAAAGCCACAGTGAAGCCGCTTGCTTCGCCAATAGTTTTAAACAAATCAATATCAAAGCCTTCTAAAGTGCCATCTTTACCCTGCGACTCGAACGGCGGAAAAGCAGGCTCAGTTGCTATTTTGAGGACGGTGCTGCCCGAACCGCTGGGGCTGCCCGAACTGCTCGATCCAGCAGTCGTACCGCCACAGGCTGCAAAGGTGACTGTACAGATAATGCCAATAAAACTTAGCACTAATAGACGAAGAAACCGCGATCGCGAAATTCTGATCATCATAAGGGAACTTGCTCCTAGGTTGATTTTTATGGCGATTTCCTCTCTTGATACTCATATTCGAGACAAGATGGAGTATCAATGCACTCTTTTAAAGCCTGTAGTTTGTGCTACGTCTGACTCTATCAAATTAAAATCAAGTTAAACCAGCAAGATGTATGAACAGCGCCGCTCCTGCGATCGAATTTAACCAGGTTGAAAAAAGCTTTGGCTCCCTTAAGGTTTTGAAAGGCATCACGGGCAACATTGCCCCCGGTGAAGTTGTGGCAGTAATTGGCTCCTCTGGCTGCGGCAAAAGTACGCTGCTCCGATGTTTTAACCGATTGGAAGCGATCAATGGCGGCAAACTGGTGGTCAATGGCATTGACTTATCGCCGCCCAAGCTCAGTTCGTCACAGCTTCGGCAACTCCGCGCCGAAGTGGGGATGGTTTTTCAACAGTTCAATCTGTTTCCTCACATGACGGTGTTGGACAACCTGACGCTTTCGCCCCGCAAGGTTTTAGGAATGTCTTCCCAGGAAAGCATCCAATCGGGGCGGATGTTTTTAGATAAAGTTGGGCTATTGGAAAAAGCAGACGCTTACCCTGAACAGTTGTCTGGCGGGCAAAAGCAACGCGTGGCGATCGCCCGCTCCCTCTGCATGAAGCCCCAGATTATGCTGTTCGATGAACCCACCAGCGCTCTCGATCCGGAGCTAGTGGGCGAAGTCCTCAGCGTCATGCGACAACTCGCCGAAGAGGGCATGACAATGGTGGTGGTGACCCACGAAATGCAGTTTGCACGCGAGGTTGCCAACCGTGTGATTTTCCTCAACCAAGGCTGTGTAGAAGAGGAAGGAATTGCCCGACAAGTGCTGAATAATCCGCAAAGCGATCGCCTCAAAATATTTCTCAGCCGCATGAGTTTGACTCAGGTATAAACCAACCCCTAGCTAAGCTGACTCCGAGCGATCGCTCAGCCCTGAGTTTTGCCCTAAGCACACCATTCGATTGCGCCCCTGTGCTTTGGCTGTGTAGAGGGCGCGATCGCTCAATTCGGTCAACATTGCCGACGATAGTTCTTGACTAGGCACCACAGTTGCAACCCCAAAACTCAATGAAATTGAAGCAGTCCCGCCTGAATCAGCATGAGGCAATTGCAGTTGTGCCACAGATTCTTGAATACTGTGGGTGACAACAATGCCACCTGATGTATTTGTGTTCGGTAGAATGATAGCAAATTCTTCACCACCATAACGAGCCACTAAATCGCCTGGTCGTTTAGCCGTATGGCTCAGGATGAGTGCCAACTGTCGCAAACAATCATCTCCTGCCTGATGACCATAAGTTTCGTTGTAAAGCCTAAAATAATCAACATCGCACAGAACTAGAGTCAGGCTATTCTTTTCACGCATAGCCCTTGCCCACTCTTGCTGTAGATGTGCCTCAAAATAACGACGATTGGCTATTTGAGTCAGACCATCTAAGTTGGCTAATCGCTCTAGTTCTTGGGTTGCTATCCGGAGACGCTGATTGTCTCGAATGGTTTTGTCCAGAAGCAAGCTGATAATTAAACCCAGGAATAATCCAACGATAAAAATTAGGGTTGTGAGCTGGTTAAGCAGCCGTTCAGCTTCCTGGTAGTTCAATCGAGAAGTAGGCTCATCCATCTTCCAAACAGATTGCTGGGTCGAATCGAGGCTGAGCACCCCCCCTTGAAGCGCAGATGCTTGAGCGATCGCGGGTTGAGTCCCAATCTTGAGCTGGGCATTGAAGACAGGGAAGCAAGTGCCAATTCCTGCCAAAAGCGTCAGCATCAAAATATTACTGGATAAGAAAACTGTTAGACGCTGATTCATGAATCGGGGTTCTGGTAGCCTTAGTCCGACTTTACTGGGAGTTGTAGAGAAGATGCATCCTGCTAAAAGTTGAGACGAGCTTGTGAAGATTGTACTCGCAACAGAACAATATTTCGCCTTCACAATATTTGGCTTTCAATATTTAGCTCTTAGGATCTAACAACCACGATTCTGCTTTCTGGCTAATTTGCTGCTGTTCTGATTCGGTCATTTTATCCAGGTTCTTTAAAATGAAACTCATGCGCCCTTGGGAGGTCAGGCGATCGCGATGCCGCGCCAAAAAATCCCAGTAAAAGAAATTAAACGGACAAGCGCGATCGCCCGTCCTTTCTTTGTAGTTATATCGACAGCCTTTGCAGTAATCGCTCATTTTATTAATGTAATTAGCAGAAGCAGCGTAGGGTTTAGATGCCAAAATTCCTCCATCTGCAAACTGTCCCATGCCAATAACGTTCGTTTGCATCACCCAGTCATAGGCATCAATAAAGGCTGAATGAAACCAATTTTCAATTTCCTGGGGTGAAATTCCAGCAATCAGGGCAAAGTTACTCAGCACCATCAGCCTCTGAATGTGATGCCCGTATGCCATAGATTCCACCTGCTTGAGAGTTTGGTGGAGGCAGTTCATGTCGGTTTTATCGGCATCCCAATAAAATTCGGGCAATGGCTGGGTGTGGTTAAACCAGTTGAGCTGGGAATAATCCTCATCTGTGTAGTGATACAGCCCATGCATGTATTCCCGCCAGCCCAATATCTGCCGGATAAAGCCTTCGACACTGTTGATGGCAAGATTTTGATCATAATATGCCTGCTCTGCTGCCCGGATCACTTCGAGCGGTTGCAACAAGCCTAAGTTCAGGTAGGGCGACAGCATGGCGTGCCAGAGGGTTTCTTCCCCAGTCACCATCGCGTCTTGATAGGTGCCAAATCCAGGTAAGCGAGTTTGGATAAAGTGAGCCAAGACTTGCTGGGCTTGCGATCGCGTTACACCCCAGCGAAACGGCTCAATGCTTCCGTAGGTCGAAAAGTTGCCGCGCTTCACCTCATTAATTACGTCCTGGGTCATATCATCAGGCTCAAACCACTGTGCCTCCGGCGTTTTTAGCCCTGTCTTAGGAGGCTGCCGATTTTCTTTATCAAAATTCCACTGTCCTCCAACCGGATGCTTGCCCTCCATTAATATCTGAAACCGCTGCCGCCCTTCTCGATAGAAATACTCCATCACCAGACTTTTGCGCCCCCCTGCCCATTGCCGAAATTCATCTGCCGTCCAGAGGAAACGGTTGTTGGCAGTGAGAATAATTTTGCAGGGCAGATCAAGGGCTTGAATGAATTGGGCAAAAGGGCGATCGCTTGGCTCCATCACTCGTAGTTCTGTAATGCCTTCTGCTTTCACCCAGTCTCGCAACGGTTGTTCAAAATCTTCTGCCGTCTTATACGTGACGCTCCAGCCCTCTTGTCGCAGATCTTGGGCAAAATGCCGCATTGCCGACCAAACCAATACCAGCTTCTGCTGATGATAGGGGCGCTCCCGGACATGCTGCCACGACTCAATAAAAATTATCGGAGTTTGACTCAAGGATTTCAGGCAGTCTTGAATTGCTGACTGTCCCATCCAAAGCTGATCTCCCAAAACCCAGATGCCAGTTGTCATGGTTTTCTTAATATCTTGAGACGAAACTTTAACACGACTTTATGGCGATCGCCCCGCCCCAATAAGTACCGAGCTACTCCATCCCGTAAAATAATGAAGTCAACGACATGACTTCTACCTATGACCCATTCCACTGACATCGCCACCCTTGCCCGTTGGATGGCATCGGACTTTAGCAACCAAGAGCAAGCGTTTGAGAACCCGCCGTTCTTCGCGCACATTCGCGTTTGTATGCGCCCTTTGCCGCTGGAGTTGTTAGGAGGCGTGAGTTTGTTTTTAGAGCAAGCCTACGACTATGAACTCAATCATCCTTATCGAATGCGGATTTTGAAGTTGGTCGTGGTGGGCGATCGCATCGTTATTGAAAACTACACGGTCAAAAATGAAGAAGCCTATTACGGTTCATCTCGTGATATCCCTCGCCTCCAATCGCTAACCGCTGACCAAATCGAGAAAATGTCCGGTTGCAATATGTTAGTGGAATGGACAGGCACCAGCTTCAAGGGCGTTGTAGAACCGGGTAAAGCCTGCATGGTGTTTCGCAAAGGGCAGGAAACTTATTTAGATAACGAGTTTGAGATTACTGATACAACGTTCATGAGCATGGATCGCGGACGTGACCCAAAAACCGATGAAGTGGTTTGGGGATCAGTTGCAGGACCTTTCCAGTTTGCTCAGTGGGCAAGCTTTGCCGATGAAGTGATGGTTTAACGTTACTGTCTTTCTGAGGTGTGACAGTTTAATCGATAGAAAATCTAAAACGGAGAGGGGGGGATTCGAACCCCCGTTGAGTTGCCCCAAACCTGATTTCGAGTCAAGCGCATTCAACCACTCTGCCACCTCTCCGTCAGCTATTGTACAGTATGAGGAGGATGATACTTTAGCTAAGCAGAAAAACGCAGCGAACCAGAGAAACGGCAGCTAAACCAGAGAAATGCGATACGCACAACGCCGATCGCCCGCTAAA
>JBBRCV010000284.1:0-6501 GCA_038204505.1 Elainellales cyanobacterium
CAGGCATTAAACTCACCCAACAGGCAATGATAGCCGTGGAGCAGCAGATCCAGCGTCTGCCGAATCTTACCAAGTGGTTTGTCTCTATCTGTGACAAGTCGAGCTAACCTTGGATCTTTTTTATTCTGGATCACTCTAACTGAATGTACCCGTAGGAGTTAAAAGGGCTATCACAGTTGCTCGTTAATTAAAAAAGCTAACTCATTTACTTCTTCACTTATTTACTTCTTCACTGGGTTTGCTGGCTAGACCGGATGGTTAGGCGTGATTATACTGCCTTGTGAAGTGTGACAATAGTCATAGAGAGTATTTCTAATGTGTGGTAATTTAAGCAATCTTTATTGCCACAACTGCTCTGCGTGATGCCGAAGATGATCTTCTATAAAAGTGGAAATAAAGTAATAGCTGTGGTCATATCCCTTTTGCATTCGCAATTTCAACGACTGTCCGACCCGATCGCAAGCTTGTTCAAATACTTGGGGCATTAGTTGCTTCTCTAGAAAAGTATCTGCTGTTCCCTGATCGATGAGAATCGAAGATGCAAAAGGATTAGTCTGAATTAATTCACTCGCATCATACGCTTTCCATAACTCGGCATTCTGCCCTAGATAATGACTAAATGCTTTTTGTCCCCACGGACATTGCATCGGAGCAACAATAGGGGCGAACGCCGAGACGGAACGATAACGATCGCTATTTCGCAATGCACAAACTAACGCGCCATGACCGCCCATAGAATGCCCAAAAATGCCCTGGCGATCGCTTTTAACAGAAAAGTTTTCTGCAATTAACTGAGGTAACTCATTAACTACGTAGCTGTACATTTTGTAGTGCGATCGCCAGGACATCTCTGTTGCATCGACATAAAATCCTGCCCCCGTACCTAAATCCCAATCGTCCTCTTCGCCCGCTGTGCCCGTATTTCGAGGACTGGTATCTGGTGCAACCAACATTACCTTATACTTTGCTGCAAACTGCTGCGCTCCAGCCTTGGTCATAAAGTTTTCTTCGGTGCAGGTTAGCCCCGACAAAAAATACAGTACCGGAACGGGTTCTGCTTGAGCCTGCGGCGGAATATATACCGAGAACTTCATTTCGCTGTTGCACACCTCAGAGAAATGGCTGTAAAACTGAACCGTTCCGCCAAAGCAAGCATATTGGGAGTTGAGTTTAAGAGCCACAGAATTTCCTTCTCAAAACATTAGATTTTCAAAACGTCAGGTCTTTAAAATGGCAGGCTCTTAAAACGTTAAAACAGTGCGAATGCCTTCACCTTTATGCATTATGTCGAATGCTTCATTGACCTGTTCAATCGGCATTATATTGGTGATCAAATCATCAATGTTGATCTTTCCGTCCATGTACCAATCGACAATCTTGGGCACATCCGTTCTACCCTTTGCCCCACCGAACGCTGAACCTTTCCACACGCGCCCTGTAACCAGTTGAAACGGACGAGTGCTAATTTCTTGGCCTGCACCCGCTACGCCAATAATGACGCTAACGCCCCAACCTTTGTGGCAACATTCCAGCGCTTGCCGCATTAACTTAACGTTTCCAATGCACTCAAAGCTATAGTCTGCGCCGCCCTTAGTTAAATCCACAAGATAGGGAACCAGATCGCCTTCAACTTCGCTAGGGTTAACAAAGTGCGTCATGCCTAGTTTTTCGGCAAGCGATCGCTTCTTAGGATTGAGATCCACGCCCACAATCATATTTGCGCCCACCATTCGAGCGCCTTGAATTACATTCAACCCAATGCCACCCAACCCAAACACCACTACATTTGCCCCTGGCTCAACCTTCGCCGTATTAATCACTGCCCCAATGCCCGTTGTCACCCCACAGCCGATATAGCAGACCTTTTCAAAGGGTGCATCTTCCCGAATCTTTGCCAAGGCGATTTCGGGCAACACCGTATAGTTAGCAAAGGTAGACGTACCCATGTAGTGATGAATCATGGTTTTGTCGATTGAGAAAGGGCTAGAGCCATTCGGCTTACTCTGCTCCAAGCGGCTCATCTGTAAAGCAAAGCGGCTAGTGCCATCCGGCATTACTCCTCGCCCTTGCGTTGCCCGAATTGCTTGACAAAGATTAGTTTTACCACTGAGACAATATTCGCAGTTGCGGCATTCTGGCGTGTACAAAGGAATGACATGATCGCCTGGTTTAAGTGACTTCACACCCGCTCCTACTTCGACCACTACACCCGCTCCTTCGTGCCCCAAGATGGTGGGAAATAGACCCTCTGGATCAGCACCCGACAAGGTATAAGCATCGGTATGGCAAACTCCTGTAGCTTTGATTTCAACCAGGACTTCGCCTTCTTTAGGGTTGTCGAGATGGACGGTTTCAATCGTTAGAGGCTTACCCGCTTCAAAAGCGACGGCGGCTTTGATGTCCATAAGGCGACTCCAATGTTTTTCTCGGAAACCAGCCTCAGAAAACAGATTGCTTCTAGAGGCTTCTAAATAGCAATATGCCATATTTGGGCTTGATTTGATGCTTAATATTTAGTTCCAGATTTAGTTCCAGGACTACTGGAAAATGTTGTCACCTAAATATTTTTTGAGCTGTACCAGTTTGTGTCGTTATGCCAGTTGTCGCCTAACTTTTAGGTTTAATGCAGTTCCTAGCCTGTGTCAATCCTAGAACTACGCTAATCCTGACTCAAAGCTGCCCGCGATCGCCCTCATATAAAGTTTAGGGATATGGGAGCGCGAAACACATGGAGCTGAAGCGAGAAATTTCGAGGGTACTCCATCAAAGCATTCGTACCCCTCGCATTCATGGAGAACTATGCGATGACGAAAAAACGACCAACACAATTATTGTCTTTATTCATTATTTAATTCAATGGATTCAAGCTGCAAATGGATGAACCATTTTTCGGCGCAGCCACTTTAGTCCTAGCCAGCCTAAAAAACTGCCCATAGCATAGGGTGGGAAGTCTGACACTGTAAACGTATTTCCCAAAACGATTCGTCCTAACCAAGTAGCACGAATGGTTTGTAAAAGCGGAGGTTGCCAGAGCTGAAGTAGCTCGCCCGCACAGGATGCTACGCAAACCCAGATCGCAACTTTTACTAGGGATGCGCGAGGGTAAAAGAACGCGACAAGTAGCATTAAAAGAACTTGATAAGCAAGGCTACCAGCGATATCTTGCAACAACGGCAGCCCTAAACCTGTAGCAAAACGAACGCTGTACCCTAACGGAATAATCAGGACGATACCGACGAGAAGGGCAATGCGATAATTTTTGTAGTTGAATTTAGGCATCGGGCTTTTTCGGCAAAATGGGACGATCGGCGGAACGAGGAAATAAGGAACGAAATGCAGACTGGCGATCGCTAATCGACTCATTACCTAAATTCCACATCGTCTCATAAAAAAAGAACGACACACCCGCAAACCCTTGTTCACGAACCGCCTCAACTTGCTCCTGCACCTGCTGAATTGCCACCGGACGATCCTTTAATCCTGTCAGAATGCCAACTCCCGTTGGAATATGTTTGCGTGCCTCTTGTACTTCTGGACGTGCCAGTTCATTCACAAGTCCCTCTACACTGCTGGTATAAACTTGTAGCACTAACTCTTCAACTAAACCCTCTCGCTCCCAAGTTAGCCAGTCTTGCAGGTGGTGATTGAGCGCAAAGTCGTAGCGATTGGGCGATAGCGACACGACCACATCTTCTTTCTGATCTTTAATTGCTCGAAATAATTGACGCATGAAGGCAGTAATCTTATCCGATCGCCACTTAATCCATTCTGGATCTTCAGCATTGCTGGGGGGCGATTTACCCTGATGTTCTTGACGATAGAGTTGCACGGTATAAGCGTCGTAGCCAAACTCACCTGGCAAGCCAAAGTGATCGTCAAATTGAATACCATCGATATCGTATTGGGTCACGATTTCTAGAACTAAATCTTGAATGAGTTGCTGCACTTCTGGCTGCAAAGGATTGAGCCATTTACGTTGATAAATGCCTTCTTGCCAAATTTGTGAACCGTCGCGGCGTTGAGTAATCCAGTTAGGGTGACGGCTTGCCATCTCAGATTCGGCAGTGGTCATGAAGCCAAACTCAAACCAGGGAACGATCGCCAACCCACGCTGATGACCAATCTCAACCATTTCTGCTAAAGTATCACGATGCTGTAGTCCAGGCGATCGCGGGTCAACGGTTAGACCGTAAGTTTGTTGGGCGATCGCGCTGGGATATTGAGTGTAGCCCCAGTTCCAAATTGCCGGATAAACAGTGTTAAATTTTAGTTGCGCTAGTTGGTCAAAGGCTTGCTGAATGCCCGTCCGACTAAACATCACTTCGCTATCCACATTGGTCAGCCATACGCCCCGCATCTCCTGAAGGATTGGCGGTGTACGAGGGCGGATTGCTTCAGAAAAGACAGGGTTATTGAGTAGCAGAATGGTGATAAGACTAACAAGGAAAGGAATGAAGTATAGAGATTTAGAGCGGGATGCGCGGTACATTTTAGGAGAAAAAGTAGAGAAATACAGTCTGACAAAACAACTATATTTCATGACGAAAGAATTAGCGGATTGGTTGCAAAGACTTAACGACAAAACGCTTCGGGTAAAAAGCCTATTGTTGAATCAGAATAGTTTTTGAATCAGAATATTAGTCTGTATGTCTCTCAAGAATCTTAGGAACCTGAGTTTGAAGATTGATCTGAGTACGAAGCTTTGTATCAACCCTCAGCTTTGTATTACTTTTGCATAGAAAATACTTTTCAAGGATGAGTTGTAAACTACTCGTATCAGCCCGTAATAACATTCCTATTTCTTGAGATCAGACGATTATGAAAGAAACTTTGGATCAGCAAAATTTTTCAAGAAGGAACCTCCTGCAACTCTTCGTAGGACTAATTGGCACAGGTTCGTTGACCGCTTGGTTAGGAAAGGAGGCATCAGCTCAAGGACTTGAGCCTCAAACGTCTCGCCCCAAACAAGATCAGCTTGCTGCTGATCCAGGAGTGACTCATGCTCAGAACACCTTGACTCCTGATGAGGCACTGGCACAACTGATGGAAGGGAACCAGCGATTTGTGGCTAGAAAACAGCTCAATCCTCATCAGAATATTGCCCGCATTACTGAAGTGGCAACGGTACAAGCACCCTTCGCCGCCATTTTGAGCTGTGCAGACTCACGGGTCGTTCCAGAGATTGCTTTTGATCAGGGCATTGGCGATCTTTTTGTCGTTCGTGTGGCTGGTAATATTGCGGTTACTGAAGACACTGCTAGCGAAGAGTATGCGATCGCCATGCTGGGTACACCGTTGCTGATGGTTTTAGGGCATGAGCGATGTGGAGCAGTGACAGCCGCACTGAAGGGAGGTGAATTACCTGGTGTTCTAGGCTCTCTTATCCTGGCAATTCAACCCGCAGTTGAAGCATCAAAAGGAGAACCGGGCGATCGCCTCACTAACGCAGTTAAAGCAAATGTGCGATTGCAAGTACAGCGATTACAAACCTCGCCTGTAATTGCTTCAGCGGTGCAAGAAGGCAAACTTAAGGTTGTTGGTGCATTCTATGACTTGGATACAGGCGCAATTAATTTAGTTAGTTAGAGGCAACACCCACGGATGCATGAAGATTCCTAACACTCTAAAGTTGAAGTTTCACTAGTGAGGATAACATTGCAAAATAGGCATTCCATTGGTAGAAACTGCCCTAAAAAACACTGGGAGGTTGGAGTAATGGATGAGCAGCATCGGTATTTGCGAATCGCTCTTGTTGTAGTCGGAATTGCGTTTCTCCTGATCTATCCGTTGACGCACATCTGGTCATCGGGCTGGTCATGGCAACCCAGCCACTCTAAGTCCGAACAAATGATCATTGGTGTTTATGCAACGCTCGGTGTCTTTTTACTGTGGGCTTCTCGAAAGCCAGAAGCGCACCTCAGTTTAATTTGGTTCACCGTCTGGTCAAGTGGTATCCACGGGCTGATTATGGCAGTACAAGCAGTGACAGACCCTGCGGAACGTGGACATCTTTTCGGCGATGTTCCAGCATTGCTTTTGGTGGCAATTGTTCTTGGTTTTCTAGCACCACGCGAAGTAGTGCCAGTGCCTGAGCTAGGGCAAGAATGATATTTTTTGGGCGCTGCTGAATAGAAATAGGAACCTATTCAAACCTCCTCTCCTGAAGGAAAGGAAGGGGAACCAGATTTTCATTGCGATTCAGAAAATTTCAACATCTGCTCTCAAATACTTGTGTAAAAGCGGCATTTGCCCTTATGCTTATCAACACTGGTTTTGATACCAGCAAAACAGGCTTAAGGTGAGGACGCTGGCTAGAAGTGTTACAAGCACAACTAACCAGCTAACCTGACTTTCTGAAGGAGCAGAAAGCTAGGCTGTAACGATTTTATCGTTTCACCTCGCTAATGTTGCACAAGTTGTTAGGCAACCACGCCTTAAGCTTTTCTTCTCAACCCCACATTAGCGAGGGAAATAGTGATGACTACAGAGTTCAACGGACTG
>JBBRCV010000285.1:0-6459 GCA_038204505.1 Elainellales cyanobacterium
TTGGAGGGCTTGCTCTTGTTCAGGAGTCATCTGAAAATCACCTCGCGACACAGTTCTTTCTTGATTATCCCCCACTTTTTACCGTCTCATCGGGGCTAATTCTATTCCCTACGGTCAGAAAATAAAAAGTGGGATGCTCCCCCTCGTGAAGGAGTCGATTGGAACGATTTACCGCATCAAAGAGAAATTTTTGGAGTCGAACACCTTCCTACGGATGGTCGTATCCATAAAATTCCAACTACTGGAATGCTCAGCTTTGGAAAGATTTGGGAGGGCTAGAGGATTTTCAGAAACACCTGAGTAAACTTCTAACTCAAATTTCATTAAGTAGCGGCAAGTCTATTTCAACAGTTTAAGAGTTTGGCAATTCGTTAACTGCCAGAGTCGTTGGCAACGAGAGGCTCTGCATGGAATTTGAGTGGAACCCAGAGAAAGCTGTTATCAATTGGAGAAAGCACAACGTTTCTTTCCAAGAGGCAACGACTGTATTTGATGACCCGTTATCTGTGACATTTCCTGATCCTGATCATTCCATTGGCGAGAGCCGATACATTGATCATTGGGATATCCGAGTTAGGGCAATTATTGGTTATCTCTCATACTGACCGAGAGAACTGCACTCGAATCATCAGCGCCCGAAGAGCCACTCGCCAAGAAAGGAGGTTTTATGAAGAAGGAAGTTGACGAGTTAGAGGATGAACTGCTCCCTGAGTATGACTTCTCTAAAATGGCGGGAGGTGTCAGAGGCAAGTATGTTGAAAGATATCGAGCCGGAACGAATTTGATTCTCTTAGATCCTGATGTTGCCCAGGCTTTCCCGACTGATGCATCTGTAAATGAAGCATTGCGGTTACTGCTCCAAATCTCTCAGCGCCAGCAGCCTAACAACCCCGTTAGAACAGACTGATTCAAGATTTTAGTGGGGATGCAAAGGCTCTTAGCAGTCGCTTAACAGAACCGTTATGTTGCATGGTTTACAGGTCAGGGCATAACTGGGAAGGGTATCTGTGAAATGTTACCAGATTCATTCATAAGAAGAGGGCGGTGTTAGCAATGCCTTCATTCTTTTTTAGCGGGTCATGTCGCGTAGTGCGCCTTTGGTCATGGCGGCGATCGCCTGATCAGTAGCCTTCGGCAAGTGATAATACTTCCCACCCGCATGTTTCGCTAGTTCCTTAGCAAATCCCGTCGAAACAAACTTATTCTCGGTATCAATTACCAATAGCTGAATCCCTAGGGCACGAATCTTCCCAGCAATATCTAACAACTCTGCCTTAATATCTGGCTTTTCGCCCTCTACTATTGGCTCACCCAGCGATCGCGCCAGGGAAATATTGCCTCGCCCATCAGTAATCGCTACAATCACCACCTGCCCAATATCTCCCGACTTTTGCGCGTTCGTGCCTACCCGCACCGCCTGAGTTAGCCCATGCGCTAGCGGCGATCCACCACCACAGGGCATTCGCTCCAGCCGCCGCCGTGCTGCCGAAATCGAACGAGTCGGCGGCAACAAGACTTCTGCCTGTTCGCCCCGGAACGGAATCAACGCAATCTCATCCCGGTTTTGGTAAGCCTCAGTCAGCAAGCGCATGACCGCGCCTTTGGCAGACTGCATCCGATTCAACGCCATCGATCCCGACGCATCCACTACAAATACAATCAACGATCCTGCCTTCCGAGCCAGTCGCTTCGCCCGAATATCTCCTTGCTCCACAAAAACCTTTTTGCGGGACAACGAACCCTCTTGCGTCTGCTCGTAACGCTGTCGTCGTGCCTTTTGATATGGCGCAGCGCTCCGCAAAGTCGCATCGACCGCAATTCGCCTTACCTTGCCACCTTTAGGCAACATCGGCTTAATGTAGCGTCCCCGATCCTCAGAGAAGATAATGCTGTTCGCGCCCGATTTACCACGTTTCTGCGCCATTTGGGCAAAATAGAGAACCGTCGGATCAAGAATTACGCCCTCTGGGTCAAAGATAAATTCTTCAGGAACGCTCGGTGGCTCTTGCTCAGGCTGCTCGTCCTCTTTTTGATCTTCTTCGTCCTCTTCCTCTGGCTCGTCTTGCTCTTGATCGTTCTGCTCCGGGGGTTGAGGTGGCGGGGGTGGCGGAGGCGGCGCTTCGTCGGGCGGAGTCTGGACAATGGTAGAGCGAGGCACAATGACCAACTCTACAGCCCGCCGTAGATCTTCTGCGGTGACATCAGTTCGTCCATCCAAGGCGGCATGGGCTTTTGCTACCCGCACCGCAAATAATTCTGCTCGATGTCCCTGAACGCCGCCCCGCAGCGCTTCGTTAACCAAGTAGGTAATTTGCTCCCGGGCAATTTGGACATCTTTGAGCCATTCCCGCGCCAGAATAATCTGGGTTTTCATTGAGTCCAGGTCATCAGCGTACTGTTGCAGAAAGGCTTGGGGAGAATCAGCATACTCGGTGGCTTGATCCACTGCTGCAACGCGCTGGTCGAGTCCCAGAACGGCATCGGCGGAAAGGGCGATCGCAATTCTATCCAGCAAATGCTCTCGCAGTTCCCCTTCGTCCGGGTTATAAGTGGCGATCAACAGTGGCTTGCAAGGATGCTGATAGCTGATTCCTTCTCGCTCAATCTGGTTGCGTCCATCGGTTAATGCCCCCAGCAGCAAATTTGCCACTTGGTCGTCCAGCAAATTAATCTCGTCGATGTACAGTACACCCCGGTGCCCTTCTGCTAAAAGACCGGGTAGAAAGACAGTTTCGCCTCGCCTAATTGATTGGGTGACATCAACTGAACCCAGTAGACGATCTTCCGTCACGCCTAGGGGAATTTGGATGAACGGGGAAGGGATAATTTCGGTGGGAAGCTCGTTGGACTGGCTGGCTCTGGCGATCGTCTCATCATCCCACTCGCTCGGATGGCTGGGATCGCAGTTACAGTAAGAGCCTTGAATCACTTCAATAGGGGGCAACAGTGCATGAATCGCCCGTGCCATCACGGACTTTGCCGTTCCTCGCCGTCCTGCAATCACCACACCTCCCAGCGCTGGGTCAATCGCAGCCAACAAAAGGGCAAGCTTAATTGCCTCTTGCCCAACCACTGCGGTCAGAGGAAAAGCATTCGTCATCGGGGAGCTGGTCAGGGCAGGCATATTTTTTCATCTTGGCGAGTCGCGCTTTCTAGCATATCAAGCAACGCCTACAGTTAAGGTTCCTTGCTCACTATCCAATTGGGCTGAAACGCCAACGGGAAGGGCAGCATTTTCGCCGTCGTGACCAAAGGGCAAGGCTGATACGATCGGAATCCCTAAGTCGGAAAGGCGATCGCGCAACACTTCCTCCACCGTAAAGCTCGGCACATTCTTAGGCGGCTCACATTGGCTAAATCGCCCTAGCGCAATCCCTTTTACTTGCTCAAATGCCCCGCTCATCCGCCACTGGGTCAACATCCGATCGATGCGGTAGGGCGCTTCGGTCACATCTTCAAACGCCAAAATTACGTTCTCCAATGAAGCTTGAAGAGGCGTTCCTAACAGATGAGTTGCCACAGTGAGATTGGCAGGCAGCAAAATTCCGCTTGCCTGACCCATGCCCCAACCTTCGCCCTTTAAAGGAGGGAGCGCACTCTTCGAGATATCCGCAAGGGGTCGCCCCTCCACCCAATCAAATAATCGCTTCACCGACCATTCTGGCTCTATCGCCAAAGTTGTTAACAATGGCGCATGAACTCCAGAAATTCCCTCCAGGCTGAAGCGCCACAGCAAGCTAGTAATATCCGAAAACCCAATTAGCCACTTTGGTTCAGAATCCACCCACTGCCAGTTTTCCAACAAACGCGCTCCACCGTAGCCGCCTCTGGCACAAAGAATCCCTCGGCATTCTGGATCTTTGAGGGCAAGTTCAAGCTGCGATCGCCGCCCATCATCCGTCCCTGCCAAATAGCCCCAGCGATCGTCGTACCCCGGACACAACTCCACTCGGTAGCCCCGCGATCGCCACATCTCAACGCCTTTTTGAAAAGCAGTAAACTCTCTGAGCGTACCACTAGGCGCGATCACGTAAAGCAGATCACCGGGACATAGAGGAGAGGGAACAGTGCAAGGGCGCATAGATTTTAGCTTTTGGTCTTTAAAATATCGTAAAACCAGGCTTCCACGCGATCGCCCATTGCCAGCATTGAGTATTCTGCCTCAGCACGTTGGCGACAGGCTTGGCGATCAATTTGCGGCAAACGGGCGATCGCCTCAACCAACCCATCCAAGCTATCCGGCTCAACCAACCAGCCCGTCACGCCATCCTGCACAATCTCAGAAGGACCGCCCCGATTATAAGAAATCACTGGAACGCCACAGGCAAGAGCTTCGATCGCCACATTTCCAAACGCCTCCACCCATTTATGGGTCATCAGTAAACCTCGACAGCGACCTAGAGCTTTTTGCAGAGCATCCGTAGATAGAAAGCCTTCGTAAGTAAACGCTGCATCAGGATAGGTCAGACAAATTTTGTCCCAGTAATCCGAGTCGGGCATGGCTCCCCAAATTTTGAGCGGAATACTCAGGCGATCGGCAGCGGCGATCGCATCCTCAATTCCTTTCTCAGGCGCAATCCGCCCCACCCAACCCAAATAATTCTCTGGCTCAGCACAAAAATCATAGGCTCCTAAATCGATGCCATTTCCCAAACACCGACAATCAGCCGCAAACTCAAACGTCTCTGCTTGTGCTCGACTATGCACCCCAATTGTTCCTGGGAACTGAGCAGCAGTTTGCCCAATGACGTTATCCATTGCCAAAGTCAAAGAACCCATGCTGACTAAGTGGGCGATCGGAGTCTTCAAAAAAGGAGTCAGGTAGAAGGGCAGCCAATCATAAGCAAAGTTCATCAGCAAGTCGTACTGGCTCTGATTCTCACGGGCATGTTCCCACATATTTGCCAACACTGAATCTCCAGGCATCTCAATTGGAGCATTGCGTCCCTGAGTTTGTGCGGTTGTGTGAAGCTTGCCACCAATTTGGGCGATCGAGAGTCCTAGCATATCCGAACTCATTGGAGCCAAAATGTCTATCGAGTGTCCACGCCTGATCAACTGCAGTGCAATATTTCGCAACGTCAGCTCTACTCCTCCCCCTAGCCCAGAACCTAGAGCACCTACCGGAGTAGAAAGCAGTAGCAAATTAAGAGGATTTTGAGCAGAATTCACAGGCTTGCAGATTTAATTAAAATGAACCAAATTAGACCAAGAGATCAGCAACTCATGAGATGCTACTAACGTTAAATCGTTACAATCAGAAGTGATCTTTTAGAAGTCTGACCTATCTCAGCTCATCAGCGCTAGAAGTTCTGTTGAATTAAGATAGTCTGAAATTAGTAATAATTATGAATGAATGGAACCCGCTAGAAAATACCCAAGAGCCAGCGGCTAAGATCTCAGAGAATTTAGAGCAAATGGAACAACAGCCCATGTCTGCTGAAATAAATTTAGAAGCCGAAAATGAACCTCAATCGCAGGGCGAAACTTTTGTATCTGAGCCAGCGGCTGAAGAGCAAGTTATCCTTGATGCCGAAACAGAGCCGTTCGATCTTAGCCCAGAGCCAACCTCTGAAGGACAGGATGCTCATGTTAGGGAATTAACCCAGAGCCTTGACACCCTGAAGGCTCAGCTTGACGATCGCTCCACCCAAATTGAAGAATTGACCAATCAGCAAAAGCGTTTGGCAGCAGATTTTGAGAATTATCGTAGACGGACTGCTAAAGAAAAAGAAGACCTTGAAGTTCAGGTAAAAATCGCCACTATCAACGAACTGCTGTCTGTGGTGGATAACTTTGAGCGGGCGCGATCGCACATCAAACCGCAAAACGAAGCCGAAACCACCATTCACAAGAGCTACCAGGGCATCTATAAGCAACTCGTAGATTCGCTCAAGCGCATCGGTGTATCACCCATGCGGGCAGAAGGTCAAGACTTCGATCCCAACCTGCATGAAGCCGTCATGCGAGAACCCACCAGCGAATTCCCCGAAGGTGCAGTCATGGAAGAACTGGTGCGCGGGTATATGATGGGCGATCGCATTCTTCGCCACGCCCTTGTTAAAGTTGCCGCTGCCCCCGATGGCGACGGTTCAGCAGACGGATCAGCGGATCTGGGCTAATTTCTCCCTAAAGTGCCAATGCTTTTCTAATATGCGGCGATTAGCAGTCCCCGCAAGGGTTCTGCGTTCATTACAAAGTTTTTCGAGTGTGCTTGATCGTATTCCTTAGAGATTGAGGAATACTTCAGCAAGGATGAAATGGGTTCTATTGAGCCGTACTCTCAGTTGTGCGCTCATTTACTCGAACACAGACACGAACGCGAATTATGGGAAAAGTCATTGGCATTGACCTGGGCACAACCAACTGTTGTGTAGCCGTACTTGAAGGCGGCAAGCCTGTTGTCATCTCCAACTCTGAAGGGGGGCGAACCACGCCCAGCATTGTTGGGTTTGGCAA
>JBBRCV010000286.1:0-6381 GCA_038204505.1 Elainellales cyanobacterium
CTAACGTAATTCGAGCATTCAAGCTTGAGAGTGGTGAGAGTATAGAGCTTATTTCATACATTGTCCGCCTTGAACAACGTATTCGGATTTCAGATGCTGATGCGGAATATGCTTTATCAGTTCAGTAATAAATAGTGTGGAGTTTAGGAGTTGATTCTGAATGTTTTTGCACACATCAGAGTTCTTGGTTAAAAAGCATAACAATCCGCTTGCACATCGACCGTATCAATTTGGTTGGTTGAGTCCAAGAGGTTAATGGCGACGGGTGAAGCGGAATGTTAGATCGCTTAGTCCTCTGTGGTGATTATATTCGGCGGCGCGTTTATTGACATTTAAGGTTGGGAACCACTCTAAATTTAGTGTTGAGGCGATCGCTTCTAATGAGCGTTCTGAGCGGTTAGTCGTAGGCTAAGATCGAATAGCTTCCTATCATCACTTGATAACTGATATGACAACCGCAGCGCGTGTGATTCATAGCGATCCTGACATATTAGGAGGAACTCCTGTTTTTGTTGGAACTCGTGTGCCAATGAAAACGTTGCTCGATTATCTCGAAGCGGGCGATCCACTAGATGAATTCCTAGATCATTTCCCAAGTGTTGGACGTGAGCAAGCGATCGCAGCCCTTGAATTGGCAAAGGAAATGCTGACAGCTTATGCAAATCCTGCTTGATGAATGTGCCCCACGACCGTTAAAGCGTGAACTTGCTGATTACGAGATTCGTACAGTTGTTGAGATGGGATGGTCAGGAAAAAAGAACGGTGAATTGTTGCGGCTCATGAGTCAAGGAGGCTTCACAATTCTGCTTACTACAGATCAAAATCTGCGCTATCAGCAAAACTTGCAGCAAGCTGGAGTAGCAGTGGTTGTTCTCGTAGCACCCAGGAATAGACTGCCTGACTTACTTCCACTGATGCCAGATGCTCGTAACATTCTGAATACCATTGCTCCAGGGGAAGTAATTGAAGTTGGGGGTTCCTGAAAGCTCTGTAATAGATCAGGGATATTTTTATTTTTGTGACTGCATCTAACGTGCTTGGGCAACAAGGGTGCGATGGCGGGCACTGTTGGAGATAATTGTGGGGCGATCGAACCCCGCGTCATAAATAGCTTGAGCAAGGTCAAGGGCAAAGTATTGGTCGAGGTAGGGTTCGGTGCTTTTGAGCAGAGTGAGGATGTAGGGTGGCATCTTGGCGTACACCTCAGATTGGGGGTTCATGTCCATGATGGCGAGGTGTCCACCGGGGCGGAGGAGGCGACGAGCTTCTTGGAGAATGGCGATCGCCGCACTTTGGGGCAACTCATGAAAGATTAAGTGTGCTGAAACCAGATCGAAGGAGGCATCGGGCAGCCCGGTAGCTTCGGCAGGGGCATGGAGCCAGGTGGGTGCAGGTTGGGCAGAGCGCGATTTGAAATATTGGTACTGGGCGATCGCCAAAAAGTAGGGCGATAAATCTAGCCCGGTAATTTGCGCTTGAGGATAGATTTTTTGCAATGCAAAGGTACTCATGCCAACGCTACAGCCCACATCTAAGATGGCTTGAGGCGCGATCGCAATCTGCTTCTGCAAAATACCGTGATAGCTTTGCCGCAGCATCGCGTCTCCTTTTGCTCCAGCACCCTCCCAGATTTTGGCGTGGACGGCGTGGGCTGCAACTTCTACTTCCATAGCGGCTTGCCAGCCCATGTTGCCCTGGTCGTAGGCATGGAAAGGGCGAAGGTAATAGTCGGGATAAGTCAGATCAGGATTTTTGACTTGAGCCAGTTCGGTTTCCCATTCAGGAGCAAATTCGGCTTGGCTACCGCGCGATCGCAAAATCTGAACTTCTTGCCGCCAGTAAACGCCGATCGATTCTGCCCGTTTAATCATCATGGAACGGGCTTGATGTTTGGCGAGGGCAGCTAGGGGCTTAATGGCGAGGATGCCGTTTACTAAGCGGGAAGCAAGGCGAGGAGTAGTTTCGAAGGTAGCAGTCATGGGGAAGGGGGGATTTTGAATATTGGACGGGTAGCGCTGGCAACCCTAAAGATTTTATGGGGAACTGGGCATTGACTCAAGATGGGGAGGCAAGATGAGGGCAAGGTCTTAATTAAAAGGTCTTTGTGTCCTTTTCGCAAGCTCGGCTGACAGCCGGAGTATTTGATACAGGCGAAGCTATGCAATCCATTGAGCCGTTGGCATTGAGTCAGTTTTTATCAGGTTCACAGTTTACGCAATTACAGTCGCTTCTGGCAGAAACAGCGGGTACTGAGGCAATTGTCCTGACTAAGGAGCGATCGCCAGAAACAACGCGTACCCCTATTGAGCCTCCAACCAAGTTGCTGGGGCTGCGAATTGACTGTTTTATGGGAGTCGTATCGGTAGATTTCAGTGCGCTTTTGGTGGGAGAACAGGTGGCAGAGGGATATCGCATCAGCCTGACGTTTGAGCCTGAAGCGATCGCCCTGTTTTTGTCTCAATCTCACTATCCTCAGATTGCCACTCTACAGCCTAACCATCCTCGTGTTCAATCCGAATTTACCCTCAAGCTGATTGATATTCTGACTGCAAATTCTTTAGTTTCTAAGGATGTTGCAGCTTCTAAGGATATTGGAGCGATCGCCATGCAGCAGCAAATTCAACAGGTGACGACCCAAATTCGCCAGAGTTTAGAGTTGCCCGTGATTCTCCAAACGGCTGTGGAGCAGGGACGACAGTTTTTAAATGCCGATCGCCTGATCATTTATCAACTGGGGCACTCTAATCAGTCTTCTCCAGAAAGCGGCTTTGTAGCGTATGAGTCCAGGGCTTCTGATCAAATCTCATCGGTTTTGCATTTGATTGAAAACTGTGATGTCTTGCAAAGCTCCCGACACTCGGTTCTTTATGGTCAAGGTGCAGCTTTGGCGGTGGAAGATGTCAACGTGTCCTATGCCGCAACCCCTTGTTTGCTGAATTTTCTGCGAACCGCGCAGGTGCGATCTAAGCTAATTGCACCTATTTTTCAGAATCAGGCGCTCTGGGGCTTTTTAGTGGCTCATGAATGCCATCACACGCGCCAATGGCGAGAGAGTGAACGGCAATTTTTACAGCAGATTGCCGAACATTTGGCGATCGCCATCAGCCAAGCCCAGCTTTACTCTGAAGTACAGCAACAAAAGCAAACCCTAGAGCAACGGGTCATTGAGCGCACTCAAGAGCTGCAAGCCGTGACCCAGACTGCCCAATCGGCAAATCGGGCTAAAAGCGAGTTTCTTGCCAGTGTCACCCATGAACTCCGGACCCCTTTGACCTGCATCATTGGCATGTCTACGACCCTGCAACGTTGGTCGAAGGATACGTTAAATGAACGACAGCAAGGTTTCTTACAGACGATTCATGACAGCGGCGAGCAGCTCTTAAGTTTAATTAACGACATTCTCGACGTGTCGCAGGCAGAAGCCCATCAAATGACACTGGACTTAGCCAAGGTTTCTCCTACCCTAGTCGCCCGCCAAACCATTAAGGCATTTGAGGGACAAGCAGCGCTGCGAGAAATTGAACTGAAGTTGGATTTGCCAGGGGGAGAAAAAGTAGATTACCTGACGGCAGATCCTCGGCGGGTGCAGCAAATTTTATTTAATTTGATGGACAATGCGATCAAATTTACTTCTGAAGGTGGAAAAATTACTTTGCGGTTGTTTCGAGACGAGAACCAGGTCACATTTCAAGTTAAAGACACAGGAATTGGGATTTCGGCAGCCCAACTGCCGCTACTCTTCCAAAAATTTCGACAGCTTGACTCAGGCTACCATCGCCAGTACAAAGGCACAGGCTTGGGACTAGCGCTAGCGAAGCAGTTAGTAGATCTGCATGGTGGGTGGGTAGGTGTGGAGTCTACGCCAGGCGTGGGTTCTATCTTTACGGTGCGGCTGCCTACTTCTCATCTGGGCGAAATCAAGGTGCGGGTTCCGCCGATAGTTGAGCAGCCTCAAGGACGCATCGTTTTAATTGAGGATGATGAGGACAATGCCACTGTGGTTTGTGACGTTTTAACAGCAGCAGGCTATCAGGTTGTTTGGCTGCTAGAAGGCTCGACGGCGATCGACCAAATTGAAGCGCTTCATCCTTTTGCGGTGATTACCAATGCTCAGCTTTCAACTATTAATGGCAATAGTCTAATTCAGGGCTTGCGCCAAAATTTAGCAACGAGAAAGGTAAAGGTGATGATGATGGTGGATGGGTCTGACTCTGGGGAACAGACAGACTGGGGGGCGATCGGGGCAGATGATTGGCTCTTTCAACCTGTTCGTCCTGATATTCTGCTGCAAAAAATACTTCTTCTAGTTTAGGCAGCTAGCTGAAAAAACAAGAGCCGATGACTTCAGAATTTTTTCCTGGGTCATCGGCTCCTGTTGAAGAAACTCAGCTCAGAATGCGATGCCTCTGCTTTAAAGGGCGATGTTTCTAAAAGAGTGAATCTTATTGAGTGTATTTAGTTTTAACGAGAATTAGCGCCAAATTAGCTCAAGAATTAGTAGTTTGAGCAGCTAGAAGCTGTTTGAGTTTTTCCAAATCCTGTGCCCAGCGTGGGTCAGGCTGAACTGACTCAGACTCGGTGGTATCGGCGATCGCCGGGCGGCGGGACTTATTGTTGCTGTTAGACGACTTGCTGCGCTTGGCTGCACCGCCACCAACGGGGGCTGCGGTGGTAGGAGCACCTTCTTCACTGCCTTTGGCACGAGGGAGAGCCTTCTCAAGTTTTAGCTCGGTGTCTTTGAACATGAAGCCATTGAACTTTTCGATGAGAACATCAGCTTGTTCGTCAGTTTTGACGGTGACAAACCCAAAGCCTCGGCATTTACCAGTTTTGCGATCGGTAATCACTTTAGTAGATGCAGATTCGTCGAACTCGGCGAACACAGCTTCCAATTCTTCACGCTCAAACTCTTTGGGCAGATTACCCACGTATATGCGAATAGACATTATAAAAAAACCTCCAGAGGTTTAGAGACAAACGGTTTGGAAAATTGTGTTCCCTACATCAGTAGAGGAACCGGAGCTGACTATCTTTATCAATGGGCTGTGTCGCTGCTTGACCAACTTTGATAATCCTACCTACAAACTTGCAATATAAATACTGTGGAATGATGTTTGCCTGATGGCGCTTGAATAAAAGGCTTTGTGCGATCGGCATGTAAACATCATCAATGTGTCTCCGCCACTCATTAAGCTATCACGACGTTGTGATTTGAGACCGTATCTGCTCAAGATTTAATCAAAATCCTCATCATTCTATTCAAACCATGACACAGTTTTAGAAATTTAAGGAATATCGAAGGGCAGATACTGGTGTAGATGCAGTTTTAGTAAATGAAGTTTTAATTTAAAGCCCTGATGAGATGCTCAGTGAAAAGCCAGCCTTTACATAGGCTGGCTCGACTCGCTGTGTTGGAAGGAGATACTCGGTGCTAGTGATTGCCCTAACCTTTGGTGTAAATGAATTTGCATCACACTAAATGGATCAGGAACAAATTGTAGACCTTGTAAAAAAATTTAACATTAAAGAACTGAATCCGCAATGTTTCGTTACATTCTCCAGATATTTTTTGACAGGCGATCGCGTCTTAGTTATTTTTCATGACGCGCTGAATCTCGCGGGTTTCTTGTTTGCGCTTGAGATCTTCTCGCTTGTCGTGGAGTTTTTTACCTCTGACGAGGGCGATCGTCAGCTTGACCCAGCCGCGTTTGAGGTACATTTTGAGCGGCACGACTGTTAGACCTTGCTGATCTACCTGGCTAGATAGCTTGCTGATTTCTTTGCTGTGTAAGAGGAGTCTGCGGGTGCGGAGGGGTTCGTGGTTAAAGACTTGGCTAGCGGTTTGGTGGGGGGAAATATGGACGTTGTGAAGCCACGCCTCGCCTTTACGGATGAGAGCGTAGCCATCGCGTAGGTTGGCTTTGCCATGGCGAATTGATTTGACCTCGGTGCCTCGCAGTTCAACCCCAGCTTCGTAAGTTTCGAGGATTTCATAAAGAAATCGGGCTTGACGGTTGTCCGCCACTATTTTGAATCCATCGTCATCGCTCATGCTCTACCTTTCGTCCTTTCAACGGTCTTTACTTAAAAACTTTACTTAAAAAACGCTTGTTCTTAAACAGTCGCTAATAGTCTTAATTTTAAGGGGTTTATTCGATAACGATGCACCATTCGTGCAGCTCATACTCAACACAGCCGTTACTGATGAGGGGATCTTGGGCGGCGATCGCCTTTGCTTCGGCTAGGCTGGCGGCTTGAAATAACAGCATTCCGCCGCCAAATTCTTTCCAATATCCAGTTTTCGCTTGATGCCCCTTCGCAATTAAGTTCCTAACATAGTCTTTATGAGCGGGCACAAACTGGTCAAAAATCGGTTTGTTG
>JBBRCV010000287.1:0-6264 GCA_038204505.1 Elainellales cyanobacterium
CATGAAACATACGCTTTCGGTTCTGGTTGAAGATGAGGCAGGAGTCCTCACCCGGATCGCAGGGCTTTTTGCCCGTCGAGGTTTTAATATTGAGAGCTTGGCGGTCGGTCCTGCCGAGCAGATTGGGATTTCGCGCATCACGATGGTGGTGTTTGGCGATGATTTGGCGATCGAACAAGTCACCAAGCAGCTTTATAAGCTGATCAATGTCCTCAAGGTGCAAGATATTACCGAAGTGCCCTGCATTGAGCGGGAGTTAATGCTGCTGAAGGTCAACGCTACTAGCTCTAATCGCTCAGAAATTATTGAACTGGCGCAAATCTTTCGGGCGCGGGTAGTGGACTTGGGCGAAGATGCCCTCACTCTGGAAGTGGTGGGCGATCCGGGTAAAATGGTGGCGATCGTGCAAACCTTGAGCCGCTTCGGGCTTCGAGAAATTGCCCGCACCGGGAAAATTTCCCTCGTCCGCGAGTCGGGCGTTAATACCGAATACCTCAAGTCTTTGGAGGCGAGGGTTTAGGCTGAAACCCTCGTGCCTCTGATAGGGTGTAGAGCGGTCTGCCCTTCACTTCTTCGTAAATGCGCCCAATGTATTCGCCCAAAATGCCGATACTGATGAGCTGTACCGCACCGAGGAAGAAGATAGCAATAATAATGGTTGTATACCCGGTCAGCGGTGAATGGGGGGCAAAGAATCGCCAGTACAGGACAAGAACTGCCATGAAAAGGGCGATCGCTGCTGCCGTCAATCCAATATAGGTGGAGATCCGCAGCGGCACTCTTGAAAAAGAAACTAGACCACTCACTGCCAATGCAAAAGACTTGCGGAACGTGTACTTTTCCTCGCCTGCAAAGCGGGGATCGCGCTCAAACAAAACAGCAGTTTGTCGAAACCCCACCCAAGCCCTCAGCCCCCGGATATAGCGATTACGCTCTGGCATAGCGTTGAGTAAATCCACCACTTGCCGATCCATCAGGCAAAAGTCGCCTGTGTCGGTAGGAATCTCCACGTCTGCCAAGTTACGCAACACTCGATAAAAAGCATAAGCCATCAGCCGCTTGAACCAGTTTTCCTTAATTCGCTGAGTGCGCTGAGCATAGACGACCGCATAGCCTTCTCGCCACCGCTGCACCATCTCCAGCACCAGCTCCGGCGGATCTTGTAAATCTGCATCCATCACCACGATCGCCTTTCCTCGGCAAAAGTTAAGCCCAGCCGTCACTGCTATTTGGTGACCAAAGTTGCGGGAAAAGCTGAGGTAGCAGAAGCGCGGATCGTGGGCGTGGAGCTGGCGCAGGAATTGAAGAGAGCGATCGCCACTCCCATCATTCACCAAGATCACCTCGACTTCACCCTCTAGCCGCTCCATAACGCCCTTGAGCCGACGGTAAAGTTCAGGAATATTCGCTTCCTCATTGTAAATAGGCACAACAAAGGAAAATTGGATAACCATAGCTTTACTTCATTGCAACAACGGCAAGATTCCAAGCAAAGCGTTTAACAAAGGGAATTTTTTTAAGAAAGGTATCTAGCTTCTCTAACCGCCGATATCCTGGTTCTAATCGAGCTTGTTCAAGAATGATCTTTTTCCAATAACGCTCTTCATTAGGATTGACTTTTTCAATTAAATAAAAGCGCAGAAAGATCCAAAGTGTCGCGATCCAAAAAGTATCATAGGTCGTTTTTGTAAATAGCCCCTGAACCGTTTTGATGATATTAATATCTAGTGGCGTTTCGTCTTCAGTACGAACTTTAGTGGCAATTCTACGATAGACATTAATCACAGGATTATGTTTCAACGGGTCCCAGAAGCAAGCAACGCCGCCCGGTTTGAGCACACGGTACATTTCTTTAATAGTCAACTCTGGGTCAGGAATATGGTGAAGAAGATTAGATGCATAGACAATATCAAAGGTGTTAGCGGGGAAGTCAATATTCATCGCATTAATCACTTTCCCTTCTACCTGCACCTGGTTTGCTGCTGCCAATTTCAGCGCCACTTCAACCATGCCTGGAGAATAATCTGCGGCAACGCATCGAGCGCCCCGACTAGCAAAGTAAACGCTATTTTCGCCAGCACCGCAGCCTAAATCCAACAGATATTTATTGCTAACATTTCCCAATCGTTTGAGGATAAATCGGTTTTCTGGAGCCGTGCAAGCTTCAAAATAGTCCTTGACCTTAATGCCTTCAATATCAATGGCAGAAGCCCACTGATCATGAAATTCCTGTTCTTTTTTGAGAATTTCGTCTTGCATAGTGTGCAGAAAATTTTGAGCGGGTTTCAAGCTGCGGGTTTCAACCTAAAGGGAGCTTAGGTTAAATACTATAGCTTGTTGAGGGTGCGTCGGGGGCATGATTTGCCCCCCCCAAAAAACTAACCGGCACTAACCCATTTTTTCCCAAATTCGCTGAACAATTTGGATTCCGGTGACAGCTTGCCAGCCAAATAGCCCGACTAGCACAACGTTTAGCGCAATGTGTGTAGTGCGTGCCCAATCTTGACCCTTTTGCATATACGGCGAGAGAGCAGCGGAACTAGCAATAATTCCCATCATGCCTAAGCCTGCAAGAAGGTGCGAACCAAAAAACAACTTGCCGTTATTAATATATGTAACTGCCATAGCGCCAATGCTACCTAGCACCATGAGCGCCAACAGAAGCGAACCCATTTGGTAATGCTTAATGTTGTACTTACCTTTGATTAGCTCTTTCTTGGCATCGCCTTCAGCGCTGCGAGTGCGGCGAATTTGTATTCCCAGGTAAAGTGCGTAAATTGAAAGCGCCAACAGCGCCCACATAAGGGTCGGGTGAATGAACTGACTCCAAACTTTGACTGATTCAGGGATCTCAATCATAAAAGTTCTCTGCTAAGGCTTCATAAAAGTTAGCATAACGGTTTGTTAGCCCTTGTTGAATTAGTTAGAGCGACAAAGTTCAAAAATTTGCTCGATACTCCTACTGGCGCTGTAGATGATTCAAAAGTGCCTGACGCATGATCTCGACTGGGGCAGGTTGGTTAAGCCATAGTTCTAGAGCAACTGCGCCTTGCTGAACCAGCATTTCTAAGCCATCGATCGCGATCGCCCCCCCCATCTGTGCCTGTCGCAAAAACTGAGTTGGACGCGGCGTATAAATCAGGTCATAGGCGATCGCCCCCTGCTTAATTTTCTGTCCCTCCTCTACACTCAACGGCGAATCTTCTACGATCGGATGCATCCCAATCGGAGTCGTGTTCACCAGCAAATCTGCCTGCGGAATCAGCTTCGGCAAGTCTTCCCATCTATAGACCGATAGATTATTGACTGCTAAAGGTGAATCGATCCAACTCGCCCGAAAGTCTTGCAGCTTTTGCCAATTGCGCCCCACTACGCAAATTTGATCGCATCCCAACTGCCGACAACCCATTACCACGGCTCTAGCCGCCCCACCATTACCTAGCACCACAGCAGTAGTTTGGCTCCAATCTTGGCGGTTCAGCAGCGGCGCAAGAAATCCAGTGATGTCAGTATTAGTGCCGCCCCAGCCCTGCTCAGTCGGATAAACCGTGTTGACTGCTCCAATAGCTTGAGCAATATCGCTAACTTCTGCCAGCAGCGGCATAATAGCTTGCTTATGGGGAATCGTAATGCTGAAGCCCTGGAGATCGATCGCCCGGAATCCCTCGATCGCCACCCGCAAATCTTCGGGCTTAACGGGCAGAGGTAGGTAAATATAATTGGCATTGAGATGGGCGATCGCCGCATTATGCATTGCCGGAGAAAGCGAATGCGCCACCGGATAGCCAATCACCCCAAGTAGTTTAGTCGTTCCAGTAATCATCATAAAAAAAGAAAAAAGCCCACAAAAAAGGGTGGCATAAAACCACCCTTCTAAATCAACTAGATTTAAATTAGACTTACTTGAACGATCTAAGCAACTGAAGCCATCTTCACATCGCTAGTTGCCAACAATTCCTGAAGCTCTTCAGAATCAACGGTTTCCCGCTCAATCAACATATCAGCTAAGGCATTCAGCACCAAACGGTTTTCCGTCAAAACTACCTTTGCCCGCCGATAAGCCTGCTCCACCAAGTTTCGCACTTCATCATCGATCGTCGCAGCCGTTTCTTCAGAGAAGTCACGCTCTGCCATAATGTCGCGCCCCAAGAACATCCCACCCTGAGAACGACCCAGAGCGATAGGACCAAGGCGATCGCTCATACCAAACCGCGTCACCATCTGCCGCGCCACACGAGCCACCTGCTGAAGGTCACTGGAAGCACCCGTCGTCACTTCTTCTTCACCAAAGACAATCTCTTCGGCAATCCGACCGCCCAGCGCCACCGCCATTTGGTTCTGTAAGTAAGAGCGAGAAGACATTTGATCTTCACGAGGCACAAACCAGGTCAAACCGCCTGCACGACCGCGAGGGATAATGCTGACTTTTTGAACTGGATCATAGTCAGGCATCAGCGCACCTACCAAAGCATGACCTGCTTCATGGTATGCCACCAGCGTTTTCCGCTTTTCGCTCATCACCCGATCTTTCTTCTCAGGCCCTGCCATGACGCGATCGATCGCATCATTGACTTCATCCATCGAAATTTCGGTCAGGTTGCGACGAGCCGCAAGGATAGCCGCTTCGTTCAGCAGGTTTGCCAAGTCAGCGCCCGTAAACCCAGGCGTGCGTCGAGAAATCTTGTCAAGGTCAACGTCTTTCGAGAGAGTCTTGCCACGAGCATGGACGTTCAGGATTTCCAACCGTCCAGCAAAGTCGGGGCGATCGACCACCACCTGGCGATCGAAACGACCGGGACGAAGCAGCGCTGCATCCAACACATCAGGGCGGTTTGTGGCAGCAATCAAGATAATGCCAGTGTTGCCTTCAAAGCCGTCCATTTCGGTCAACAACTGGTTGAGGGTTTGTTCCCGCTCATCGTTGCCGCCGCCCAGACCTGCGCCCCGCTGACGACCGACTGCATCAATTTCATCAATGAAGACGATACAAGGGGCATTGGCTTTAGCTTGCTCGAAGAGGTCACGGACGCGAGAAGCACCCACACCCACAAACATTTCTACAAACTCAGAGCCGGAGATGGAGAAGAAGGGAACGCCAGCTTCACCCGCTACTGCTTTCGCTAAGAGGGTTTTACCTGTTCCAGGAGGTCCAACCAGTAGAACGCCTTTAGGAATTTTTGCACCGACTGCGGTAAAGCGATCGGCATTCTTGAGGAAGTCCACAACTTCAGAAAGCTCTAGCTTTGCCTGCTCAATGCCTGCCACATCGCCAAAAGTAACCTGGGTTTGAGGTTCCATTTGAACGCGGGCTTTTGATTTGCCGAAGTTCATTGCCTGACTGCCAGGACCACTTTGTGCCCGACGCAGCACAAAAAATAGCACGACCAAGAGCAAGAAAGGAATCAGCAGCGTGCTGAGAATTCTGGCTATACCGTTGTCATCTCCTTGTTGGGTGACGGAGATGTCAACGTTATTCTTTTGCAAAATGTCTAACAATTCAGGGTCATTAGGAAGGTTGATGCCGTAGGTTTCGCCGTCGTTCGCCTTAGCTTGGGCAAATTCCCGATCAGAACGAATCGCCACTTTCTCAACTTGACCTGAACTGACTTGATTGATAAATTCGCTGTACCGCCACGTCTTGATGGGGGGCTGTCTGTTGTCCCAGAGTGCCGTTGCCAGAAAGATGACGACTACGACTAATAGGGCATACAGCCCCGCATTTTTCCACCGCTTATTCACTGAGGCTGTTCCTCCTAGATTCTTGACGCGAGGTCATATTTTCTTAATATTTATTAATGTAGCTCATTTAACTAGCATCCTGACAGGGGATTCTAGTTTACTACGCCTCGCCAGTATCCCCATTCTGCCACTGGAATTGAGGAATGGGGCAATTACCTCTCTAAAAGACCTTGCCAAAGCTCTGACCTAAAGAATCCAGTTGGTATCTATCGCGCGACAATTACATAGGCATCGTGAGATGACTAGCGACAACTACATTGGCAGGCGATCTTCTACGAGATTGAAAACTTGATCTAGATCGCGGGTCAGATCGTTTAGAGCGACCGTTGTGCGTAGTACATCCCGGTGCCAAAAGAAAAGACACTAGAGACATCCCCTAACTTCAATTAGAGTGATCCAGAATAAAAAAGATCCAAGGTTAGCTCGACTTGTCACAGATAGAGACAAACCACTTGGTAAGATTCGGCAGACGCTGGATCTGCTGCTCCACGGCTATCATTGCCTGTTGGGTGAGTTTAATGCCTG
>JBBRCV010000288.1:0-6263 GCA_038204505.1 Elainellales cyanobacterium
CAGCACGATGGCGTTTAACCTGAACGGGTTCAACTTTAACCAATCGATTCTGGATTCGCAAGGACGGGTGGTGAGCACCTGGGCGGATGTGTTGAACCGAGCGAACTTGGGGATGGAAGTGATGCACGAGCGGAATGCTCATAACTTCCCGCTTGACCTAGCTGCTGGAGAAGCGGCACCTGTGGCACTGACGGCACCTGCCATCAATGGCTAGGGTCTAGCTTAATCAATAGATAGATAGATAGATAGATAGACAAGGCGCTTCCGAAAGGGAGCGCTTTTTTATCGCTTTGGGTTTTGAAAGAACCTGATTGAAGCACTTTCACCCATCTGAAATGTCCACGCCTGCTGCACAATGGAGACAGTTATTGCGGAGCGGCTGCCGATGTCTACTGTATTTGCGGATTCTCAAAATCTGTTGGCTGACCTAATAGCCCAATATCGATCGCAAGTCGATTACCTGGCAATTCGATTAGAAGAAGCAGAAGGGACGGACATCTTGTTGCGGGGCAACAAAGTAGAAACTTTGAGTGAAGGCATTTCTATTGGAGGACAAGTCAGGGCTTGCTATAAAGGGGGCTGGGGCTTTGCTAGCTTTAATCGTTTGACCAACCTCAAAGAAAGAGTTGAAGAGGCGATCGCCGCTGCTCGTCTGGTTGGAGATGAAGAAACCCTTCTGGCTCCCGTTGCTGCCATTCAAGACATTTGCCATTTACCCCTTTTCGGCACCGATCCGCGTCATATTCCCCTTGCTCAAAAGAAAGCTCTTTGTGGTCACTATTCCGAAATTTTGCGGAGTGTTGACGATCGCATTGCCACCACCTCAGTTCGCTATAGTGATAGTGCCCAGCGCATCATCCTTGCCACATCTGACGGCAGTTTCATTCAGCAATCGTGGATCGATCTAGAGATGCGTTTTGCTGCCACTGCTCGTAATGGCGAAACCGTCCAGACTGGACGAGAAACCACAGGTTCCCGCAAAGCCTACGAAGACCTGGAAACCCTGGATGATCAGGTTCGCCACACAGGTCAACGCGCCGTCAATGCTCTGACCATGCCTGCTGTCAAAGGCAATATTTATACTGTCGTGATTGACCCTATTCTCTCTGGCTTGTTTGTTCACGAAGCCTTCGGACATCTTTCAGAAGCCGATATGGTCTACGAAAACCCCGACATTTTAGAGGTGATGACCTTGGGACGACGCTTCGGATCGCCAGAGCTACAGATTTTTGATGGAGCAGCTCCCGAAGGGCACCGGGGCAGTTATTTCTATGATGATGAGGGTGTTCCTGCCACCACTACCCAGTTAATTCAGGATGGTGTCTTGGTGGGACGGTTGCATTCCCGTGAAACAGCAGGGAAATTGGGGGAAACTCCCACTGGCAACGCTCGTTGTCTCAACTATCACTATCCTCCCATTGTGCGGATGACCAATACTTGGATTGAGTCGGGTAAAACTCCAGTTGCCGAGTTGTTCAATGGTATTCAGGAAGGAGTTTATGCCCGTAACTGGATTGGTGGCATGACCAATGGTGAAATGTTTACCTTTGGGGCGGGGGAAGCCTGGATGATTCGAGATGGCAAGATTGCGGAGCCAGTGCGAGATGTTAACCTATCGGGCAATGTCTTTACAACGCTGGCAGATATCGAGGCGATCGGTGACGATTTTTATTGGGATGAGTCGGGCGGGTGCGGAAAAGGAGGGCAGAGTGGACTGCCTGTAGGTTGCGGTGGTCCAAGTTTGAGAATTCGCAATGTAGTTGTGGGTGGAGAGATGGCGGAATAATGCAGAACTTACGCCCCTAAAGCCTGATCTACTTGCTGATATAAAGCTTGGAGGGTCGATGAATTATCAAGCACAACATTGGCTTGCTGAACTTTTCGCTCGATCGCCATCTGCCCATCAATCCTGGCACGAATTTGATTGTGGTTGAGGCGATCGCGCTCTTTCAACCGCTGTTCTTGCTGCTCTTGAGGAGTGCGGACTACCCAAATTTCGGTTACCAAGTTGGTCATTCCAGCTTCAAATAGAAGAGGAATGACGAGGAGTAAAATCGGAGCATCGACAAAACGGCGCAACTCAGTTTCCAGGCGATCGCGCACAAAAGGATGAATTTGCTGTTCTAACCAAATCTTTTCAGGAGGGCTGTCGAAGATAATTCCTGCTAGCTGAGGGCGATCGAGGGTTCCATCTGACAACAAAATATCCGCGCCATAGCGTGCCACGATCTCGATCAACACTGCTGAACCCAGCTCTACTGCTTCCCTCGCATAAACATCTGCATCAAGAACGGGGATCTGTTTTGCTGCCAAATAGTTGGAAATGGTGGTTTTACCCATACCAATTCCGCCCGTTAATCCAATTCGCCTTTGCTTAATTACGCTAGTCCTACCCTGCATCTTCATCCCTTATCTACGCGAGATCTAGCGATCGCCTTTTTCCTGAAGCTACTCACTCCATTAGAGTGGTTCTGTTGAGACAGACGACATACCAGATTGTGTCTACCCTTTTCTAGCCCAAGCGACAATTGCTTGAGTCAACCCCTCCAGAGTGTACTCTTTGGCTTCTACATCTACGCGCCCCAACCATTGCTCACAAGCCGCTGATGTCTGAGGTCCAATGGAAGCAATACAAATGCCCTCGTCCCATCTACCCATCCCGCTTCTTGTTTCCAAAAGCTGACAGACACAATTCACCGTTTTAGAACTGGCAAAGGTGATGACATCAACATCTGGTAGTTTGTCGAGAACCTCTGGTGAGATTTCTCGAACACAGACCGATTGGTAAGCTGCAACTTCGGTGACGATCGCCCCTTTCGCCACAAACTCCTTCACCAAAACTTCTCGCCCACCCGTTTCAACCCTTGGAAATAAAATCTTCAGTCCCGCTAAATCGCTCTCTGGAAAATGCTCAATCAGCGAGTCTGCTACAAAGTCTGGCGGCAGATGGTCAGGCTGAATGCCCCGCTGTTTAAGACTATCGGCAGTTTTTTGACCCACGACAGCAACTTTTACTCCAGCCAGAGCACGGGCATCTTTTCCTTGAGCAATCAGCCGCTCAAAGAAATATTCGACTCCGTTAGTAGACGTGAGAATGAGCCAGTCGAATTGAGAGATTTGGGCGATCGCCCCATCCAATTCCGCCCAACTCGAAGGCTGACCAATTTCCAACGCAGGCATTTCTATCACCGTTGCGCCTTGCTCTTGCAACAAATGGGCAAACTGGCTCGACTGACCTGCCGCACGGGTCACGACAATAGTTTTTCCCATTAACGGCAATAAGGATGGCGGTTCTATATTCATGGGAGAAGCCTTGGGCAGAGGCAGAGTACTGGGGCAAGACTGAAGATAGGGACGGAGACGAACGACTTCACCAATGGTAATAATGGCAGGCGAGAGAGATTGACGGCTGGTTTTTTGAACGATGTCTTCGAGAGTGCCGACCCAGATTTGTTGCTCTAGATGTCCTGCCCAGCGAATAATGGCGATCGGAGTTTGGGGCGATCGCCCATGCCTGAGCAACTGCTCAACAATTTGGGGCAACTGCTTCGCTCCCATCAAAATCACTAGCGTTTCAATTTGAGCCAATGCCGACCACTCCAATTCTTCCGGCTCATGAGCACTCAGCACCGCAAAACAACGGCTCAATACTGGATCAGTCAGCGGAATACCTGCCAACAAAGGCGCAGCTAACGCCGAAGAAATGCCAGGAACTACCTCAAAAGCGCATCCTGCCTCATTTAATGCTTGAATCTCAGAGGTCGATCGCCCAAAAATAAACGGGTCGCCGCTCTTGAGGCGCACCACCTGCTTTCCTTGTTGGCAATGATTAACCAGTAGTTGATTGATTGCCGTTTGGGTCGCGCTGGGTAATCCACCTCGCTTACCCACATCTAGCTTGAGGCAGTCTTCGGGCACAAGCTGAAGCAATTCTTCACTAACTAGAGCATCGTATACCAGCACCTCTGCCCCAGAAAGCAACTGCTGCCCCCGCACCGTGAGATAAGCTAAGCTGCCCACGCCTGAACCAACTAAGTAGACTTTACCTGCTGGGTTTGCCATTGCTATTTGCTTTAATGAAATGACTCTTGAATTTGGCTCTTAAGATATGGCTCTTAACGGTATTTCACCACAACAGTTCGCTCACCACAACAGGCATGAAATCGGAAAGAACAAATATTCCAAAAAGAATAGCTTCCAAATGAACTGATAAAACTGAGCGATCGCCCTTTTATCTTGCAAATCTACTCGAAAACTCATCACCCATAGGGCAACCAACGTCACTGCATGGCTCCCTACCAAAAACACAGGATTAATATTTGGGAGAAGCAGACCCGCCACGATCGCGCCCAAGTAACAAACTGTAATGACCCAACGAGACAGGTTAAAAACGGCAGGAGCACCTAAGCGGACGGTGAAAGTGGAGATGTGATAAAGGCGATCGCCCTCCAAATCGGGAATATCTTTGAAGATGGCGATCGCAAACGTAAACACTACAATAAACGCCGTTAGTACCCACACAATCGCTGGAATTTCTGGTATTCCTACCCCCAAAATTTGCTGTTTGACAGGTGCTCCCAGGTGCATTGTGTAGTTTAAAAATAGCCCCAAATTAACGATCGCCCCTCGCACCGTAAAAATGCACAAAGATGCCCAAACTGGAAACCGTTTCAACCGAATTGGTGGTAGCGAATAGGCAGTGCCAATCAATAGACTCGTCCAAACAGTAAGGGTTAAGAAGATGCCTAGAAAAGTGGATAACGTGAGAGCAAGTAAGCCCATGAAAATCACGATCGCTCGACCCATTGATCGGGTAAACTCTCCCGAAGCTAAGGGCAGATGAGGCTTGTTAATGCGATCGATGTCCACATCTTCCAATTGATTCAGCCCGACGATATAAACGTTGCCACAAAGACAAGCAACCCACGTCAAAACCACGAGAAAAGGAGGATAGGAATGCCCATCGCTTAATGCCCATGCCATCAGAGCCAGCCCCAGTACACTCAAAGTCGTGCCAATAATAGTGTGTGGGCGCGAAAACTTCCAAAAAGCATACAGCCAAGGAAACTGACGCTGAACAATATTCGGATGGTAAACACTGGCTGATGGAGGCTTAGGCGGTGAAATCCGGCTCATAAATACAATTGCTTGAGGGCTACCGGATTATATTAAGCAATATTTGATACCCCGTGAATCCCTCTATGCTCACAAAAGACTGTGCTCACAAAAGATTGTGCTTACAAAAAATCCCTGACATGAAGCCAGGGATCTGCATTAGGAGGGCATCTACCGTTCTTTTATTCGTTCTATTTTTTATCTAGTCAGGACAATTTCAATCACAACTTTGTAGCGCACAGTAGCCCGAAGCGAATCAGCCCTCGCTCATATCCTCGCTGCATCAGCCCTAACGAAAGCGCTGCTTGAATTGTTGTCCAGCCCGATCGCAATAGCCCAAAGATAGCGCTGGGTGTAATTGCTGAATCAATGACCACGTTCCAGAACGGAGCCACGGCAGTAGACCAGTCAGCGGTGCGGATAGATTGGAAGGACAAGGACTGCGCGATCGCCTCATACTCCGGCAATGAAACCACATAAGGCAAGCAGTAAACCCGATAAATATCTTCCAAATGCTTCTGCTCATCGGCAGTCAGCGGAGAGTTAGGAGGAGCCGTAGGACGATTACACCAGGTTGCCATCAGCAGCGTTCCGCCGGGTTTCAAAACGCGATAGCACTCGCGCAAAAACTGCTGTTTATCCGGCATATGTTCGCCGCTCTCCAGCGTCCAAACTAAATCAAAGGAATTATCGGCGAAAGGCATAGCAAGGGCATCGGCAACCTGAAAAGAGGTGCGATCGCCTAATCCTGCGGCTTGCGATCGCGCGATCGCCCGGTTTGCCTGAACAGGGCTTAACGTAATTCCCGTCGCATGGGCATTAAACTTTTCTGCAAGATACAGCGAACTACCGCCAATCCCACAGCCTACATCTAAAATTTGCGTTGCTTGCTGCACGCCTGCCCAAGCCAGAAGCTCTTCAATCAAGTCAATCTGCGCTTGTCGTCGCTCTTTTTTCTCTGTACCATCTGCACCGTAGTAACCGTGGTGCATGTGCTCTCCCCACACCTCCTCCCATAGCCCAGAGGAGGCATCGTAGAATTGTTCAATTTGTTGCTGCAAAGTTGTGGGCATCGCTTGGGGTAATCTCTAAGATGGGAATCTTGAAATGTTCTCCATCCTGTCTCAAATTCTCCCTTACTCTCGCCC
>JBBRCV010000289.1:0-6223 GCA_038204505.1 Elainellales cyanobacterium
CTAAACTACTACAAAGGTTTGAGTCAATCTGAAGTTGCCCAACAGTTGAGTTTGCCTCTGGGCACGGTCAAAACCCATGCCCGACAAGGATTAATTAAGCTTCGACAAATTTTAGGCGACGCGGTGGGATAGGAAAGATGACTCAAATATCAGCAGAAGATCAACTCATTATTGCCGGGTACGTACTGGGTGACCTGGAACCCGAAGAAATGGTGCGAGTTGAACAACGCTTAGCGACAGATGCAGCGCTATCAGCGGAAGCTCACGCCCTACAGGTCAGCCTCTGGTCAACGCCTCAAGGAATGCCGATGATGACACCGCCGCCACGATTAAGGGACAAGATTTTAACAGCAAATGCTGCCGCAAATGCAGCGCTGGCTCCAGTAGAACCTGTGTTGCGCGCTGCTTCGCAGATACCGCAGGGGTTGCCCTCTATTGGATGGGGCAAAATTCTCGCAGGTTTAGCCATGCTCCTGGCGCTGCTGCTAGGAGCCGATAATTTCCGTCTCCGGCAGGCGCTCAGCTTTGCCCAACAGACAGAAACCGCTCCCACAAAAACTGACTCAGTTGCCGCCATTCTCCAGCGCCCCAACAGTCGTCTCGTTGCCCTTAAGGGTGAAAAAGATGCTGCTGGAACGCTCCTTTTCACACCGGGTAAATGGCAAGAAGTGGTTGTGTCTTTAGGCAACTTGCCCCCCTTGCCGCCCGATCAAATTTACCGGATGTGGCTGACGCTTGCCAATGATCAAACGATTCCTTGTGGTGAATTTAATACCGATGCTGAAGGTTCGGTGTTTGTTAAATTAACGCCACCCAAAACGCCGCCCAAAGGCGTTAAGGCAACTGGAATTTATGTGACCGTGGATGGGGTCAATACACCGCTAAATCCAGGGGGCGATCGCGTGATGTCTGGTTCAATTTAGTGAGCGATTGTTACTAAGCTATTGTGCCCAACCTCATGCCGCCATTGGCAACTGTCACAGGGCTATGTCTAAAAAAAGCTGGAAATACTGGGGTTGATTGATGCTGGCGATCGCTATGCATGTGCCAGTCAAAACTGCGTAATGCGGTATTTGCTCGTGGGTTCACAATTGCTGCATCATGAGCAGCATCAGAAAAGACGAGAAATCGTTGAACGCGCTAACACTACACCCAGCTCTACCCCAGCTTTAATTCAGTTGAGTAACTTATGACAAACCCCTCTCCCCTCACATTTGTGGTTGCCTCTGGCACACCTATTCCCCTCGCATCCGGCGCAAAACCTAAAGCTGTTGTTTTAGCAGACTTCAACGGCGACAAAGTTCTTGATTTACTCGTGGGTAACGGTGAAAACCAACCCAACGGCACTGCTTCTGTGTTGCTGGGCACTGGTTCGGGTAGTTTTGGCGCTCCCATTTCTCTGCAAGTCAACGGGAGAGAACCCGAAGTTGCAGCAACGGGCGATTTTAATAATGACGGCTTTGCAGATGTCGTTACCGCCAATGAGTCAACTCCCGGTAATATTTCCATTCTTTTAGGTGATGGTAACGGCTCCTTTACCCCTGTCCCAACTTTACTTGCAGTCGGTAACGAACCTCATAGCGTTGTGGTTGCCGATGTTAATAAAGATGGTCGTGTAGATTTAATTACAACTAACATTGCTAGTAATAACGTTTCTGTGCTGCTGGGTGCAGGTAACGGCACGTTTAGCGCAGCCGTTGGCTACAATGCAGGTTCAGAGCCTGCCGCCGCTACTGTTGGTGATTTTAACGGCGATGGTAAAGTTGATATTGCTACCGCAAATTCAGGAACTAATACTGTTTCTATCCTAGCGGGCGATGGCTTGGGCGGCTTCAGCGTCCCCACGAATGTCACGGTTGGAAACATGCCTTACGGTATTGTTTCGGGTGACTTTAATGGCGATGGTAAACTCGATTTTGCTACCGCAAATGATAGTGATGTCTCGGTAGTTTTGGGTAATGGTAACGGCACCTTCAACGCTGCGAAAAGTTTTATAGTGGGTACGGGTGTCAGCGCGATCGCCACCGCTGATCTTAATGGCGATAAAATTCTAGATATTGTCACCTCTAATTTTCGCAGTAGCGATGTCTCTATCTTGACGGGCAAAGGCGATGGTACGTTTGATAGTGAAGTTTACTTCGGCGTGAGTAAGGGTCCTTTCGGCGTGGCGATCGGGGATGTGAATGGCGATGGTAAAGCTGATTTAGTGACCTCTAACTCTACGGCTGGCAACGCGTCAGTATTGCTGAACCAAACAACCCTAATTTCGCTCAAGTCTCCCCTGGTCGATGGCTCGGCTGAAAAGATCGCTGCAATGAACGCTAATTTAACAATTGGTACAATAACAGTTAACAGTAGCCCGATCCTTACAGCGAACGTTATCGGGTACGACAATGTGACCGGAACGCAAGCCAATGATGTGATTACAGGCAGCATGGCTGTGAACCGTCTGGATGGACAAGGTGGAAATGACTTAGTGACTGGCTTAGACGGCGATGATATCCTTGCTGGAGGCGAAGGTCAAGATCGAGTATTGGGAGGAAATGGGAACGACAGCATTTCAGGGGGTGCAGGCAGCGATAATCTGCGAGGGAATGCAGGTAGCGATCGCTTTATCTTCGATACAGGCAAAGCTTTTGACAGCAAGACTATCGGTAGCGATCGCATTGTTGACTTCAAACGCGGTGAAGATAAAATTGTCCTTGACCAAACGACTTTCACTAAAGTTGGCAGGCAATTCTTCAACAGCCGAGTGACTTTCAGCTCGGTAGGTAATAGCCGTCAAGCTGCGAATAGTGCTTCGCTAGTGACCTATGTCCGCTCTACGGGGAACGTTTACTATAATGAAAATGGTAGTGAAGGCGGCTTTGGATCGGGTGGCATCTTCGCCAACATTCGCAATCATGGTTCTGCTAATGGCAATTTGGGTGTTTCAGATTTTGGGATTCAGGCATAGGTGACACCACTTTTCTTTGAAGCTCCTCGTCACAAATATGACGAGGAGCTTTACTTTTTGCAGTCATAACGCTGCCTCAAAACGGCACATCACTATCAGGGTCTGTATCTGGATCAACATTGCTGTCAACCAGTGCTAAATCTCCAGTGATTTCATCAACGGAGAGAGCATCTTCCCAATCGACAATTTGCCCATTAAAAAACTGAGCAAAACTCTTCGTCGAACGAGTAATTTCATCATCCGACTGCCAAGCTTCGTGGGGAGGAGCGCTGTTTTCTGTCGTCACTGGCTCCAGCGGCGGCGGATTCGCAACGATTTTGGAGGGCGGTTCGGGGGGCAGCTTGGGCGGCGGTTCGGGGGTAGGTTGCGCTGGGAAGGCTGGTGCAACTTCGGCAGCGCGGGGCGGCGGGGGCGGTGCTTTAGGAGTGGGCGGTGGTGACTGGGGCGGTGGGCTGGTGGGAGCTGCGACAGTGGCAACACCAGGAGCCATAACTTCTAGGGTGACTTTGATTTTGCGATCGCAATATTGTTCAAACGCTGCCTCAATATTAGACATTCGTTCCTTCGCCATCCGAAACAACTCTTTAGATCTGGCTCCCATGCGGGCTTCGTACTCATCCAGTCCCAACAGTTGACATTGCTGGCTCATCATCACTTGGGTTGAATAAGGCTGCACTCGGCGCAACACTTCTACCCAAATTTCTGCCAAATTTAAGGCGACCGCAATTAGCGGTTCTTCGGGCAAGGATTCTTCGGCAGGGGCGATCGGAGTAGGTTGGTCTGGCGGCAACTGATTGGGAATGATTTGGGAAGGCGCGATCGCCTCACTGATCGCTTCCACAGTTGGCGTAGCGACAGGTGCAGGAGTCGGTGGCGCAATCGGTATAACTGGCGGCGGACTGACTGGAGCGACTCGATATTCCACAGGTCTTGGCGCTGTGGAATCTGGCGCGACCCTGGCGGTATCTGCGAAGCAGCGCGCCGAGGGCAATAATCCCATCAGCGTAATTTCTAACCACAAGCGCGGCTGAGTGGAGTTTTTAACTTGCAGCTCAGAGGCTCGAAGCTGTTGTTGTCCTCTTAGAATTGCGCCAATATCTAACCCCTGGGCAAAGGCACACAGTTCTACCCAAGTGGGCGGCGTAATGGCGACTAAATCGTTGCGGTTGGGAGTGGTTTTCGCAATGAGTAAATCTCGATAAAAGCTGGCGAGGTTTTGCAGCACAATCAATGGTTCTCGTCCGCGATCCATTAAGTGCCGAGTTTGATCTAAAACTAAGGTGCTGTCGTCTTGGGCGATCGCTTTCACCAAAGTTAGCAAATCTTTTTCAGGCACTGCCCCCACTAAATCCCAAACGCGATCGATCGTCACCTGTCCTTCTACGAGGCTAAGCTGATCAAGCAAACTCTCGGCATCCCGCAGCCCGCCTTGAGAAATTTGCCCGACAAGCTGAACGGCATCGGCGGTAATGTTGATAGATTCGGCGATCGCAATCATCTTTAAGTGCTCCACCATATCGTCTAGGGGAATACGGCGAAAGTCGAAGCGTTGACACCGAGAAATAATGGTAGGAAGAACGCGCTGCGGATCGGTAGTTGCAAGGACAAATGTAACGCGATCGGGAGGTTCTTCTAACGTTTTTAGTAACGCATTAAATGCGGCACTGCTGAGCATGTGACATTCGTCGATAACATAAACTTTGTACCGACATTGAACGGGTGCAAACTGCGATCGCTCAATCAGTTCACGAATGTTATCAACCCCGGTATTACTCGCTGCGTCAATTTCAATGACATCTAGCGCTGACCCATTGGCGATCGAGCGGCAAACTTCACAGACTCCGCAGGGCTGATCGGTCGGCACATCGCTGTGGATGCAGTTTAGCGACTTTGCCAAAATGCGGGCGCTTGAAGTTTTGCCCGTGCCTCTGGCTCCCGTGAATAGATAGGCTGGGGCGATGCGCTGCTGGCGTAGGGCGTTGGAAAGCGTGGTGGCGATCGCGCTTTGCCCGACTAGCTCGACAAAGGTTTGGGGACGATATTTGTGGTGGAGGGGTTCGTAGGTCACGGCGGAGGGTTGCGGTTCAGATGATCTACTTTAAAGGCGAATGGGCGTTTTGGGTTTTTAAGATTACGTTTCACAATGTCCAGTCAGTCAATTTTAGCCCTGGAACTCTTGAAAAATCTTTTTGATTGCGGGTAACCAAGGTTGCATCTCTAGAAAGAGCGATCGCCGCAATTCTCAAATCTTGAGTTCCAATCCGAATCTTTTGGCGCACTAAATCGGAAAAGTAGGCATAGGCTTGATGGTCAAAGTCAATAACGTTAACAGTTCTGAAGTAATCTAGCATTGCTCTCATGTTTGTATAGCCCAGAACAGTCGCAGCTTCCGATTTAGCGCGTCTAATTCGGTTGAGCCGCCCGTAGACCTGTTCTTCAAACGTAATAATGGTGACGGCAATTTCTTCAGGGTTTGTTGCATAGACCTGTGTAATGACTGCCGGATGATTCTGCTGAAACAGCGAAACATGGTCTGTATCTAATATCCACAAGCTCACGGTTCGTCTGCCTCAGCATCAATTTCCAGACGATAAGCGGCAATATCGGCTTGCACGGCTTCAAAGTCATGATCTTCGGCAAACATTCCGGCAAACTTTGCCCAAGGATGTTCGTAGTTGGGGTTGTCGATTTCTAGTGAAATAACTTCTGATTGCTGAAGTTGCTCAGTTAATCGCTGGCGTAAGTTGTCGATCGCCCCTTCACGAGTTGCGCCTATGGCTTGGCAGTCTGCCCAGCCCAAGACGGTGGCAGTGTAGCCTTCATCTAACTTTTTGAGAACTACAGAATACGTCAGTTTTGGTGAGTTGGGCGTGGCTATTGATTGGGTCATGTTCATAAAAGCCTTTTCGCTCGGTGCTTCTTTTCATTTTAAGGCAAGGCGACAAGCTGGAACGAACTGGCTTTACCTACGATCGCCAACTTAGTTTGTAAAAGGCTTGTGTAAAAGCCGTCTTTGCCCTTATGCTGTTCAACACTGGATTTAATACCAGTAATACAGGCTTAAGGTGAGGACGCTGGCTAGAAGTGCTACAACACAACTAACCAGCTAACCTGACTTTCTGGGCTAGCAGAAAGCTAGGCTGTAACGATTTTATCGTTTCACCTCGCTAATGTTGCACAAGTTGTTAGGCAACCACGCCTTAAGCTTTTCTTCTCAACCCCACATTAGCGAGGGAAATAGTGATGACTACAGAGTTCAACGGACTG
>JBBRCV010000290.1:0-6197 GCA_038204505.1 Elainellales cyanobacterium
CTCAAATGTCTCGGGCTGAACGCCACATCTCCGTTTGAAGGCACTGGGTTTTAGATGTTTGAGTTGCTCGTAGGTCATGGTAGATTCCTCCCTTACCTACTTTTACTGCCTCATCTCCCATTCACGCAAGAGGTCTAGTGAAGTGGGCTGTGTCGTGCCTTTGCACCGTAAAGCGATCGCCGTTGGCACGTTAAGTAATATCTTGAATCAGGCAAACGTCTCGATCGAAGAATTGATAGATAATCTTTGAGGGTTTAACGATATTAGGTTTACTGCATAGCTGATGTGATTCTTAGCTTGTAGAAGAAACCAGGAATCTTTTGGATTCGCAGATTTTTAAATTATTCTAGGGCTAGCCTCCATTTTTTAGCCCCACTGCTCATCCATGTCAATTCGCCTCTTTTGCTCTTACTCTCGTCAGGATGAATCCCTGCGACGAGAACTAGAAACTCACCTGAGTATGCTCAAGCGCCAAAGCTTGGTGACTTGGTACGATCGCCTCTTAGAGCCAGGAAGCAACTGGGATGACCGCATTAAGCTAGAGATAGACACCGCCGAAATTATCTTGCTGTTGGTGAGTCCTGACTTTCTGGCTTCAAACTACTGCTATGAAACTGAGGTGGCACGGGCGATCGAGCGGCACAAAGCGGGGACTGCCTGCGTGATTCCGGTGTTGCTGCGTCCTACCGATATTGAAGGGCTGGAGCTTTTTAAGCTGATGGGTTATCCCAAAGGCTTAAAGCCTGTGACGCAATGGCGCGATCGAGATGAGGCTTTTGTCGATGTTGTGAAGGGCATTCGTCAGGCAGTTAATAAGTTGCTATCTCAGGCATCTTCACAAAGTATCCCTTCCCCTTCAGCGACCTCGACAGCTTTACGACCTTTGCACAGCTTCGCTTTTGAAAGCGTGACGGTCAATGAGCAAGGCAAAATCATTCGGTATCATCTGGGGGAGGCGCAACAGTGGGAAGAAGATTTGGGGAATGGGAGGGTTCTGGAGATGGTCAGTATTCCAGGCGGCAGCTTCTTAATGGGTTCGCCACGAGGAGAGGAAGGACGAGCTGACGATGATAGAGAAAGCCCTCAGCATCGGGTAGAGATTGCGCCTTTTTTCATGGGTAAGTATCCCGTTACGCAATCGCAGTATCAGGCGGTAATGGGCGAAAACCCGTCTGAGTTTCAGGAAAATGGGGCGCATCGTCCGGTAGAAAATGTTACGTGGGAAATGGCGATCGCCTTCTGTCAAAAGCTTTCTCAGAAAACCAAACAGACCTATCGCTTGCCGTCCGAAGCCGAATGGGAATATGCCTGTCGTGCCAGAACTACAACCCCTTTCCATTTTGGTGAAACGATAACAACAGATTTGGCTAACTATCGCGGAACAGATTGGGACTTGGGTGGAACGGTTTATCCTGGAAACTACGGAAAAAGTCCGAAGGGCGAATATCGAGAAGAGACAACCCCAGTTGGCAAATTTTCTCCTAATGCCTTTGGTCTATTTGATATGCATGGCAACGTTTTGGAATGGTGCGCCGATCATTGGCATTCTAATTATCAAGGTGCGCCGATGAATGGAAATGCCTGGATTGCAGGTGGAGACAGCAGTTACCGGCTCTTGCGCGGTGGTTCGTGGAGCTACTATCCTTGGGTCTGTCGCTCTGCCGATCGCCACTGGAACTCCCCCGGCGGCTGTAACTGTGACTTCGGTTTCCGGGTGGTCTGGGTTGCTGCGAGGACGTAACCCTTTACACTTCTGCTAGGTATTGTTGGTGTCCTCTGATTCTTCGCCAAGAGTTAGTTGTGTACCGTAGCGAATACGAAGAATTCGGACTGTAGATACCTCTTGCCCTTCTAAGACGGTAAAGAGGATGCGATGTAGGTTGCGCCCTTTGCCATAAAGTAGCTGTCGAATTTCCTGACTAAAATACTTGTTCTCTTTTGCTAAAGGACAGCGTTTCGGCATTTGAGACAGAGACTCGATCGCTTGCAGCAACCCTAAATACCATTGACTTGCTTTTGTAGGAGAAGTCACTTGAGACAATTGTAAGAATGCGCTATCGGCTTCAGCCTTTGCCAAACTTGAAACTTCAACGCGGTACTTCATGAATCGGTTGGCAGATTGTACTTGCGGCGGCGCTCCTCAGCAAAATCTTCAAAAGACTGAAATCGACCTGCTTCAAAATCGTCTAATCCTTCCTGAATCTCCTGAATCGCTAGCTCTGAATCTTCCTTTTCCCACTCTAAGACACTAGCTAGCATTTCAGATACCACAAGATCGATCTCCTGACCTTGCTGAGCAGCTCTCTCACAAAGCAGCGCCTCTAATTCAGGACTAAGAGTGACAACAATTGACATAAAGCCACGTCCTTTATCAAGCTTTTGAACAGTATTGTAACAAACACGCGCCTTATAAAAGATAGCTACAAAGACTTCTTGCGCTTGTTCCAATGCCGAACCACCCAAACCCCAAAGGCAAGAACTAAGAGAACTGCAATTACCTTAGAAACAGGGTCCATGTAGTGATCGACCAGGGTATAGTCCAGCTTTTGCACACCCAACCAATAACCAATGCCTGTCAGCAAACTGACCCAACCCAACGTACCAATGGTGGAATAAAGTAAAAACTGCGCCATCGGCATATTGCTAAAACCTGCAGGCAACGACACCAGAGTTCGAATCACTGGCACGAGACGACCGAAGAGAACGGCTTTTTTGCCATGCTTTTGGAACCAGCGCTGGGTTTTGTCGAGTTCTTCAACCGAAATACCGATCCATTTGCCATGCTTGGCGATCCAGCCTTTGATGCGGGTTTCGCCTAAAACTTTTCCCAGGTAGTACCAGGGGAACGCACCTAAGACAGTGCCAAGGACTCCAGCGATGATGGCAGGGGCGATCGCCAACTTTCCCCCAGGCTGCGCTGCTGTGTAGCCTGCTAAAGGCATAATCAATTCCGAAGGAATCGGCGGAAACAGATTTTCCATAAACATCAAAAAGGCAATTCCCACATAGCCCAAAGAGTTCATGGTCTCAATGACCCATTTTGCAATCCATTCAGACATCGATTCGGTTCCTCATTACGCTAAAGCAAATCTTAAACAAAATTGAATCTGTCATGCGAACGGGCAACGGAATTTTCCATTGCCCGCTGCTGATCTCCGATTTTGAATAGATTCAAGGATCAATCTAACATCGCAAATCTAAAATCCCAAAAATTCCCTAGGTTCCAGAAGTCCAAGAGTTGATGTACTCATTTTGCTCGGCGGTCAGTGTGTCGATCGCCAGACCCATAGCTTGGAGCTTAAGGCGAGCAATTTCCTGATCTACATCGGTAGGAATAGAGTACAGACCGGGCTTTAGCTGTCCCTTGTTCTTCACCAGATATTCGCAAGCCATGGCTTGGTTAGCAAAGCTCATGTCCATAACGGCGCTAGGATGACCTTCAGCCGCAGCCAGATTAACTAAGCGACCTTCGCCAATCACGATGATCGATTTACCGCTGTTGAGGCGATATTCTTCAGTGAAGTTGCGAACGGTTCTAACGTCTTTGGCTTTGCCTTTGAGGGACTGAAGATCAATTTCGATGTCGAAGTGACCAGAGTTACAAACGATCGCCCCATCTTTCATTACGTCAAAATGCTCAGAGCGGATGACGTGCTTGTTGCCCGTCACGGTGATGAAGATGTCGCCTTGAGCCGCTGCCAAATCCATGGGCAGAACTCGGAAACCATCCATTGCTGCTTCGATCGCGGCGACAGGATTGATTTCAGTGACAATGACGTTCGCGCCCATACCGCGTGAGCGTAGCGCCGTACCTTTACCGCACCAGCCGTAGCCTGCGACCACGATGGTTTTACCTGCCAACAAAATGTTAGTAGCGCGGATGATGCCGTCGAGGGTCGATTGACCAGTGCCATAGCGGTTATCGAAGAAGTGCTTGGTGTCTGCGTCGTTGACGTTCATGGCGGGGAAGGTCAACACGCCGTCACGCAACATGGCATTGAGGCGGACGATGCCCGTGGTGGTTTCTTCGGTAGAGCCAATCAGGTCAGCGATCTGCTCAGGGCGTTCTTGAATGAGGGTTGCTACAACGTCGCTGCCGTCATCAACAATAATGTTGGGCTTGTGATCGAGGGCAATGCGAACGTGGCGCTGATACATATCATTGTCTTCACCTTTTTGGGCGTAGACAGAGATACCGTAATCGACTACTAGGCTAGCGGCTACGTCATCTTGGGTGGAGAGGGGGTTGCTAGCGATTAAGACTGCATCAGCACCAGCGGCTTTGAGAGCGATCGCCAAATGAGCCGTTTCGGTGGTGACGTGGCAGCAAGCTACTAAGCGAATCCCTGCCAAAGGTTTTTCCTTGGCAAAGCGATCGCGGATTTGGTCTAAAACAGGCATTTCTCTACCTGCCCACTCAATCCGCTGTTTTCCTAAAGGAGCCAGAGATAAGTCTTTTACGTCGTGTTTAATCTGAGTTGCTGTTGTCATGAAATGTCCTAACGAAAGTTCTATTACGAAAACCAATCTGCTCAGCCTATCAGAAGCTCTAAGTCACTTTCGACTCTATTCTTTCACTTCAGAAGCTAATTCTCTAAAGGCAGAAAATCTTTATATTCGAGCACAAACTTTTCAAATGTTAACCTTAACGGTCGTTTTTTTGTGTCAAGTCTTTTTGAATCTGCTGAAAATCTACGGATAGGTTTATGAATTTATTATGTCTCTTTGCCGTACCAATGGGTGTGGGGAACCTCAGTAGAGGCGAGAACCTTGCTACGGGAAATGACGTAACGTACTGGGGCACGACGACGGATGGCATCAAAGCGATCGCCCGCATCCAGCACAATCAAATTTGCGGGTTTACCAACGGCGATTCCATACTGGTCTTCTAAATGCAAAGTTTTTGCACCCTGCCAGGTGACCATGTTGTAGCAGGCATCAATCTCAGCGCTACCTGTCATTTGTCCGACATGCACCAGCATTGAGGCGACATCCAGCATATTTCCAGTGCCCAACGAGTACCACGGGTCGAGGATGCAGTCATGTCCCAAGCTAACATTCATGCCCTGTTGCCAGAGTTCTTTGACACGGGTTAAGCCTCGCCGCTTGGGGTATGTGTCAGTGCGTCCTTGCAGCGTGATGTTGATCAAGGGATTGCACACAAAGTTGATTTGTGTGCGTTGCAAGAAGCCCAGAAGCTTGTAGGCGTAAGCATTATTGTAAGAGCCAAAGGCAGTCGTGTGGCTGGCGGTCACTCGTGAACCCATATCGGTGCGAATGGCGCAAGCGGTCATCACTTCGAGGAAGCGGGAGTTGTCGTCGTCAATTTCGTCGCAGTGGATATCGATCAGGCGATCGTATTGTTCTGCCCATTCAAAGATACGGTGAACGGATTTAACGCCATCTTCGCGGGTGAGTTCGTAGTGGGGAATGCCGCCGATAACATCGACACCACGGGCGATCGCCTCTTCCATCAAGCTCTCGTTCTTAACTCCGCCGTTTTTGCCACCTCCATAAACACCATCTTGAGGAAAAGCGACAATTTGCAGCGTGATCCAATCTTTAACCGCTTCCCGAACTTCGAGCAATGCCTGAAGCGCGACTAGATTGACTTCGCTGACATCGACATGGCTACGGACGAATAAAACACCCTGAATAGCCTGTTGCTTAAGAGTTTCGATCGCCCGACTCTTAACGTCTTCGGGAGATAGATTTTGCTTACGTTCTCGCCAAATTTCAATGCCTTCAAAAAGAGTGCCGCTTTGATTCCAACGAGGTTGTCCAGCAGTCAGGGCAGAGTCGAGGTGAATGTGAGATTCGACAAAGGGAGGACTGACGAGTTGCCCTTGCAGGTCTAGCTCTTGCTGGGCTAGGGCAGGGATATGGGGAGAAATCTCGGCGATCGCTCCATCCTGAATCGCAATATCGACGGGGGCGATCGTGCCTTCACTATCCAGTAAGCGACCGTTACGGAGCAGCAAATCGTATGAAGTCATAGGCTTTAAGATTTTCTCATTTCTGGACTCTACCTGCCAGGACGAATACCGAGTTTTAGGAAATTCGCAAAAATTCTTGTACTAATCCATGTTGTATGTAGCAAATGTTAATAGAATAGGGAGTGAATGCAGGAATAGACGAGATTCTAGTACTCATTTTAAACATTGTCGGTTGACTCAGATCGAGTTAACCCAATGTTC
>JBBRCV010000291.1:0-6196 GCA_038204505.1 Elainellales cyanobacterium
AGAATTAAGCGCCTGGCTCGTAAAACGATTTGTTTTTCCAAATCCATCTGGGTACACGATGTGGTCATCGGACTGTTCATCAATCGATATGAGTTTGGACTGTCCATCTAGCGGATAATCCACACGTCTAGAACACTACCCATTGCCCTAGCGATAAAGCTGAAACTCCTTAGAGTCAGAGCTTAGACTTGCAAAACCTATGCAGGTTCCCCTGATTCTTCGCTATTCCCATGTCATTATGTTCTCACCCCTAAACAATAAAGCTTTTAGAGAGTCTCCCCTAAAATAGCAATCTACCTGAAGGGGCTGGGCATACTAACCGTAGGAGTCATCAAAACTCCGTGGAAACCGTATTGAGAACTCAGGCTAAATTTGAGCCTCGACTTTAAATTCTCCCTGTAAGTCAATAGATGGGGAAAGAGTAATTACTATGCCCAATGTGATAGATGCCAAAATTCAAGAACTTGTCAGCCAGTACAGTTACGACGAACAGGTATTACGAGATCTTGTAGAGTTTATTCAAAGTCAGCCCAAGCCCCGCAAAAAAACTTCCACCTCTTCATTAACTAAGGAATCTAAAAATAAGCCTCCGAAGAAAAAAGAACTCACAATGGCGGAACTACAGGCTGCTGTTGTATCTGCATTTGACTGCCATGATCTTAAGAAACTCAAGCAGCACGAAGCTTTCAAGCTGGCGATCGCAGGGCGAGACTTGAACCTTCGCAAAAAAGAAGGCTGGCTGGCTGTATACCGCGAATGGGTAGGAGTGCCTGAAAACGAACGTCATGAGGAAGGACCGAACTGCATTAACGGCATTGATGTTCTCAAGAACTTTCGTCCCTGGCACGTCTTTAATCTCGATCCTAAGACTGCAACATCTGACGACATCAGTAAAGCGTTTCGTCAGTTGGCAAAAGATCACCATCCCGACCACGGTGGCGATCGGGATGTATTTGAGCGCCTACAGAAAATGCGCGATTCACTCCTAGCATTTCGTTAAAGCAAACCTTAATCTAATTGAGTTCTCAACATGGGCAGTAAATACAGCTTAATGTCTGCCGAGGAAACCTCACAAATCCTCGGTATTAAGCTCAAACGTCTCTATGAAATTTGTAATAGCTTCGATGTTCGTGATGATGATGAGTGGGATTTGATTGAGGGAGAACACTTCGAGTGGTTCAGCAAACCCCAACGAACTCGACAATTTTATGAAGAAGGGGCAATGGCGATCGCCAAGTATCTTCAAGAAACTGTTCAAGCAAAACGGTTCATTGGAATTATCGATAAAGTTGTTGAGAGTTTGACCAATCGCCGGAAGCACACTCGTCAAATGTTGGTTAGAAGGCGAGTCATTTCTGAGATTCAGGACTTGAAGGGTGTCATCGTTCGAGGTAATTTGGTCTTTCTTGATAGACCCAAAGCTATTCGTATTCTTGCTACCAACGGCAAAGGGCTGAATTCTGCTGCACGACGTGAACAGCAAAACTCTTCGCTGAGTGGGCGTGCACCGATGGAGGGTGGAGTCCATTATGATACTGTAGATGGCACCGAATATTGGAGTCAGGGCGGTTTAGTTCGCATTGCTCAGAATATGTCTGAAAATTTGTCGAAGAAGTCACGCAAAGCCTGGACTGAAGCTGTAGCTGAGGTTTACGAGCCTGCCATTGAGCAACAGCGAAAGTACCTTGACTCGTTTGAGACCAAAGTGCAGAAGGCGATGAGAGAAGTGAAGGAACTGGCTAAGAATAAGTGCCAAGTCTCATTAGTGATCAAACGACCCGATGATCAATTTGATATGCATGTTCATCACCTATTTGATAAATCAACCCGTCCCGATCTAGCTACGCTACATGAGAACCTACTGGTGATGCATGAGGACGTACATGATGGTTTTCACAAATGGCATGGGAGCGGGAGCTGTGAACCAAAACATTTTATTGAGTACTTAACCACGCAGGAATCCTGGCGCTTCAAAACACCGAAGACTGTGGCGCACCTGCATGAATTAATGAATAAGCTCGAAAAGGTACAAAGCATTTATAAGAAATAGTTAGTGAGAATCTTTTAGTAAAAAGGTACAAGCGATCGCACTACAAGCGTTTTCAGTTATAGGGGCAAATAGCTATTCGCTCTCCGTAACAGTTAGCCAGTTTTTGCTCAAACTTTTGAGGTGCCAGAAAATTAGCGCTAGGTTGGTGTGACCCAAGTCGGTTAGAACCAAGGCAATCCACTGTCTGAATGGTCAAACATTCTCAATAGTCAAGCTCTAATATCCCATCGTAATACCCTCGGAAGCTGTGACAAAGCCAGCAAATAACTTGCCATCCACAAGATAATTTCTGCTAACAGCAAATTTCCTATCCATTCCAATTCATCCGACTTAATCAGCCTCGTGCTCTCATACAGATGCCAAATCCGGTAGGGTACATACAGGTAGGGCACCATTACAAAGACAGTTGAGCGAAAATGACGCAGCAAAATACTTTCGGTCAAGATTTGCAGTGCCAACATCACCCAATACGATGCCAGTACTGCAACAACGCTAGAGTAACCGCGCCAAATTCCCCAACCCAACCCGAGCAGCGGTAGCAGTCCACCCCCGATTTGTACCGTCAAAAACCAAATTTTGAACCAATCGGGAAGCGGTTGCGGCAAATCGTAGGGCTTTGCAGAACGCCATGCCCAGCCGACCACGACTAAAAAAGCCGTGGCGATCGCCAAAAAAAGTAGATCTTCGTAAAGTAAATTAAGCATTTGTTGGTTCGGTGTAGCCTTGAATGTTTTCCGGATCAAACTGACGTAATACCCAAGTTGAGCGCTGAACTAGATCTTCCGTACCTTTTACCCAGCAATTCCAAATTCAAAAAACTAAGAGGAGTTAACGGTCTGAGGGATGGGGGAGCCGTAAAGCATGAAGTCAATCATCGACTGCCAACTCTCAAAGCGGAAATATTGGGTCAGGCTGACGATGTCTTGGAAAAACCCTTTGCGGGTTCCCCGCTTTTTGCGAATCTTTTGGTAAGCCAAGTCGGTTAATTCCAAAACAGTATGAAACAAAAATGCCAGTAAGTTCAACGTCAATAACCCAGGGGCTAAATGCGCTTGTCCATGCCCAAAGTTATGCTCTAAGTGATAGCCCTTCGTCTTCAGGATATTGTGGTTTTCATTTTCAGTCTTCCAACGACATCGACCGGCTTCCGTCACCACAGGAACACTCGCCTCAGTCAGTTCATGGTTCGTGATAAAGTCATTTTCATAGAGGACTTTTCCATCTGATTCACGTCTGACGACTACCTCCACCCAATTGACGTTGATGGCAGGCTGGGCAATTCTTAGAGGAATCTGATTGATGTACCGATAGCAGTACAATTCTTTAGTAGATTTATTGCGCTTTTCTATTCTCAATACTTTGACCTCACCTTGACTCTCTCGCTGTCTCACGACTTCATAGAGAGCAGCATGAGTGTGGGTAGACAAGTAAAAATAAAGCTCATCCCAGAGGCAAGGACGGCTTCACACATCGGTTGACGGCTGTAGAGATCGTCGCCCAATAGCGTCACTGATTGTTCCCCAAAGGCTTCTCTGTGGGCAGCAATCCAGCGCTTGGCAGCAGCGACCTCACTATCTTGTTTCTCAGCACCATCTTGAGGGGTGATGAATTCTGGGGCTAAGGAAATCACCTGGGATTGCCCTGGTGCCACGATCACCGGCAAGATGGCACTGTGGGAGTAAGTGAAGCTGCCATTCTTGTGGAGTTGTCTGGAACATTGGTCACAGGACACCTTATGGGAATCAAAATACTGCGTTCCATCTAGGGCAATCAGAAGTCCGCCTAGCACCTCAAAGGGTTTCAAATGCCCTGCTCGCTGCAAGGCTTGATAGAGGCACTGGAACACGCTAGACAAGGCAGCGGCGGGAATCCCGTCCAGGATATTGCGGATTTGTGGCACTGTCGGCACCGTCATCATGCCAAATAGAGTCTGGGCATTACTGTTGCCGTGATGGCTCTGCTGATGGCGCTGATAGTCGAGAAACGACTCACTTTGCATGAAAAAGACTGAAAAGGCGGCTAAGACCGCATCCTTGAGGCTATATCTCGTCGCATTACTGGCTTGGCGCGGATCGCTCATTTGACCAATCGCCCGATTCAGGTAGGCGATCAAAACCCCAAAACTCAGCGTCATCGGCTCCATAGTCCTACCCCGTTGGAAGTCCTCTGATTCTCCTGCTTGCCTTACCCCTTGTCAAAATCTGAATTTGGAATTGCTGCCTTGTTAAATGTCAACTACATTGGCATATTAATTTAAAAGCATTTTCTTCTCTGTTTGAACTGACGAGATCAGCTTGAGAAATCAAAAAAGGAAGAGATCGCGACCACTCAAAACGACAATAACTAAGATTTTGTACTAATAAAGTGAATTCACTCCTGATTAACTTCTAGAATGCAGCCTTGCTTCAAATTTAGACAGCATACATAAATTGACGCTCTGACTTCCACTCCGTAATGGCGCAGCCAGAACAGCAGGAGGAGATTGCCCCAGACAATCTACTGAGATGGGGTGCGAGAGATCGCGGATAGATCACCGAAAGCTCTCCGCTTTCAGTTCGATAATTGTCGCGTGATGGACTAAGCGATCAATCGCGGCAACCGTCATCATTGAGCCGCTAAAGATGCTATCCCATTGGCTAAACGGCTGATTGGCTGTGACCAGCAAACTTCGACGTTCATAGCGATGAGAAATCAATTCAAACAACACCGAAGTTTCAGCTTCAGACTTTTTGACATAGCCCAAATCATCGATGACGAGCAAATCAAAGCGGTCTAATTTGACCAGCAAAGGTTGGAGTTGCAGTTGCAACTTAGCTTGTTGCAGCAGTTGGACCAAGGCTGTAGCGGGAAAGAACTTAACCCGTTGACCCAGTTCCAACATTGAGCGAGACAAGGCACTGGCAATATGCGTTTTGCCTACCCCTGAAGCGCCAAACAGCAAGCAGTTCGCCCCCTGTTTCAACCAGCTCGGATCTTCAGCTAGTTGCATCACTACGGCTGGATTAAGACCCGGAACATGACTAAATTCAAAGTTGCAAAAGGATTTTCCATAGGGCAGTTGAGCCTCGCTCAACGCTCGGCTCAGGCGGGCTTGATCGCGGCGTTGGCTTTCTCCCTCGCACAAAGCCAGCAAGAATTGCGCATAAGACCAATGTTCCTGAGTTGCCTGCTGTTCGATCTGCTGCCAGTGGGATTTCATCTGAGTGAGGTGGAGGCGTTTGAGGTGGTCGTTGAGACTCTGGTAGGGGCTGGGTTGATTTGAGGAGTTGGTCATAGGTGGCAAGATCAGGTTGAGTCGTTTCAATTAAAGTCATGGCGTTGGCATCTGGAATGAGGTCAAAATATTGCTGCAATCGTCTCAGGCTTAAGCTCTGGGTTTCTAATTGCGCCAGGACATAGATGGCAACGATTTCTTCTTTGTCCTGGGTAGCAGCGATATAGAGGGCTTCGACCATCAATCTTGCCGCCAGGTCGGGTTCAAGTCCGTGTTTCATCTGTTGCCACAATTGTTGCCACTGAGGGTTAGGCAGTAAATCGTCTTGCCAATCACAGTGAAGAAAAGCTCTGGGCTTACGGCGGAGACTTTCCACCAGATGCCGATAATTAATACTGCGAGCGCGACGAATCGTTTCACTGCCATGAACATGCAAACGGGGCAAGGTCATGACGGTCGTGGTACCGACAAAACCGACGAGTTGGTCATGATAAAGGTGAATCGTTAAACGCTGTCCCACGAGCCGTGACGGTACGCTGTAAAGAATGCAGCGAGCGGTGATAGTGCTGTAGCAACTGACTTTAACGCTCAATACTTCATAGTCAGGAGAGCGATAACGAGGCAAGGCTTGCAGAGATGCCTGCTCAACTTCAAACTTTTGAGTTCGGTTGGCATTTTGTTTGGCGACGACCTGGACGATGAAGGCTTGATAAGCGGCCACCGATTCAAACTCGAAACTGCCCCGTCGAAATAAAGCTTGGCAGAGTTTGCGTTTGAAGTGACCGTGAGGGGACTCGTAAGAGTCGAGCGACAGGTCGCCCTGCCGCCCTCTCCTTCAGAACCGTGCTTGCGAGGTTACCAGCACACGGCTCCTCAATAATGCGGCTGTTGTCATCAGCACCATTCGCCCTGTTCATTCATAGATTCTTCGA
>JBBRCV010000292.1:0-6191 GCA_038204505.1 Elainellales cyanobacterium
CAGGTGGAATCCTGGGCTGCGATCGTTCTACAAGCAGCTAAAACGGTTCTCGATACTGTAAAAGCTTGCGAAGTCAAAATTCAAACTAACATGGCGCAGAATCAGCCATTGCAAGCAATCAACACTGGATTGCAAGTTTTGCAGCAACTGGGGATCGACTTTTCCGCAACACCAAGTCAATCAGATATTCAGCACGAATTAACCATAATCATGTCCCGCTTCAATAAAACACGAGTTGAGGACTTGATTCGATTGCCAGAAATGACTGAACCAGACAAGCTAGGAGCGATGCAAATTCTATCTAGCATCACGATCGCTGCCCAAATTGCTGCTCCTGATTTGGTACCTCTACTTGCGTCTAGACAGGTCAATTTATCCATTCAGTACGGCAATGCGTTTGTATCTCCCTTTGCCTATGCCAACTTTGGGTCAGTTCTTTGTGGGCTGGTTGGAAACATCGATTTTGGGTACGAGTTTGGACAGCTTGCTCTTAGACTGTTGTCACAGCCGCGTACTCATTCATTTAGAGCTAAGGCACTGTACATTGTAAATACCTACATCATTCACCGGAAAGAACATATTAGAGAAACATTGAAGCGACTACATGAAACTTATGAAGTTGGGTTGGAAACCGGAGATTTAGAGTTTGCTGGTTATTGCATTGCCGCTTACTGCTCTCAATCTCTTATGGTTGGCAAAGAACTTGTGCAAGTTGAACGAGAGATGAAAGTATATTGTGAAGCAATGCGGCAAATCAAACAGGCAGCACCGCTTACCTGGAGTAAGATACATCAGCAGACTGTCTTAAATTTGATGGGATACTCAGTCAATCCAACCCGTCTGACTGGCGAAGCTTACAGTGAAGAAAGTAAACTGTTAAACAATGAAATAGATGGAGGCGTAATATTTCTAGTACATCTCGATAAACTTTTGCTATGCTACCTCTTTGCTGAATATACTCAGGCAATTGAAAGCTCAGCTATAGCAGAAAGTCATCTAAGCAAAGCAGGAGGGACGCTCCTTGTTCCCTTCTACTATCTCTATAATTCTCTGACCAGACTCGCAACATATCCCGGAAGCAGCATTCCAGTGCAGGAGGAAATCCTCAAAAATGTTGCGGTTAGCCAGGAGAGGATGAAGCAATGGGCACATTATGCGCCAATGAACCATTTGCATAAATATCAATTGGTGCAAGCAGAGACTGCACGAGTATTGGATCAGTTGTTTGAGGCAGAAGAGTTCTACGAACAAGCTATCCAGGGAGCCAGGGAAAATGAATATATTCAAGAAGAGGCGTTAGCATACGAGTTGGCTGCCAAACATTATCTGGCGCGAGGTAGGGCGAAAATTGCCCAAACCTACATGAGGGAAGCTCACTACTGCTATGAACGGTGGGGCGCAACGGCAAAAGTCAAAGATTTAGAAACTCGCTACCCGCAGCTATTTCCTCAGTCATCCAACGTAGTTTCTACACCAGTTCGCACCACGACTGGAACCACATCTAATACCTCACATATCGCTTTTGACTTGGTGGCGGTGATGAAAGCAGCTCAAGCGATTTCGAGCGAAATTGAACTGAAACAGTTGCTTACTTCCTTGATGCAGATCTTAATCGAGAACGCTGGAGCACAAACTGGATGCTTGCTTTTAGAAACATCAGGCGAATGGGTGATTGAGGCTGCTTGTGAACTCAACGATGGTGCAGTTGCCTGTGCTACGCGAGTGCTACAGTCGATTCCAATGACAAATCAACTGCCCAAATCAATTATTCAGTATGTAATTCGCACTCATGAATCTATTATCCTCAATGATGCAACTCGTGAAGGTGATTTTATCAATGAGCCATACATTCAGCACAATCAAACTCAGTCACTACTTTGTTTGCCGCTGTTGATTCAAAGTAAGCTTGTTGGCGTGTTGTATCTAGAAAATCAACTAGCAACTGGAGTCTTTACACCTGATCGATCGCAAGTGTTGCATCTACTCTCTACTCAGGCAGCGATTGCGATCGAAAATGCCAAGCTCTACTCAAAACTCCGCACTAGCGAAAGTCGAGTGGCTCAATTTCTAGAAGCTGTGCCAGTGGGAATTGGCATCGTTGATGCGTCTGGTCGCGTTCATTACGTTAATCAACGAGGTATCGAGCTAATGGGTAAAGGAGTTGATCCTACCGCGACCCCGGATCAAATTTCAGAGGTTTATCAATTCTACGTGACGGGAACAGACCAAATTTACCCAACAGAAAGATTACCAGTCGTTCGGGCATTGAGTGGCGAATGTACTACTGTTGATGATATAGATATTCACAAAAACAATAAGACTATTCCCGTTGAAGTATGGGGCACTCCTGTCTTTGATGAGCAGGGAAAGGTGGCTTATGCGATCGCAGCCTTTCAAGACATCACCGAGCGGAAGCAGGCAGAACACCTCTTAGCCAATTACAACTATATTCTTGAGCAACAGGTCGCAGAACGAACGGCAGCGTCACAGCAAAGCGAAGCTGCACTACGCCATCGAGAACAGGAAATACGACTGATTGCCGACGCGCTACCGGCGTTGATTAGCTACGTGGATGCTAATCAATGCTATCAATTTATCAACCGTACCTATGAGGTTTGGTTTAGCTGTAGCCGTGATGAAATTCTGGGCAACCCTGTTCGCCAGCTTCTCGGTGAGACGGTTTATCAACGGGTTGAGCCGTACATTAATCAGGTGTTTGCAGGACAAACTGTACCACTGGAAGCAGAAATCCCTTTTCCGGTTGGTAAACGGTTCATCAGCATGATCTTGATCCCTGATTTCGATGCCAATGCTCAGGTGAGAGGCTTTTACAGTCTCATTACGGATATTAGCGATCGCAAGCGCGCTGAAGCAGCCTCGATTTTGGAAGAACGCAACCGCATGGCGCGCGAGATCCATGACACGCTAGCCCAATCCTTCACAGGCATTCTGCTCCAGGTAGGAGCAGCAACACAGATACTAGCCGACGATCCAGAGACGATCCAGGTACAGTTAGAAACGCTGGAAATAATTGATGAGCTAGCACGCACTGGGCTAGCGGAAGCACGGCGATCGGTGGCAGCACTCCGTCCCCAGCTTCTAGAAGAAGGCAATTTACAGACTGCCCTACAGCGCCTTGTAGCTCAGATGAGAACCACGACCGACACGGCTCTGACCTACGAAATCAAAGGCATAGCCTATTTGTTGCCAGCCGACGCTGAGCATCACTTATTCCGAATGGGACAGGAAGCCTTGACCAACGCCATCAAATACGCGCAAGCTAGTGAAATTCGGGTGGAGCTAGTGTACAACAATGTCCAATGTCTTTTGCGTGTTCAAGATAATGGACGGGGCTTTAGAGTGGGTAGTACCCCATCGGCTGGTGGCTTTGGCTTGCTGGGCATGAGCGAACGGGCTGACCAGATTGGCGCACAACTGATGATTCAGAGCCAACCGGGGCAGGGCACAGAAATCGTTGTCATCATAAGCCGAGAGTGAGCACAATGAGCCAAACCACTACGATTCGAGTGCTGATTGTTGATGATCATGCTGTTGTCAGACGGTCGTTAGCAACCATCATTAACCCTTTAGATCAGCATTAAATTCCAACTAAAGTTGGAGCCAGTCTTCCATTGTGCGATGGATTCATTCATCCATCATTCGAGGCGGTAAAAGTGTCAACTCTGAATGGACGACAAGTGAGAGTCAATTCTCTATATTGAACTCACACAAGCAAAGCGTGTAATTAAGTTGCAGGCTTTGAGTTTTTTTCACAGTCATCAGGCAAAGAGCGGTGTGGAACGATCGCTGGTGCTGAAGCTTTTTGCTCTAAAGTATCAGTGAGTCAACACTGCGATCGCCGTTCATTGTACAAAATATCTCCTAACGCTTCGGAGGCGCAAAACATGATTACGATTCGATCGGCTCAAGATCGTGGTATTGCTAATTTAGGTTGGCTCGATAGTCGTCACACCTTCTCCTTTGGCAGCTATCATGACTCCAACCATGTAGGTTTTGCAGACCTGCGGGTGATCAATGAAGATAAAGTTACCCCTGGTCAAGGCTTTGGCACGCACGAGCACCGCGATATGGAAATCATTTCCTACGTTCTCGAAGGTGCCCTAGCGCACAAAGACAGTATCGGCACCGGATCTGTGATGCGCCCAGGCGATGTACAGCGGATGTCTGCGGGCACAGGCATTCAACATAGTGAATTTAATGCGTCGAGCACCGAACCTGTACATTTCCTGCAAATTTGGATTTCGCCAGAACAGAAAGGCATTAAACCTGGCTACGAGCAGAAGACCTTTGCTGAGGCAGAAAAGCGCGGCACACTGCGATTGGTTGGTTCTCGTGATGGGCGTGATGGCTCAATCACCATTCATCAGGATATCAATCTTTACGCCACCGTTTTGCAGGAGGGTGAAACGGTGAGTCACTTCTTAGCAGAGGGGCGAATCGCCTGGTTGCAGGTAGCGCGTGGTGCCTTGCAGGTAAACGATCAAATGCTAACTGCTGGTGATGGCGCTGCGATCGCTCAAGAAGCAAAAATCACGCTACAAGGTGCATCCAACGATGCTGAAGTGCTGTTATTTGACATGGCAACTTAACGTTAGAGGATGTCTGAATAGTTGCATATTCTTCATGAGAGCAGTACGCCTTCATAGCCTGTTTAGCATTCCAACGGATACATAAAATCACTGATGTCATTAAGCAGGAGTTCATAGAATGGCAGTGTTCATTAAAGAAGTTGGATTAGCGCTACTGGGCGGTTGGATTGTAGGGGTGTTCTTTGCTGGGATGAAGTTAATTCCACCTGTGCCGCCCTTGCTAGGATTGATTGGAGCGGCTAGAGGTTGCGGTAGTGACTGCTAATTTGCAGAGAGGTTTGTATTATGGCTACTTCGGAAAACAGGCAACGACTTAAAGTCTGCTAACTTACTGATCTTGCTTGGTCTTCTGCTATTGTTTGTTTTAGCTTGGCTGAAGCGATTACCCGCAAAGGGAACTGCTTTGCATCGCGCCAAGAGACTCTCTCTCTTGTGGATCGCTATTTTAAGACAAAGGTAGCAACATGAACCGATCGCATCGAACCACATGGGTTTTGACAGCCAGTATTCTGAGTGCGTGGCTTTATGTTCAACCGATCGCCGCTCAAGTGGTGCCGGATACCACGCTGCCTGCGGGAGAGCGATCGCAAGTCTCTGGTAATCCCAATGTTCAAATTGATGGTGGGGCAAGACGAGGGGGCAATCTGTTCCATAGCTTCAGCCATTTCTCGGTGCCGACGGGTGGTTCTGCCTATTTCAATAATGCGGCTGATGTGCAGAACATTTTTAGTCGGGTTACAGGTGGATCAGTCTCGAATATTGATGGCTTGATTCGGGCAAATGGGACGGCAAACTTGTTTTTGCTCAATCCCAAAGGCATTCTGTTTGGTCCGAATGCATCCCTCAATATCGGTGGCTCCTTTGTGGCGACGACCGCCAACAGCATCAATTTTGCCGACAATTTCCAATACAGCGCCACGAATCCTCAGACTGCACCGCTATTGACGGTGAGTGTGCCGATCGGCTTGCAGATGAGAGCCAATCCGGGAAATATTCGTGTGCAAGGGAATGGCTATGATTTATCGGTTCAGGTGCCGATCTTCACACCCCTCAATAGAGAGAATAGCGCCTCTGGTCTGCGGGTGCCAGCAGGTCAGACCCTTGCTCTCATTGGAGGGGATATAGATATAGATGGCGGCACCCTAACCGCAGAGCAAGGACGCATTGAGTTGGGCAGCGTGCGCGATGGGCAGGTGAATCTCAGTTCTACGACTTCTGGCTTTGCGTTTGATTATCAAGGGAGCCAACGCTTTGGTAACATTCGTCTTTCGCAACAGGCGTTAGCGGATGCCAGTGGCGGCGGATTAATTCAAGTCCAAGGGAATCAAGTCTCGCTGGCGGATGGCTCACTGCTGTTGATTCAAAACCGAGGAACTCAAGCAGGGGGAATCATCTGGGTGAATGCTGCCCAGTCTTTAGCACTGAGTGGAACCAGCCCAGATGGTAGGTTTCTCGGCGGCTTGGATAGCCAAGCTGTGGGAGTTGGACGTGGGGCAGATATTACAGTTTCAACTCAGCGGTTGTTAGTGCGGGATGCGGCAGAGATACAGACTGAGTCCCACAGCTCTGGCAGGTCGGGTA
>JBBRCV010000293.1:0-6190 GCA_038204505.1 Elainellales cyanobacterium
TAGCCATAAACGTTTGCCAATGCAAGAGAATCGTATCGTTGAAACGGAGAACGCGTCCCAATATATAGAAAATCCGGTCTGCTTTTTCTAAATACGGGGGCAGTTTTTCGTTGAGTTCGGCGATCGGATAAACCTCGTCAGCCCCAAACTTTTCTTTTGCTGCTTCTACTCCTACCCGATACCCCGTCCACGTTTCTTTTTCCAGATCTTTAGGTTGAACAAACAACACAAAGCGATGTTCTTCATGCTGCGTCGTTAGCACCGCCACCGCATTCGCTTCATTAAATCCGGTCAGGTAAAAGAAATCACTGTCCTGTCGAAAGTTATACTCCACATCGTTATGCATCACAGCCATTGGCGAACTGCGAAACACCGCTGTCCCTTTACCAATTTTTTCTAATAACTGTTGACGACGTTGAGCGTATTCCGTTTGCATAAAGTTTTTGAGGGGATGAGAGTATGGTTTGAATTTTATCGTAGGTTGATCAGGCTTTGAGACAATGACGCACGGCTTAAGGGGAATACTTTGGAATATATCTCGCCTTCAGGCGCAACAGGAGCAACTTTTGGTACAAGAACGAGCATTTTGGCTTGCCTGGTCAAATATTCCAGGAACAGGCTCCATCTTAATCCAACGGTTGCGCCAACACTTTGACACGCTGGCGGCGGCTTGGGTTGCCCCGATCGCTAAAATAGAAGCCGTCTATGGCTTTGGAGTTCAAAACACAGCCGCGATCGCCACTGCCCGCAGTGCAATTGACCCCGAAAGTCTTCTTCAACAACATGAACAAGCTAACCCTTGCTTTTGGACACCTGCCGATGATGACTATCCGCAGTTGCTGTTAGAAATTCCGGATTTTCCGCCGATTTTGTACTATCAGGGCATCGTTGAGCAGTTAGAGAATCAGGGCGTTGTTCCGGCGATCGCCATTGTCGGCACCCGCAGCCCGTCAGATTATGGCAAGCGCTGGACTCACAAACTCACCATCCAACTGACCCAAGCTGGATTTACGATTGTTTCGGGGCTGGCAGCCGGAATTGATACCGAAGCACACCACGCTTGCCTGAAAGCAGGCGGCAGAACGATCGCCGTCCTCGGCACAGGGGTAGATGTCACCTATCCTTACAGCAATCTTAGTTTGGCTGAAAGCATTGCCAAACAAGGGCTTTTAGTCAGCGAATATGCGGCTGGCACTCAGCCCGATCGCGCTAATTTTCCGCGCCGCAACCGCATTATTGCTGGACTCTGCCGCGCCACCTTGGTCATCGAAGCACCTCAGAAATCAGGGGCGCTAATCACTGCCCGTCTTGCCAACGAGTACAACCGGGACGTGTATGCCCTGCCTGGATCTTTGGATAATCCTAAGTCGCGGGGCAGCTTAGAATTGCTCAATCAGGGCGCTCAGGTTATTTTGGGAGAAGCCGAACTATTGGAAGCACTGGGCAGTATTCCTCAATTGCATTCTACGACTCAACTTTCCTTGTTGTCTCTACCAGCCGCCGCGTTGTCTCTACCGCCAGCCGCGCCAGATTTGCCGCCAGAGCTACGGGCAATTTTTCAGGTGATTCCAGTAATGACCGAAAAGGCGATCGCCCTTGACTACATCATTGAGCAAACTGGACAGCCCACAAGTACAGTTCTGAGCGCCTTGTCTCATTTAGAACTAATGGGACTTGTGACTCAGTTGCCAGGGATGCGGTATCGGCAGGAAGGGTAGCCAATTAACATCAGCATCAGAGCGTTAGGAAATCTCCTTGCAAAATTGCTTTCAATCTATTCCACTCTGTTGGCAAAGAAATCGGCGATCGCCTTTGGTCTGTATTCTTAAGGAGGATGCAGGGCAGTACTTTTAGGTTTACACTTCCATTGTTACGACTTGTTAACGTTTACTAATAAGTTGTAATCGGTCGCTTAAGAAAGATCTAATTCAAGGGAGTGAGAAGGGATGACGCTTGCTATCAATCAGCAGGAGAATACGGTGTGGGGTTGGGCTATTGCTTTATTGCTGATTAGCCTTTGGGTCGTCAGTTTAGTAGGCTTACTGATGCTTGATATTCAAGAAGTATCACCCGTTTGGAGCATCTTGGGCATTCTATTACGCACCTTTTTGTCAACAGGATTATTTATCACTGCTCACGATGCTATGCATGGCAGTGCATTCCCCGGCAATCCTAAAGCGAATCATGGAATTGGGGCGATCGCTCTGATGCTATATGCATTACTGCCTTACAAAATGCTGCTCAAAAAACACCATCTCCATCATCGTTACCCCACTGGAGAACGTGATCCTGATTTTTGTGAGGGGCAAGATCAGAACTTTTTTACGTGGTATTTTCACTTTATGCAAGGCTACTGGAGCTGGGCGCGGTTTTTCGGGCTGTTGGGGATCGGACTGCTGCTCTGTGGGGTTCTACAAGTTTCTGTAATTAATATCATCTTGTTCTGGTATCTCCCACTAGGATTCAGCTCATTTCAGCTTTTTTTCTTTGGCACGTTTTTACCCCATCGTCAGCCTGTTGGTGGCTACGAGGCTCCTTACTACAGCCAGAGTTTTCCACTGCCCATGATTTTGTCATTTCTCACCTGCTATCACTTTGGTTACCACCAAGAGCATCATCAGTATCCCCAAATTCCCTGGTGGCAGTTGCCCAAGGTTTATCAGCAGGCGGCTACCGCTGGCTAACGCACTTGCTATCCTAAAGGAGAAACTTCCTCTTCCCTCTAACCATGACGCAAACCCGCATCTGTATCCTCGGTGGAGGATTTGGTGGTCTATACACCGCTCTACGCCTTAGCCAATTGTCTTGGAATAAGTCCGAAAAGCCTGAGATTACACTGGTCGATCAACGCGATCGCTTTGTTTTTCTCCCGCTCCTCTACGAACTGGTGACTAAAGAGTTAGAAACGTGGGAGATTGCTCCTCCTTATGTGGAGTTGTTGACCAATACGGGAATTCAGTTTCGTCAACTTGCAGTAGCAAGCATTGATATCGATGCTAAACAGGTGCATTTTCAGAATCATGATCAGCTTGATTACGATTATCTAGTATTAGCAATGGGCGGCGAAACGCCTATGGATCGGGTTCCGGGTGTGGCAGAACACGCGATCGCATTTCGGACGATTCAAGATGCTTACCGACTAGAAGAAAAGCTGCGCCTACTGGAAGAGTCAGATGCAGATAAGGTTCGAGTGGCGATCGTGGGGGCAGGCTACAGCGGCGTAGAGCTTGCCTGTAAGCTGGCAGAACGTTTGGGCGATCGCGGTCGGGTGCGCTTAGTCGAAGCAACGGATCAGATTTTGCGTACTTCACCGGAATTCAACCGCGAAACGGCAAGTAAGGCATTAAGTGAACGGGATGTGTGGATTGACCTGGAAACAAAAGTGGAGTCGGTGACCGCAGAGGCGATCGCCCTGGAGTATAAGGGACAACTCGATATCATCCCCGTTGATATTGTGCTGTGGACTGTGGGCACTCAAGTCTCGGAAGTGGTGCAAAATCTACCGCTTAAGCACAACGATCGCCAACAATTAGTCATTAACACGAACCTTCAAACTATCGATCATCCCGAAATTTTCGCCCTTGGTGATTTGGCAGAATGTTTGGATGCCGAAGGGCAACGCGTTCCATCTACAGCCCAAGCCGCTTTTCAACAGGCAGACTACGCAGGCTGGAATATTTGGGCTTCCATTATGGACAAGCCGCTGCTGCCCTTTCGCTACCAGGCGTTAGGCGAAATTATGAGCCTTGGCACTGATAACGCTACCCTAGCCGGAATGGGTATCAAGCTCGATGGACCTTTTGCTCATGTGGCGCGACGGTTGATTTACTTGTACCGAATGCCAACGCTCGATCATCAAATCAAAGTCGGGTTAAACTGGGTGGCTCAGCCCCTGCGGGAATTGCTTTCGCCATGAAGGTCACGTCAGAGAATCGCCCTAAAGTTATATTTTTAGATGCTGTCGGTACGCTGTTTGGCGTTAAAGGCTCGGTGGGTGAAGTCTATCGCAACATTGCCCAGCAGTTTGGCGTTGAGGCAGACGCTACGGAACTTAATCAAGCCTTTTTCCAAAGCTTCCGTAATGCTGATGTCATGGCGTTTCCTGGGGTAGAAGCTGAGGAGATTCCTCATCACGAGTATGTGTGGTGGGAAGCGATCGCCATTCAAACTTTCTCGCAAGCGGGCGTTTTTGAGCAATTTGCTGATTTTCCTGCCTTCTTCGCTGCACTTTATCACCACTTTGCGATCGCCGATCCTTGGGTTGTGTACCCCGACATTCTCGCTGCCTTAACCCAATGGCGCGACCAAAATATCGAGCTAGGCGTATTGTCAAACTTCGACTCTCGCCTCCATGCCGTTTTGCCTGCTTTAGGGTTAGCAGAATTCTTTTCCTCAGTCACCGTCTCCACCGAAGTCGGTGCGGCAAAACCCGATGTGCAAATCTTCAAAGCTGCTCTGAAAAAGCATGACTGCTTACCCGCTCAGGCTTGGCACATTGGCGACAGTCAGAAAGAAGATTATGAAGGAGCGAAGGCAGCGGGCTTACGGGCAGTTTTGCTAAAACGATAGAGTTTGATAGAAAGCGTCAAGCTCAAATGAATGTCAGATTATATAGTTAGGTAGTTTTGGTATTCCTCAAGACCTTCACCGTTCAACTTGCTCCAATTTATGGCAATCTGGAGAACGAGAGTTAATAATTCTCTTGAGATCAATTTTCTATAAAAGCTCTCCCATAGACCTAGACCTTTATTCTTAAACAAATAGGGTATGCAAACTCTTTCCAATCCTGTAATCCCTACCCCGGAAACTTCCTATTTAGGACTCCCGACCGACGGCTCCATCCATCGCCGCAAAACCCGCTCTGTTCCTGTAGGCAGTATTACCATTGGTGGCGGTCATCCGGTGGCAGTCCAATCGATGATCAACGAAGATACCCTTGATATTGAGGGTTCTGTTGCCGCCATTCGCCGCCTCCACGAGATTGGCTGTGAAATTGTCCGGGTAACTGTACCCAGCATGGCTCACGCTAAGGCGATGGAAGAAATTCGAGAAAAGTTGTTTGCATCCTACCAGCCCGTGCCCCTGGTGGCAGATGTCCATCACAACGGTCTCAAAATTGCATTAGAGGCTGCTAAGCACGTTGATAATGTGCGAATCAATCCCGGACTTTATGTGTTCGAGAAACCAAAAGTTGGTCGGGAAGACTACTCCCAAGCTGAGTTTGACGAAATTGGCGAAAAGATCCGAGAAACCCTGGAACCGCTAGTGATTTCACTACGCGATCAAAACAAATCCATGCGTATCGGCGTTAATCATGGCTCCTTGGCAGAGCGAATGCTGTTTACCTACGGCGACACTCCTGAAGGCATGGTGGAATCGGCATTAGAGTTCATCCGCATTTGCGAATCGTTAGAGTTCTACAACATTGAACTTTCGCTCAAAGCTTCTAAAGTTGCCGTCATGATTGCCGCTAATCGCCTGATGGTGAAGCGGATGGATCAACTGGGCATGGATTATCCGCTTCATCTGGGCGTTACCGAAGCGGGCGACGGAGAATACGGGCGCATTAAATCCACTGCTGGTATCGGCACGTTGCTGGCTGAGGGCATTGGCGATACGATCCGCGTCTCCTTGACTGAAGCTCCCGAAAAAGAGATTCCTGTTTGCTACGGCATTTTGCAGGCTTTGGGCTTACGGCGAACCATGGTGGAATATGTGGCTTGTCCCTCGTGTGGGCGCACCTTGTTTAATCTGGAAGAAGTGCTGCACAAAGTCCGAGAAGCCACAAGCCATCTGACTGGACTAAACATTGCTGTCATGGGCTGCATTGTCAACGGTCCGGGCGAAATGGCAGATGCCGACTATGGTTATGTTGGCAAACAGGCTGGGTTCATTGCGCTTTACCGAGGACGCGACGAAATTAAGCGAGTCCCTGAAGACCAGGGTGTTATAGAACTAATCAACCTGATTAAAGCTGATGATTGTTGGGTAGACCCGTAAGTTGTCTCAGTACTGACGTTCCTCAATGCTGACGTTAGAGTAGCGCCATCCAAAATCTAAAGTCCAAACTGACCTTTCCGTCCGTCTTATCTTTGCTGTGCTAGATTGGGCGTACTTATTTTGCAGTCTGTCCTTCTCAGCTCAATCGGAAAATGCCAATTACAAAGCGTGGACTAATCCTGGGTGCAGC
>JBBRCV010000294.1:0-6152 GCA_038204505.1 Elainellales cyanobacterium
TATTCGCCGCATTGAGTACATGCGAGCTTGGGAGCGGGTTCGTCAGCTACAAAACGAAGATGCTACAGTTCGCTCTAGTGTATTCGCTACAAACAGGGGCGGTGCGTTGGTTCGGATTGAAGGACTCCGGGGTTTCATCCCTGGCTCTCATATCAGTAGCCGTAGACCTAAAGAAGATTTGGTGGGTGAAGAATTGCCCCTGAAGTTTTTGGAAGTAGACGAAGATCGTAACCGTCTGGTTCTAAGCCATCGTCGGGCGCTGGTTGAGCGGAAGATGAACCGTTTGGAAGTGGGCGAAGTGGTGATTGGAACCGTCCGATGTCTGAAGCCTTACGGTGCCTTCATTGATATTGGCGGTGTTAGTGGCTTGCTGCACATCTCCGAAATCTCTCACGATCACATCGATACGCCTCATAGCGTCTTCAATGTGAATGATGAAGTTAAGGTGATGATTATTGATCTGGATGCAGAGCGGGGTCGAATCTCTCTTTCTACCAAGCAGCTAGAGCCAGAACCGGGCGACATGGTCAAAAATCCGCAGATTGTCTACGACATGGCGGAAGAGATGGCTGCGAAATATCGTGAAAAGATGTTGCAGCAGTCTCAGCCTCAGGCTGCGGTTGAAGAAGTCGAAGAAGTCGAAGAAGCTGAAGAGGCTGAAGAGGTCGAAGTAACCCCTGAGATTGAAGCGATCGCAGAGGCTGAAGAGGCTGAAGCTTTTGAGGAAGATTTGCCCTCAGCAGTCGAAGAATAAACAGGTTGCTGCCTTAGATATAAATCATAGGAGGGAGTTGTCCCTCCTTTTTATTGGAGTTTTAAAGGAGAGGTTGCAATGGTCACGATTCGTTGTCAGGATGTGACGTTTCAAAATATTCAAGCTGTGTTGTTTGATAAAGATGGGACGTTGGCAAATTCGGAGGCATTTTTGCGGAGCTTGGCGCAAAAGCGATCGCGCTTAATCGATGCCCAATTTCCTGGCGTTCAAGAGCCGTTGTTGATGGCGTTTGGAGTGGATGGCGATCGCCTCAATCCATCGGGGTTAATGGCGATCGGCACTCGTCAAGAAAACGAAATTGCCGCTGCTGCCTATGTGACTGAAACAGGACGCGATTGGATCGAGTCGCTCGAAGTGGTGCGATCGGCTTTTATCGAAGCTGACCAGTACATGAAACGTAAGGCAGACCATACGCCTTTAGTCCCAGGGGTTCTTCCCCTTCTACAAACTATGACTACGGCGGGACTCCGGTTGGGAATCCTGTCGTCTGACAGCACCGATAATGTCAAAGATTTTGTTGAAAAATACCAGCTTGCTCCCTATTTCCAGCTTCAAATGGGCACTGATGGAATTCTCAGTAAACCTGACCCTCGCTTGCTGAAGCAAGCCTGTCATGCATTAGGGATTTCTCCAAGTCAAACCCTGATCGTTGGAGATTCACAAGCCGATATCCAACTAGCTCAATCAGGGGCAGCGGGCTGCATTGGCGTGACAGGAGGCTGGAGCAGTGCCTTTCATTTGTCAGCCAATGCCGTGATTCATCAACTTGAGGCGATCGAAATTCTTTCACAGTAGGACTATAATCAAGGCTCTATATTCCTACATGAATTAAGTTCTCGCAGAGCTTACTGAGAAAGATCTCCTAACAAGTAGCTTAAAAAGATGTAAAAATTCGCTTGATTAAGGGCTTTTACAAGGCTAGTGAAAGTACTGATTCCTGAAAAGGAGAAGTATTAGGATGAAAAAGCTGCTAATATTGTTTCCACTCTGCCGCCCATGACTCGGTTTCTAAACGAACCACTATTCGTTTAAAATTTAGTCTAGCGTATGTTCTAAAACGATAAATCCTAGAGAAAGTTACTTGCTTTCAAAAAGATTTACCTTTAGTTTTACAACAGGAGCTTGATTAGCGAGTGGTTTAGTCGCTTTTCTCCTTTGCTCCCTTAGCAGAGTTAGTAGGTCGTCTTCCGGCTTTAAAAAACAGAATTGCACGATCGGTTTGCCTATTTGGCAATCAGCAGAGTGGTAGATGCAATTTAGGCTCACTTTGCTGAATCCGAAATGTGCTAGTCTCCTGTTCTAGTTCTGAACAATTGCTTAACTTCGATAAAGGGAGGTCTTTCCTTGTCCCGTCGCCATTTTTTTACTTCTGAATCTGTAACTGAAGGTCATCCAGATAAAATCTGTGACCAAATTTCCGATACCATTCTTGATGCACTCCTAGCTCAAGATCCTTCTAGCCGAGTAGCGGCTGAAGTTGTAGTTAATACGGGTATGGTGCTAGTCACTGGCGAGATTACCTCGAAAGCACAAGTTAATTATGTTGATTTAGTTCGCGGAAAAATTGCTGAAATTGGTTACACCGATGCAGTCAATGGCTTTAGCGCTAATAGCTGTGCGGTGTTAATTGCCTTAGATGCACAGTCTCCCGACATTGCCCAAGGGGTAGACCAAGCCCAAGAGCAGCGCGAACTTTCTAGTGATGAACAGCTCGATGCAGTCGGGGCTGGCGATCAAGGGTTGATGTTTGGGTTTGCTTGCAATGAAACCCCTGAGCTAATGCCCTTGCCGATCTGCTTAGCACACCGAATTGCTCGTAAGCTGGCAGCCGTTCGTAAACTTGGACAGATGCCCTACTTGCGTCCTGATGGTAAAACGCAGGTGACCGTAGCTTACGAGAATGGCAGACCTGTCGGTATCGACACTATTCTGGTCTCGACACAGCATACTGCTGAGATTAGCGATATCTCAGATCCTTTGGCAGTCCAAGCCAAAATTAAAGAGGATCTATGGGCGCTGGTAGTTCTACCTGTTTTTGAAGATATTGCCATTAAGCCAGACGACACAACCCGTTTTCTGGTAAACCCCACGGGTAAGTTTGTGGTGGGTGGACCGCAGGGCGATTCGGGTTTGACGGGTCGCAAAATTATTGTCGATACCTATGGTGGATATTCTCGACACGGCGGCGGCGCGTTTTCGGGGAAAGATCCGACGAAGGTCGATCGCAGTGCAGCTTATGCGGCGCGTTATGTGGCAAAAAATATTGTAGCGGCGGGCTTAGCTGAAAAGTGCGAAGTGCAGTTAAGCTATGCCATTGGCGTGGCTCGTCCGGTCAGTATTTTGGTAGAAACCTTTGGGACAGGCAAGGTGGATGACGATCGCCTCTTCGATTTGGTCAAAGAGCATTTTGAGTTGCGTCCTGCGGGCATCATTGAAACCTTTGGGTTAACCACCATTCCTGCCGAGCGAGGCGGTCGCTTCTATCAAGATGTGGCTGCTTACGGTCACATGGGGCGGGATGATTTGGATTTACCTTGGGAGAAAACTGACAAAGCGGCATTACTGAAGGAGGCTGTTAGCCTTTCCAGTGCAGCAGTTTAACGAATCAGCCTAATGTTGTAACAAAGGCGACCCAATGGGTCGCCTTTGTTTTTTGGGGGCTGTACAAGCAACAAGGGGCTTAAGCCCCTTGTCCTAAACCATCGGCGTAGTGTTATGTCAGAAAACTAGACTAGAAGGTGAGGCGGAAGTTGCGGCTGCCAGTCGTTCCTTCTTGAATGACGAGAGCCAGATTTTGAGAACCGGATGAGTTCCATTCTCGATTAAACATGCGAACTTGCCCGTGTAAAACTTCTCCAGGTTCGGCTATTCCACCTTCTGCATTAGTAAAGTGAACTCGAGAGCGGACGATGTTGCCATTGGCATCCTCGACTTCGGCAAAGACGGGGACGAAGCCAAAAGTGCGATCGCTATTATTCTCGACTACTAAGTTAGCTGCTAGTGTGCCATCAGGTGAGACTCTGGTGTTGCCAAGCTGAATAGAGACGTTGTTTAAAGTTTGTTTAGACAAGGGTTGTTGGGCAACGGCTGGACTAGGAGTGGACGAGGGCGGAGCCAGTGCAATTAGGCGCGCAGGTTGGGGGGAGGCGATCGCGGCGGGTCGAGCGCTAGCACGAGACGGCTGGCGAATTGGAGACGGCTGCTGATTTGAACTAGAGGCTTGAGCTATTAAGCGAGCTGGGGTGCTGCGATCTGGGGCTACGCGACGCTGGCTCCGCTCTGCAAGCGCAATTGTTCGGGGGACAACCTGCGGGTTTCTCGAAGAGATCGCTCTAGTGGTAGCTATTCTAGATGCAGCAGATGTCCGGGCGTAGGCAATTGGCTCAGGGGGTGAAACCTGAGATAGTTGAGGAACTGGACGTGGTGCAGTAGATGGCTCAGTTAAAGATTCATTGACCAGTGGTTGAAAAGGATTTGCCGGAGTTTGAACGGGGGAGGTAGCTTGAGGATTGAGGGCGGCGATACGCAAATCAAGGGTTTCAAGACGAGCGGTGTATTCTTGCGATCGCGCTGTGACTTGATTGTGGGCAAAGGTTGAGGGGCGAACGGCTTGCAGGGTTGCCAAAGCTTTAGCCCATTGCAGCCTTGCCGTTTCGTAGTTTTGAGTTTTGTGGGCGATCGTTGTTAGCTCATTTGCCTTCTGCGCCTCTGCCTTAGCGCGACTCAGCAATTCAGTCGCCTTAGATTCTTTTGCTAACCGAGAGTCTAGATGATCTAAGTGAGGGCGATAAAGGGCTAACCTTTGTTGAACGATTGAGGCAAGTTTAGTGTCGTTAGACAAACCGCTGAGTTGCGCGATCGCTGCTGAAAGCTGGGTATGGGCACGTCGTAAGTCAGGTAGATTCTTTGCCATCTCTGAAAGGGTTTGCGCCGTCTTGGCTTGTCTAACCGACTGTTGATAAATCAACGCTGCCTGTTGCTCATTCGCGCAATTATCTAAAGTCTGGCAAACTGCTGAAACGTAAGAAGATTGAATTCCTACTAGAATGCCACCGAGCGGCAAGAGTGCCAAACATCCACCAATGAGCAATTTACTCCAAGTTAGAGAAAACCTTTCCACAGATGTACCAACTTTGCCCACGATAACTTTAGGAGTTTTGAGAACTTTGGCAGCTTTTGGCTGAGAGGACACCAGCCTCTGTTTTGACTGCCTCGGTTTTGCCTGAGAGGACACTAGCCTCAGTGCCCCAAAGGCAATGGACGATTTTTCTAGCGCCTTTTCTTCAGAGGGCTTTTGCAAGCGAGTCGTGTATACCCGTTTATGGGGCTGTTCATGAGGAAAGAGTGAACCGAGGGGCTGAAGCTGCAAATGAGTAGATTCAGCCTGCCCCCAGTCTATAGGTAAGCTCTCAGTCGGCGCTGGGGCATTGAGACGAACTTGTTGTAAGTCCTGCAAAATAGTTTCTGCCGAGGCGTAACGATCCTTCGGCTTTTCCGCCATCATCTTTTCTAAAATTTTGACCAGAGTTGGATCAAGCTTGACCAACGTCTGCCACTTCCACTCCAAAGAATTTGGATCGATCAACTGGCTAGGGGGCTTTGCCGTGAGCAATACCACCGCAGTCACCGCCAACGCATATAGATCGCTCCGAGGCGAACATTGCCCCATCCGCAGTTGCTCGTAGGGTGCATAGCCCGACTTGCCTACAGACACCGAAGCTTGAATCAAGCCGTCGGCGGGAGTGTGGGCTAGATTGAAATGAGTTGCTGCTTGCTTAACTGCCCCAAAATCAATCAGAATCGGCAGTTTTTTCCCTCTTGCCAGCATCACATTGTCGGGAGAAATGTCTCGATGCACAATGTTTTGCTTATGCAAGTATGCCAGCACGCGCAGCAAATCTTTTAACCATTGCAAGATCTCGGTTTCGGTAAAAGTGGTGCTGGTTTGATGTTTGTCTCGCAACAGATTCCAGTAGGTTTTGCCGTTGATATATTCTTGGACAATGAATAATCGGCTGTCTTCTTCAAAAACTGCTAAAAACTTAGGAATTTGAGGATGGTTGAGCTTGTGGAGAATTGTGGCTTCTCTCTGAAATAGTTCTCGAAGCTTTTGGGTAACGACGGCATCGCCCCGGTTGCTGGGGGCAAATTCTTTAAGGACGCAGAGTTCGCCAAAACGCCACTTATCTACAACTAAATAGGTTCGCCCAAAACCGCCCCGTCCCAAAACGCGCTGAATACGATAGCGACGATCCACTAATGTTCCAGGAAGTAGCTCTGCTGCAATCGTCACCACTTAGCTCCTTACATACTCAATTTGCAATTCTTTGGTAGATGCAGACTAGCCTTTACATCGAATGGTAGCTCAGTAGTAAAG